>CAVHCX010000009.1:0-100536 GCA_963634745.1 Clostridium sp. CAG:343
CCGTGACGGAACCATCATGGACGTGGTAAGAGAAGTAAAGGAATTTGAATTTGCTGAATAATAACATACATGTATACAATTAAAATAATATTTTAATATACATGTATACAATCTTGGAGAAATAGGTTATAATGGGGAGGAATCTTGTGGTGATCTGAAATCTTTCAGAGTCAGCTGGGAACCTTCCCCGGCATCCTAATTTTGACGAAAAGAGAAAAGGAGACAAAGAGAATGGTTAAATTATATGACGGCGGTGCATATCTGGTAAATGGAACTACAATCGTGCCTGAGGAAGAAGCAGCCCAGGTAGAAGCCCTTACCGGTAAGGCAGCCAACAAAGATGAAGCTGTAAAAGGTACCATGGCCTATGGAATTATGGAAGCTCATAATACCTCTGGAAATATGAAGAACCTGAAAATTAAATTTGACGCTATGGCATCCCATGATATTACCTTCGTAGGAGTTATCCAGACTGCCAAGGCTTCCGGAATGGAGAAGTTCCCCCTTCCTTATGTACTTACAAACTGTCACAATACCTTATGTGCGGTAGGTGGAACCATTAATGAAGATGACCACATGTTCGGACTTTCCGCTGCAAAGAAGTATGGCGGAATTTATGTACCACCTCACATTGCAGTTATTCATCAGTTTATGCGTGAAAAATTTGCAGGCTGTGGCAAGATGATCTTGGGATCTGACTCTCATACCCGTTATGGTGCTTTAGGAACCATGGCAATCGGTGAAGGTGGCGGAGAGCTGGTTAAGCAGCTTCTGTGCGATACCTACGATGTGTCCCGTCCGGAAGTTGTAGCCATCTACTTAGATGGAAAGCCGAATCCATGGATCGGACCTCAGGATGTGGCTTTGGCTATTATCGGAGCTGTATTTAAAAATGGATATGTAAAGAATAAAGTAATGGAATTTGTAGGACCCGGTGTCTCTACGATGACAACTGACTTTAGAAACGGTGTGGATGTAATGACCACAGAGACTACCTGTCTTTCTTCTATTTGGAGAACGGATGAGGATACCAAGAGCTTCCTTACCGTTCATGGAAGAGGAGAGGACTACAAGGAACTGAATCCGGCAGATGTTGCCTACTATGACGGAGTCGTATATGTAGATCTTAGCAGCATCAAGCCAATGATCGCCCTGCCCTTCCATCCAAGTAACACCTATGAGATCGATGAGTTAAATGCAAACTTAAAGGATATCTTACAGGGAGTTGAGAAGGAAGCAGCTGAGATTTCTCAGGGAAGAGCAGCCTTCCATTTGATGGATAAGATTACCGATAAAGGCTTGCAGGTACAGCAGGCAGTCATCGCCGGATGTGCAGGTGGTAACTATACCAACGTAGTAGAAGCTGCCAATGCCCTTAGAGGAAAGACGACCGGAGACGGAGCCTTCTCCTTAGCTGTATATCCATCCTCACAGCCGGTATTTATCAACCTGACAAAACAAGGATATATCGCAGACCTTATGGAGGCCGGTGCTATTATTCGTACTGCTTTCTGCGGACCTTGCTTTGGAGCCGGAGATACTCCTTGTCATGATGGACTTAGTATCCGTCATACCACCAGAAACTTCCCTAACCGTGAAGGTTCTAAGCCGGGCAATGGACAGATGTCTGCAGTAGCTCTTATGGACGCTCGCTCCATCGCAGCTACAGCAGCCAATGGAGGAATTCTTACATCTGCAGAGACTCTGGATTGCTGGGGAGATGTACCGGAGTATACTTATGATGATACTTCTTATGCTAAGAGAGTATATTATGGATATGAGAAGGGCGATTCCGACAAGGAATTGGTATACGGACCAAACATTAAGGATTGGCCAAGCATGAGTGCCCTTACAGATAATATTCTTCTTAAGGTTTGTTCAAAGATCTTAGATCCGGTAACAACCACAGATGAATTAATCCCATCCGGAGAGACTTCTTCTTATCGTTCCAACCCATTGGGACTTGCAGAATTTACCTTATCACGCCGTGATCCCGAGTATGTCGGAAAGTCAAAGCTTGTAGATAAGATCGAGAAGGCAAGAGTAGCCGGCAAGTCTCTTGTGGAAGCAGAACCGGAGCTTCAAAAGATTTTTGATCAGATCCATACGATTGCCGGACAGGAAAATGTAGTTCCTGAAGAGACAGAAGTTGGAAGTATGATCTATGCAGTAAAACCAGGAGACGGTTCTGCCAGAGAGCAGGCAGCAAGCTGCCAGAGAGTCATTGGCGGACTTGCCAACATTACAAAGGAATATGCAACCAAGCGTTATCGTTCCAATGTAATGAACTGGGGTATGATTCCCTTCCAGATGACAGCAGATCCGGAATTTGAAGTAGGAGATTATATCTATGTTCCGAATATCCGTGCTGCCTTTGACACAGATATGAAAGATATTAAGGCTTATGTCATTGGAGATACGATCAAAGAGATTTCTCTTTATATTGCAGATATGACAGAGGACGAGAAAAAGATCGTTAAGGCCGGCTGCCTAATCAACTATAACCGTAACCGTAACAAATAATTAGATACACACTTCATCAACCTTATCAAAGGGACTTCCAAAAGCTTAGGCTTTGGAGGTCCCTTTTCATGATTGGGGACATAGAGACTTGGGTCTGTACATTCTCCTACATTTCATGGCTTTACAAATAAGGGGAATGGTGCTAACATCAAGAACGATAGGATAAATACAAAAAAAGAATAGATTTTAATTCAAAGGGGAGTTAGAGACCAAGGCTTGATAAAGCCTTGACAAACTAAGTCCCCTTTGTTAATATGTTTATAGACTAAAGTACAAAAATATAAATTACAAACTAGTTATCCTACCGAGAGGAGAATGAGCATGGATTTGATTACAAATATCCAAAAGTATTCCATTCATGACGGAGACGGAATCAGAACCACTGTTTTTTTTAAGGGATGTCCCTTGAAGTGTGTTTGGTGTCACAATCCGGAGACCCAGCGGTTTGAGAAGGAACTTCAGTATGACAAGGAGAAGTGCCTAGGCTGTGGAGCCTGTGCCAAGGTCTGTCCCCAGGCTGCAATTACCATGGTGGAGGGCAAGCCTTTACTAGACAAATCGCTTTGTAACCTGTGTGGCAAGTGTGAAGTCTATTGCCCGGAGGGGATCAGAGAAAGAGTAGGCCAGGAATATCCTGTAAAGGCTCTGGTGAAGGAGATTATGAAGGACCGGATGTTCTATGAACAGTCCGGCGGCGGAGTGACTCTTTCCGGCGGGGAAGTCATGGCCATGTCCTCGGAGTATATAGTGGCGATTGCCAAGGAGCTTCAAAAAGAAGAGATTACATTAACCATAGATACCTGTGGATATGTTCCCTTCAAGAAGTTTGAGGCAATCTTACCCTATGTAAATACATTTTTATATGATGTGAAAGTTATGGACCCGGAGCTTCATAAGAAATACATTGGCGTTGACAATCAGCTGATTTTAGAAAATCTGGTAAAGCTTTCAGAGGCAGGGGCAAGAATCTATATTCGAATTCCTACCGTGAAGGAAGTCAACGGCAATGAGAAGAATATGCTGGATACCATTCAGTTCCTGAAGGAGCATAATATTACTCCTGCGCAGGTCAATCTTCTGACCTACCATAATACAGGAAGCAGCAAGTATCCCAAGCTTGGTATGGAGTACCAGGGAAATGACTTACATGCACCTTCTAGCGAAGAGATGGAAGGTTTTGTGAAACTTTTTAAAGATGCAGGTTATTTAAATACCAAAATAGGAGGTTAGCACAATGGCAGAAAAAAGAGGAATGAATGAAAGAATTCAAAAGTTGAGAGAAATCAGTGTAACTACACCTGTCCATATCGATATGGAGAGAGCCAGAATCGAGACTGAATTCTACAAGGAGAACGACGGAAAATATTCGGTTCCTGTTATGCGTTCTATGGTTCTTAAGGAGTATTTTTCAAGAAAGACCCTCTACTTAGGAGAGGGAGAATTGATCGTAGGTGAGAAGGGTAAGGATCCCCAGGCTTCTCCAACTTTCCCGGAACTTTGCTGTCACAGTGTGGAAGATATGACAGTTATGAGCGAGCGTGACTTGGTATCCTTCCATACCACAGAGGAAGATCGAAGAATTCAGGCAGAGGAGATTATCCCCTTCTGGAAGAATCGTAATATGAGAGTAAAGCTTTTGGATGCTATGACTCCGGAGTGGAATGACTGCTATTCTGCAGGTATGTTTACAGAATTCATGGAGCAGAGAGGTCCCGGACACACTTGCGGTGGCGAGCAGGTATTTACCACCGGTTACTTGGATTACAAGGCTAAGATCAAGAAGACCATGGATGAATTGGACTTCATGAATGATACAGAGGCCTATGATAAATTAGAAGAATTAAAGGCTATGGATATTTCCTGTGATGCAGTAATTATCTTGGGACAAAGATATCACGATCTGGCTCTTGAGATGGCGGCTAAGGAAGCGGATCCGGTTCGTAAGGCAGAGTTAGAGCAGATCGCAGCCAACTTAGAGGTTGTTCCGGCTCACGCTCCACAGACCTATTGGCAGGCAATTCAGCTTTACTGGTTCACCCATTTGGCAGTTACTACAGAGTTGAATCCTTGGGATGCATTTAGCCCGGGACGTTTGGACCAGCACCTGATTAAGTACTACAGAGCAGATGTGGAAGCCGGAATTTTGGACGATGAGAAGGCAAAAGAGCTTTTAGAGTGCCTGTGGGTAAAATTCTACAACCAGCCTGCGCCGGTTAAAGTTGGTATTACTCTGAAAGAAAGTGCTACCTATGTGGATTTTGCAAATATTAATACCGGTGGTGTAACTCCGGATGGAAAAGATGGTGTTAATGAGGTTAGTTACTTAATCCTTGACTGTATGGACGAGATGAAGCTGGTTCAGCCAAACTCTAACGTAACCATCAGCAAGAAGACACCGGCTCGTTTCTTAAAGAGAGCATGCGAGATCTCCAGAAAGGGTTGGGGACAGCCTGCATTCTACAATACAGAAGCACAGACTATGGAGCTTATCAATGCAGGAAAGTCCTTGGAGGATGCCCGCCGCGGCGGATCTTCCGGATGTGTTGAGACCGGAGCTTGGGGAAGCGAAGCTTATATCCTTACAGGATATTTAAATATTCCAAAAGTATTCCAGTTAACTCTTTACAATGGCTATGATACCGTATCAGGAAAGCAATTGGGACTCCAGACCGGTTATGCGAAAGATTTTGCAAACTATGAGGAATTATGGGATGCATTTACAAAGCAGTTAAAGTATTTTATCGATGTTAAGATCCGTGGTAACAATGTGATTGAGAAGCTTTATGCTGAGAATATGCCGGCACCTTGCCTTTCAGTTGTAACCAACGACTGTATCAGCAATGCCAAGGATTACAATGCCGGTGGTGCAAGATACAACACCAATTACATTCAGGGTGTAGGTATCGGAACCGTAACTGACTGTATTACAGCTGTTAAGTACAATGTCTTTGATAAGAAGAACTTTACGATGGATGAGCTCCTTGAAGCTATGGATCATAACTTCGAAGGCTATGATGCGATTTATCGTATGGTTCATGACAGAACTCCAAAATATGGTAATGATGATGATTATGCAGATGACATTATGCAGGATGTATTCAACCTCTATCATGATCTGATCACCGGACGTCCGACTATGAGAGGCGGTAAGTATGGTGTAGATATGCTTCCTACGACCTGCCATGTATACTTCGGTGAGGTAATCGGTGCAACAGCCAACGGTAGAAAGGCAAATATCCCTGTATCAGAAGGTATTTCTCCTGAAAAATCAGCAGATACCAACGGACCGACAGCCGTTATTAAGTCTTGCTCTAAGATGGATCATCTGGCAACCGCAGGTACACTTTTGAACCAGAAGTTTACACCGGATGTAGTAGCAGGAGAGAAGGGACTGGATAATATGTCAAGTTTGATTCGCAGCTACTTTGCTATGGACGGACATCACATTCAGTTCAATGTTATCGACAAGCAGACCTTGATCGAGGCTCAGAAGCACCCGGATGATTACAGAGATCTGATTGTTCGAGTTGCGGGATATAGTGACTTCTTCCGTAACTTAAGTAAGCCTTTACAGGATGAGATCATTAACCGTACCGAGCAGTCTTTCGGCTAAAAATTTAATTTGTATATATAAGATCGCAGATAAGGAGGGTCTGCCCATTTGGGGCAGGCTCCCCTTTTGTATTTGGAAAAACCTGCCGGGGAAGGAGGCCTTTAGGCCCTTGCCTGTTTGTATTTTGCGGAAAATAAGGAGCGTTTATGGATAAAAATATAAAATATATTTTGGAAGTTGCCCGCTGT
The DNA here is from genome assembly GCA_963634745.1 of Clostridium sp. CAG:343. Classification (GTDB taxonomy): domain Bacteria; phylum Bacillota; class Clostridia; order Lachnospirales; family Lachnospiraceae; genus CAKRJP01. The sequence continues at coordinate 6,325 of CAVHCX010000009.1, forward strand.
GGAGGCATTACAAAGGCAGCGAATAAACTATATATGACACCTTCGGCTTTAAGCAGATTTGTCCAGGCCAGGGAGAAGGAGTTGAATGTCCTTTTATTTCATCGTGTGGGAAAGCGTTTTGTGCCCACAGAGGCAGGAGAGTACTATATTCGAAAATGTCAGGAAATCGAGCGCCTGCACCTGGAATTGAATCAGCAGATGCAATATTTTGCAAATATTGACAATAAGGTTATTCAAATCGGGGTCCAGCCTTCCTTTTCAACCCTCGTACTGGATAAGGTCCTGCCTGAATTTCGAAATATTTATCCGGATATGAAAATTGTTCTTCAGGAATATTCCAATACGGAGCTTAAGGACATGCTTGGCAGGCAGAAGGTTGATGTATTTTTTTCTACAACAGACAAGAGGGATTCGGCCTATGAATATCACAGGGTGAAAACCTGTGAAACAGTAATGGCGGTGGAAAAAAATCATTTTTTACTGGGAAAAAGTGTAAAGAGGGAGGGCTTTCGCTATCCCTGGATTTCCCTGGAGGAATGCGCCAGGGAAGATAATGTTATGCTGCTTCCTGGTACTACCTTTAGGCAGCAGGCAGATGAACTTTATGCCGGCCAACAGTTAAGTCCCAACATTGCCTATCAGATCAGTGGAACCCGGACGGGCCTGGCCTGTGTGGCTTGTAATCAGGCGGTTATGATTACCCTGGACCATATGATCTTTAATAGCCTTTTTGCAGACCGAATCCAGCCACTTTCTGTGGGAGAGGAGCCCCTGCATACGGAATTAAATTTAGTTTTTATGAAGGATACCGTTTTTCGAAAGGAAATTCAGGACTTATATCAGATTATTTGTAACTATGTCAAATAAAAAATCTTTCGAAAAAGGAAAGATATCTTTAAAAAAGCGAAATGTACTTTGAATGGCTTCTACTATATGATTATTTTATTGTTAAGAAAAAAACACATTCAAAGGAGAAAGCTATGACACCCTTACAAATTACTTTCGTGATCCTTCTGATCACCATCCTTGCCTTTGCTTCAGGGAGAATTCCCATTGCAGTGATTTCTTCGGGAATTATTCTCTCTCTGATCATTACAGGTGTAAGGACACCGGAGGAAGCCCTAAGTGGATTCATTAATACAAATGTTGTTATGTTTGTGGCAATGTTTGTAATTGGGGCAGGACTTACAAAAACAAAATTAATTGATCATGCCCAAAATCTTGTAATTCGTTATAAAGATAATCCCCGTATGTTGATCCTTTTATCCTGCCTGGCATCTGCCCTTCTTGCCTGCATAACAAATGCGACGGCGACAGCGGCGATTATGATTCCCCTCCTTGTAGGGATTGCCAATGATATCGGAACCAGCCGCAGCAAGCTTTTGTTTCCGGCTATGGCCTGTGCAAATGTTGCCACCTCTATGACCTTCCTAGGACAGGGAGCCAGCAATATGACATGGAATGACATAATGATGGAAGGGGGCGCTCCCAATGCCCTTCATGTGTGGGATTTTACAGTTGCCAGGATTCCCCTTCTTGCCATTGCCATTCTTTATATGGTTTTCATCGGTCACAAATTGATGCCGGACATAGACAATAGTAAGTTCAATGACCATGAAGAAAATACAGAAAAAGCAAGCAAGTTGTCTCCAATCAAAGAAAAGCTGGCCTTGATCATTGTGCTGGGAACCATTATCCTGATGCTTTTTGAGAACGTCATCGGCATTAAAATGTATTTAATTGCATGTATCGGGGCAGTGCTTTTGGTACTTTCCGGAGTCCTTTCTGAAAAAGAAGCCTTAAATTCCATTCATCAACCAACCATCTTCTTATTTGCAGGGGTGCTTTCTCTTTCAGACGCCATCAAAGTGACAGGAGCCGGAGACCTTGTAGCAGACTTGATGATCAAGGTCTTAGGAGATGCTGCAAATCCTTATATTATGATGACCGTATTTTTCATGGTTCCTTTCCTGCTGACCCAGGTAATGTCAAACCTTGCAACACTGACAATATTTATTCCCCTGGTTACATCCGCTTGCCTTAAGATCGGTGTAGACCCAAGAGCTGCAGTTGTGGGAGTCCTCACAGCAAGCTGTATTTCCATCATGACCCCTATGGCAGCTCCTTGCCAGATTATGATTATGGAACCGGGAGGATATAGCTTTAAAGATTACCTGAAATGTGGAACGCCACTGGCACTTATTTTGGCGGCGGCTACGATCATATTAATGCCACTTATGTTTCCGTTCTACTAAATTGATATATAAAAAAAACATATACAGCCCCCAGAGTTTGAAGCTCTGGGGGATTTTTTTATTTCATGGATTTTCTAGAACGAATGTTCGCATCGTGTATACATTTTGAAATTCCCATGATATAATGGGCTAATGAGCGCGAACAGGCCAAGATGCTTGCATGATTGTTCGAAGACCAATGGGAGAATAGAAGGCTGCAAAATAGCGGAAAGCACAGGAGGTAACTTTGTGGGAGAGTCACAACAAATTTTCAACTTACATTCGGAATATGAACCTACCGGAGATCAACCTCAGGCCATTGCAGACCTGCTGGCTGGTTTTCAGGAAGGCAATCAATGTCAGACCTTACTTGGTGTTACTGGGTCCGGTAAGACCTTTACCATGGCCAATGTAATCCAACAATTGAATAAGCCAACCCTGGTGATTGCCCATAACAAGACCTTGGCGGCCCAGTTGTATGGGGAGTTTAAGGAATTTTTCCCTGAGAACGCAGTGGAATATTTTGTCTCCTATTATGATTATTATCAGCCGGAAGCCTATGTGCCCTCCTCCGATACCTACATTGCCAAGGATTCTGCCATTAATGACGAGATCGATAAGCTTAGGCATTCAGCAACGGCAGCCCTGTCTGAGCGGAGGGATGTGATCATCGTTGCCAGTGTTTCCTGCATTTACGGCTTGGGTTCTCCTGTGGATTATCAGAATATGGTTTTGTCCTTAAGGCCGGGGATGGAGAAGGACCGAGAGGATGTGATCCGCAAGCTGATTGATATTCAGTATGACCGCAATGAGATGGATTTTAAAAGAAGCACTTTTAGGGTCCGGGGGGATGTGGTGGAGATTTTTCCCGCAGGATCTGAGGAGTATGCCATCCGGGTGGAATTTTTCGGGGATGAGATTGACAGGATTACGGAGGTAGATGTCCTTACCGGGGAGGTTAAGAATGAACTGAACCATATTGCTATTTTCCCTGCCTCCCATTATGTGGTTTCAAAAGAAAATATGGAGCGGGCAATCAAGGATATTGAGGATGAATTAGAGACCCAGATCCAATATTTTAAGGGACAAGGAAAACTTTTAGAGGCACAGAGAATCTCGGAACGTACCAATTTTGATATTGAGATGATGAGGGAGACAGGCTTTTGCTCCGGGATCGAGAACTATTCCAGGCACTTGTCAGGCTTAAAGCCGGGACAGCCTCCCCATACTTTAATCGATTATTTCCCGGATGATTTTGTGATTATGATTGATGAGTCCCATATGACCATTCCTCAGATCGGAGGAATGTATCATGGAGACCAGGCCAGAAAGAGGACCTTGGTAAATTATGGCTTCCGTCTGCCCTCAGCCCTGGACAACCGCCCCTTAAGCTTTGAGGAGTTTGAAAGTAAGATCGATCAGATCCTTTTCGTATCAGCCACACCCGGAAAATATGAGGAGGAGCATGAGCTTCTTCGCACCGAGCAGGTCATCAGGCCTACGGGACTTTTAGATCCGGAAATTTCTGTCCGTCCTGTGGAGGGGCAGATTGACGACCTGGTCGCTGAGGTTAAGAAAGAAATTGCCCAAAAGAATAAGATCCTGATTACCACTCTGACCAAGCGAATGGCAGAGGATCTGACGGATTATATGAGAGAGCTTGGAATTAGGGTAAAGTACCTACATTCGGATATTGATACCCTGGAGCGAACAGAGATTATCCGCGATATGCGATTGGATGTCTTTGATGTGCTGGTAGGAATCAACTTGCTGAGGGAAGGAATGGACATTCCGGAGATCACTTTGGTGGCTATCCTGGACGCAGATAAGGAAGGTTTCCTGCGGTCTGAGACCTCTTTGATCCAGACCATCGGACGGGCGGCCAGAAATTCAAAGGGGCATGTGATTATGTATGCAGATTCCATCACAGATTCCATGAGACGTGCCATGGAGGAGACAAATCGTCGGCGGGAAATTCAGATGAAATATAATGAGGAACACGGCATTACTCCTAAGACCATTGAAAAGAGTGTGAGAGACCTTATCAGCATTTCCAAGAAGGTTGCGGCTTCTGAGATGCAGATGGATAAGGATCCGGAATCCATGAGTGTCAAGGAATTAGAGAAACTTGCAAAAGATGTGGAGAAACATATGAAGAAGGCGGCAGCAGAATTAAACTTTGAGGCGGCAGCTGAGCTTAGAGATAAACTTGTGGAACTTCGTACTTTGCTCCATGAGGAAAATTAGAGAAGCTGTAGAAAGTATTGTCAGGGTTTTCCTGATATTAGATAGATAGTAGGAAAAAATAAGATGGAAGAATTAATTAATTGGGAAGAACAAAAAAGCATCCGTATCAGGGGTGCGAATGAACATAATCTGAAGAATGTAGATTTGGACATTCCAAGAAATAAATTGATTGTTTTAACGGGACTAAGCGGCTCAGGAAAGTCCTCCCTGGCTTTTGATACCATTTATGCAGAGGGACAGCGCCGCTATATGGAATCCTTGTCTTCCTATGCAAGACAGTTTTTGGGCCAGATGGAAAAGCCTGAGGTGGAGAGTATTGAAGGCCTGTCCCCGGCAATTTCCATTGACCAAAAGTCCACCAATCGAAATCCCAGATCTACCGTAGGAACCGTGACGGAGATCTATGATTATTTTCGTCTGCTCTATGCCAGGGTTGGAATCCCTCACTGCCCCAAGTGTGGAAGAGAGATATCCAAGCAGACCGTGGACCAGATGGTAGATCAGATTATGGCAATGCCGGAGCGGACCAAGATTCAGCTCTTGGCTCCGGTGGTGAGGGGCAGAAAGGGAACTCATGCCAAACTTTTGGAGCGAGCCAAGAAGAATGGTTATGTGCGGGTGCGCATCGATGGAAACCTTTACGAGCTATCAGAAGAGATTAATTTAGAGAAGAATATCAAACATAATATTGAAATTATCGTAGACCGTTTGGTTGTAAAAGAAGGCATTGAAAAGAGGCTTACAGACTCTATCGAAACGGTACTGAATCTGGCAGAAGGCCTTATGATGGTGGATGTGATTGGGGGAGAGACCTTGAACTTTAGCCAAAGCTTTTCCTGTCCGGACTGCGAGATTAGTATCGAAGAGATCGAACCGCGAAGCTTTTCCTTTAACAATCCGTTCGGGGCCTGCCCGGACTGTGTGGGTTTGGGATATAAGATGGAATTTGATGAGGACCTTATGATCCCGGACAAGAAGCTTAGCATTATGGATGGAGCCATTGTTGTAAAAGGCTGGCAGTCCTGCAATGATAAGAAAAGCTTTACCTATGCCATCTTGGATGCCCTTACAAAAAAATATCATTTCTCTCTGGAGACTCCTTTTGAGGACTATCCAAAGGAAATCCATGATCTTTTGCTCTATGGCACAGGAGGCCGGGAGGTTCAGGTGCATTACAAGGGACAGAGGGGAGAGGGCGTCTATGGGATTGCCTTTGAGGGCCTGATTAAAAATGTAGAGCGCAGATACAGGGAGACCGGCTCTGAGACCGGCAAGGCGGAATATGAAGAATTTATGCGAGTAACTCCCTGCCGGTCTTGTAAGGGTCAGAGGCTCAAGCCCTCTGCTCTGGCTGTGACAGTGGGAGAAAAGAATATCCATGAGGTGACGACACTTTCTATAGAAAATCTTCAAGGATTTTTAAAGGACCTGATCCTATCTAGCCAGCAGGAATTGATCGGAGGCCAGATTTTAAAAGAAATTAATGCAAGGATTCAATTTTTGATGGACGTGGGACTGGATTATCTAACCCTGGCCAGGGCTACGGGAAGTCTCTCGGGAGGGGAGGCCCAGCGAATCCGTCTGGCCACGCAGATTGGTTCCGGTTTGGTAGGAGTTGCCTATATCCTGGATGAACCCAGCATAGGTTTGCATCAAAGAGACAATGACAAGCTCCTTGCGACCCTAAAGCATTTGCGTGATCTGGGAAATTCTGTTATCGTAGTGGAGCACGATGAGGATACCATGTTGGAGGCGGACTATATTGTGGATATCGGTCCCGGAGCCGGAGAACATGGTGGAGAAGTGGTGGCTACAGGCACCGCAAAAGAGATTATGGAAAATGACAGATCCATAACGGGAGCCTATCTTAGTGGAAAAATCAAAATTCCTATACCGGAAGTGAGGAAAAGTCCTACAGGATGGATCAAGGTCGTGGGCGCCGCTCAGAATAATTTGAAAAATATCGATGTGGACATTCCCCTGGGAGTCCTAACCTGTGTGACGGGAGTATCCGGTTCGGGAAAAAGTTCCCTGGTCAATGAAATTTTATATAAACGTTTGGCAAGAGACTTAAACCGTGCCAGAACCATCCCGGGAAGTCACAAGTCTGTGGAAGGCTTGGACCAGCTAGACAAGGTGATTGATATTGACCAGTCTCCCATTGGCCGGACCCCCAGATCCAATCCTGCAACCTATACAGGAGTATTTGATCTGATCAGAGATCTTTTTGCGGCGACACCGGATGCAAAGGCCAGGGGCTATAAGAAGGGGCGCTTTAGTTTTAATGTAAAGGGTGGCCGCTGTGAGGCCTGCAGCGGTGATGGTATTTTAAAAATAGAGATGCATTTTCTCCCGGATGTCTATGTGCCCTGTGAGGTATGTAAGGGAAAACGCTACAATCGTGAAACCTTGGAAGTAAAGTATAAGGGAAAAAGCATTTATGATGTACTTGATATGACTGTGGAGGAAGCCGTAGGCTTTTTTGAGAATGTTCCTTCGATTCGAAGAAAGATGGAAACGCTGAAGGATGTGGGACTTTCCTATCTTAGACTGGGACAGCCCTCTACCACGCTGTCCGGAGGAGAGGCGCAGAGAATTAAACTGGCTACAGAGCTTAGCAAGCGAAGTACAGGAAAGACCATCTATATTTTGGATGAACCTACGACAGGGCTGCATTTTGCGGATGTTCACAAGCTTACAGAGATTCTTAGACGGCTTGCGGAGGATGGAAATACAGTTCTTGTAATCGAACATAATCTAGACGTAATCAAGACGGCGGATTATATTATAGATATGGGTCCGGAAGGCGGAGACAAGGGAGGATGCGTGATTGCCAAGGGAACTCCCGAAGAAGTTGCCGAAAATCCCGGATCTTATACAGGATATTATATAAAAAAGATGCTAGAAAAATAAACGAGGGTAAGTATATATGGCAGTTGATATAGGAATTGATTTGGGAACCGCCAGCGTATTGGTTTATATGCGTGGAAAAGGAGTGATCCTAAAGGAACCTTCTTTGGTGGCTTTTGACAGGGACTTAAATGAAGTAAAGGCAGTGGGAGAAGAAGCCAGGCTTATGTTGGGCCGGGGCTTGGGAAATATCATTGCGGTGAAGCCTCTTCGCCATGGAGTGGTTTCCGATTATTCGATTACAGAAAAGATGGTAAAATATTTTGTTCAGAAGGCTTTAGGCAAAAGGTCCTTTCGAAAGCCTAGTATCAGCATCTGTATTCCCAGTGTTGTGACAGAGGTTGAGAAAAAGGCAGTGACAGAGGCGGCTTATGCAGCCGGAGCCAGGGAGGTCCATTTGGTGGAGGAGCCGGTGGCGGCTGCCATTGGTGCAGGCATCGATATTAGCAAGGCTTGCGGAAATATGGTGGTAGATATTGGAGGAGGAACCTCCGATATAGCTGTAATTTCTCTGGGAGATACCGTGGTAAGCACCTCTTTGAAAGTAGCAGGCGATGATTTTGACAACGCAATCATCGATTATATCAGAAAGAAACATAATCTTTTGATCGGAGAGCGCACGGCTGAGGATGTAAAGATCAAGATTGGAAATGCCTACCCTCTCATTGACGAGGAAAAGGTGGAGGTGAAGGGGAGAAACCTGGTAACAGGCCTTCCAAAGACCGTAACCCTAACATCCCTGGAGACAGAGGAAGCCCTTCGGGATATTACCAATCAGATCGTAGATGCCATTGTGAAGGTTTTGGGGGAGACACCGCCGGAACTTTCGGCAGATATTTTGGAGCGAGGAATTGTTCTCACAGGAGGTGGGGCTATGCTTAGGGGCTTAGAAGAGCTCATAGAGGAGCGCACCGGCATTAGCACAATGACGGCGGAGGACCCTACCAAGGTGGTTGCCATTGGAACAGGGCAATATCTGGAGAAGATGAAAGGCTAGAAGGCAAGAGAGGGCTGTATGAGCAGTAAAGGTAGAGATGGTTGCCTATGATAGAAATAAAAGGATACGTAGAACACATTGTCTTTCGAAATGAGGAGAATGGATATACCGTATTTACAATTAATAATGAAGATGGTGAATTAACCTGTGTGGGAAGCTTCAGCTTTATCGAGGAGGGGGAGCTTTTAAAGCTTGAGGGAGAATATAGCACGCATAAGATGTATGGGAACCAATTTGCAGTATCCTATGCAGAAGCCTGCGAGCCGGAGGACCTCCTATCAATAGAAAAGTATTTAGGGTCCGGTGCCATTAAGGGCATCCGAGAGGCCATGGCAGGAAAAATTGTCAAAAAATTTAAGGAAGATACCTTTCGGATTATCGAGGAGGAGCCGGAGAGGCTGGCGGAGATTAAGGGAATCAGCTTAAAAAAAGCCAGAGAGATCAGCGCCCAGGTAGAGCAAAAGAAAAGTATGCGACAGGCCATGATGTTCCTGCAAAAATATGGAGTGACCATGGCTTTAGCAGCAAAGATCTACAAGCACTATGGGGCGGATGTCTACCATGTCCTGGAGGAGAATCCCTATCAGATTATAGATGCCATACCGGGCGTGGGCTTTAAGACTGCGGATGAGATTGCGGGAAAGATAGGAATTAAGGTAGATTCAGACTTTCGCATTCAAAGCGGCCTCTACTATGTGCTTTTAGATTCGGTGAATGAAGGCCACATTTATCAAATGGAGAAGAGCCTCGTTGAAAGGACAAGTAGGTTACTTCGGGTAGAGATCAGTCATCCGGAGTCCTATCTTATGAATCTGGCTATGGATAAGAAGGTGGTCATAAAGGAGAGCCCGGAGGGAAATCGCATTTATTCCAGCCGCTATTATTATATGGAATTGAATGTAGCGAAGATGCTTCTGGATTTGAATGTGAACCTCATGGTGAAGGCAGCAGTGCCGGATGAGCAGCTCCTTCGAAAAATCAAAAAGATTGAGGAGTCGGAAGAAATTTCTTTGGACGAAAAGCAACGTCAAGCAGTGGTTATGGCTTCCAGAAAAGGCCTCTTTATTATGACCGGAGGACCCGGTACCGGTAAGACGACCACGATTAATGTTATGATCCGATTCTTTGAAGATTTGGGCTTAGACATTCTCTTGGCTGCTCCTACAGGACGAGCTGCCAAGAGAATGGAGGAGGCTACAGGCTACAAGGCCCAGACCATCCATAGGTTGTTGGAGGTTTCGGGAAATCCGGAGGAAAATGGAATTTCCGGCTTTCAAAGAAATTCTGATAATCCCTTAGAGACGGACGTGATTATTATTGATGAGATGTCCATGGTAGACCTGCCCTTGATGCAGGCCTTGCTTCGGGCCATTGTTCCCGGAACCAGATTGATCCTGGTGGGAGATGGGAATCAGCTGCCCAGCGTAGGCCCCGGAAGTGTCCTTAAAGATATTTTGGCGGCGGATGCATTTTCGGCCGTAAAGCTCACCAAGATCTTTCGGCAGGCGGGAGAGAGCGATATTGTGGTCAATGCCCATAAAATCAATCAGGGTCAGGAGGTATCCCTTGACAATAAAAGTATGGACTTCTTTTTCTTGAAGCGAAACGACCCTATGGTGATTATAAAAAATTTGATTGTCCTGATTCAAAAGAAGCTCCCTAAGTACGTGAATGCCTCCCCCTACGACATCCAAATTCTGACTCCTATGCGCAAGGGGGCCTTGGGAGTGGAACGCTTAAACCAGATCATGCAGCAATATTTGAATCCCCCGGAGCCCGGGAAACAGGAAAAACAGGTGGGAGAGCGGCTCTTTCGAGTAGGGGATAAGGTCATGCAGATCAAAAACAATTACCAGATGGAATGGAAGGTGCAAGATCGCTATGGTATAACAGTAGACAAGGGCATCGGGGTCTTTAATGGCGATATGGGAGTGATTAAGGAAATCGACTCTTATAATAATTGCCTGAAGGTACTTTTTGATGAGCAAAAGATGGTGGAATATCCCTTCGATACGCTGGAGGAGTTGGAATTATCTTATGCCATTACCATTCATAAGGCCCAGGGAAGTGAATATCCGGCAGTTTTGATCCCTCTGCTTCAGGGACCGCGGCAACTCTATCATAGAAATTTATTATATACTGCAGTTACAAGGGCAAAAAAATGTGTCACAATTGTGGGGGATGACACAGTTTTTAAAGACATGATCGCCAATGTAAATGAGCAAAGAAGAAATACAAGCTTAACCGAACGAATCCGGGAAATGCTGGATGAATAAATTAGATAATTCTAAAAAGAATAGGGATTTTATAGACTTGTGGAAAAAAATAGAAGGACAGATCCAGGCACTGCTATGGCCTGAGGTCTGTCCTTTTTGTGAAAAAGTTTGCCGGCAGGGGATTTGCCCCAAGTGCATGGAAGACCTGAAAAAAATAGAGATTCAAGGCTTCTTGTGCATGAAGTGTGGAAAGCCCATACAGTATAAGGAGCAGGAGTATTGTTTTGACTGTGGAAGGAAGGACCATAAATATGACCGGGGCTATAGCGTATGGCTTCACAAGAAACCGGCCAGTCGGGCCATCTATCGGTTTAAGTATGGGAATCAAAGGCGGTACGGATATTATTTTGCCGGGGAAATGGCCAGGATTTATCGGAAATATTTGGAGGAGAAAAAAATCGATGTCATCATTCCCATTCCCCTCCATAGAAAACGCAGGAGAAAAAGAGGCTATAACCAGGCAGAAATTTTGGCAGAGGAACTGGAAAAGCAGATTCAGGTGCCTGTAGAAAAAAACTGGCTGTGTCGTAAGGTATATACCAATCCGCAAAAGGAACTGGGAAGGAAGGAACGAGGGAAAAATCTAGACCATGTATTCCGGCTATCTAGGGACTTTCGGCGGGTAGGGCGTGTGCTTTTGGTGGATGATATTTATACCACAGGAAGTACTGTGGATTCGGCGGCGGAAATATTAAAAGAGCAAGGCGTTTCCCAGGTCTATTTTTTGACCATTACCATTGGACAAGGGTACTGATGTTTGTTATACTATGAATGGTATTTTGGCGAGAAAATGTTATCTCAGCATAGAATTTTGAGAGCTTAGAAATTAGATTTGAGGTGTAAAATGTTAGATAAGAGAAAGGTGAAGACCATGACACGCCTAGCTCTTTATGAGCAGAATCAAGGACAAGAAGATTTTTATATCAGCGAATATTACCTAAAGGACTATGTAGGAATCCACCTGTGGTTCACCTTCTTTTGGGTGACATTGGGCTATGTGATGGTGGTGGGAATCGGCCTATATTTGGCAATGGATGCCTTGACAAAGATTCTGTCAGGGGCATTTTTAGTTTTCTTTGCCGGTGGAGTCATTATAGGATATATCTGTGTCCTGGGGATTTATATGGTAGCCACCAGCTATATTTATGGAGAGAAGCACAAGGAAGCGAGAAAACGGGTGCGCATATACAATCACAATCTTGTGAGATTATTGAAACTTTATGATAAGGAGAACAAAAAGAATGGATAATATCTACGCAATCCGCGGCAAGCTGGTACAGTTTTATGCCCAGTATTCAAAATTTATAGATAAGGGAATTCAGTTTGTGCTGGCCCTCATTACTTTTTTGGTAATTAATAGTAATGTAGGCTTTATGAAACTTGCGGCAAGCCCTTTGGTATCTGTGGCTTTGGCGGTCATTTCCATGTTCTTGCCCATGAATTTTACTCTGCTGATCGCAGCAATTTTACTTCTGGCACATATGTACGCTTTGTCTCTTGGCGCAGTCATTACAACAGCAATTATCTTTGTAATTCTCTATATTTTCTTCCTGCGCCTGACCCCGGACTATGCAGTGCTTGTCATCCTTACACCTGTAGCATTTGCTCTTAAGATCCCCTATATCATTCCTGTGATCTGTGGACTTATGGCAGGCCCGGTAGCACTTTTTTCCGTAGGAAGCGGCGTGGTAGTCTATTACATGATGGCCTATGTGAAAAAGTCCTCCGGCAGCTTGGAGGCTTCCGGAATTAAGGCTATGCTGGGAGTGGCAACCAAGTATATCCAGCATGTGATCACCAATAAAGAAATGTGGATTATGATCATCGCATTTATCATCGCATTTTTTGTCACTTATACCCTGCGCAGAGCGGCCATGGATCATGCATGGAAGGTGGCAATTGTAGTAGGAACCGTTGTAAATATTATCGTAGTGGCGGCAGGAAATATTGCTATGGGAGTCAATACTTCCTATGGAGCCTTGATGGTTGGAAGCGTAGGAACCATTCTTATAGGTCTGGTTTTAGAAGTTTTCTATTTTGCGGTGGATTATACCAGATGTGAGAATGTTCAATATGAAGATGACGAGTACTATTATTATGTAAAGGCAGTTCCTAAGGTTGCCCTTGCGGCTACAGAGAAGACGGTCAAGCATATTAATGAACACGAGTCTACAGAAATTATGGATACAGAACAAATCCGGGGAAATGCTTCGGGAAAACGTAGTGCTTCCCAGAGAGAAGCAAGAGGGACAAAAAGAAGCAGCGAGGATGTGGAACGTCAGCTTTTGGAGGAAAGCCTAAAGCAGGATCTGGGATTTGGTCGAGACAATAATTAAAAGAAATACAGAAAGGGAGATGACAGAATGCAACAGCTTATCAGCAAGTTTATAGATCAGTATGCGACAGGTCTATATTTTCCGAATGTTACAATTACAGATGTTCTGGAAGTGCTGATTCTGACATATCTCATTTACCAGATCATGGTTTGGATCAAGAATACAAAGGCCTGGATGTTGCTGCGAGGAATTGCAGTCATGCTGATCTTTATCCTCCTGGCCGCCTTGTTCCAGATGCATACCATTCTCTTTATTGCAAAGAATTTGGCAACGGTTTTGGCAACCGCTTTAGTCGTGGTCTTCCAGCCGGAACTTCGAAGAGCTCTTGAACGACTGGGAGAGCGTCAATTTTGGTCTGTGATGGTACCTAACTTTGATAAAGGAAAAGAGTGGGTGCGGTTTTCGGAAGAAACCAGGGAGGCGATTGTGGCCGCTTCCTTTGCTATGGGCAAGGTAAAAACAGGTGCCTTGATAGTAGTAGAAGAAGCCATTCGCTTGAATGAATACGAAATCACCGGAATTCAGCTGGATTGTATGGTGTCAAGACAGGTCCTGATTAATATTTTTGAGCATAATACACCCCTCCATGATGGGGCAGTCATTATCCGAGGAGACCGTATTGTATCGGCTACCTGTTATTTACCCTTGTCGGATAATATGGAGATCAGCAAGGACCTTGGAACCAGACATCGGGCGGCCTTGGGAATGAGTGAAGTCAGCGATGCCTTGATTATCGTAGTTTCGGAAGAGACCGGAACGGTATCTATGGCAAAGGCCGGCAAGCTTTATCGCAATGTCGGAGAAAAAGAATTACGAGAAAAGTTAGAAGAACTTCAGGATCGCAGAGTGGAGGTGCACCCGGTAGTAGCTGCAGTGAAAGGATGGCGAGGACATGAAAAAAAGACTGACAAATAATCTGGGCCTCAAACTTTTGGCCTTCCTTTTGGCAGGCTTCATGTGGTTTCTTGTGGTGAATATCGATGATCCCATTATAGAGAAAACTTATACCGGTATAAAGGTAAAAGTGACCAATGAGGATGTGGTGACATCTAGCAACCGAACCTATCAGATTGTGGACAATACCCAGACCGTCAGCGTGGTAGTATCGGCAAAACGTTCGGTTTTAACCCAATTAAAGGCAGATGACATTGAAGCGACAGCCAATATGAAAGAACTTTCTATGGAAACGCAGGTGCCTATAGAAATCAGTATTGACAAATATTCGGGCAGATATGAGAGCGCCTATTCGAATCCCAGAAATCTTCAGGTCAAGATTGAAGAGGAATCAAGAAATAGCTATCCGATTACCCCTACCAGCACCGGTACGGTAAGAGGTGGATATGTGGTAGGAAACATGACCGCAGATCCTCAGAAAATTACCTTCAGGGGACCTAAGACCATTATTGATTCTATTAGCAAGGTAGTGGCTGATGTGGATGTGTCCGGCTTGTCAGAGGATTCCAGGTTAGAGGCGAATCTGGTACTCTATGATGTCAATGACAATGTAATTGATCAGACCCTCTTAAGCAACAATCTTGGAAAAGAAGGTATCTATGTAGATGTGACCTTGTATAAGATTAAGAGTATTCCTGTCAAGATCGACGATACCAATATAAAGGCTAAGACGGGCTATACGATAGAAAGTATTACTACAGAACCTAGCCAGATTGATGTTGCGGGAGAGCAGGACGCCTTGGATGCGGCAGAGGAAATAGAAATTCCGGCAGAGGCTTTAGTGGCTTCTGACTTAACAGAGCGAACAGAGCTTACTGTGGATGTTACCCCGTATCTTCCGGATGGTGTCAGCCTGGCAGATACAAATGCGGGAAATGTAGTAGTAACCATTGCGGTTACACAGCCCGGAACCCAGATTTATGAAATTGCCACCAGTGCCATCACGGTCAGCAATTTGGCAAGTGATTTGGAAGTGGTATATGACAATGCCGTAGACCTGTCGGTAGAGATTAGAGGACCGGAGGCAACCTTGAAAAATTATAAGATTGCCAAGAAGGTTTCCATAGATCTCAAGGACTGTAAAGAAGCGGGAACCTATACCGTGCCGGTCAAGGTCAATCTTCCGGAGGGCTGTTCCCTGGAAAATAATTTAGAGATTAAGGTTACCTTGGAGAAGAAAAACTAGGACAAGGGAATTTAGGAGGAAGTATGGTCGCAAAGAAGATAAGAATTACCAACCCTACAGGGCTTCATATGAGACCGGCTGGAATCTTTTGTAATATGGCAAGTAGATTTGCATGCAAAGTTACATTTAATTATGGTGAGGATCAAACAAATGCCAATGCAAAAAGCGTATTGAATGTACTTGGAGCCTGCGTAAAAAGCGGAGATGAAATTGAACTTGTCTGCGAGGGAGAAGATGAACAGGAGGCGCTGGCAGCTATGGTGCAGATCATAGAAGATGGGCTGGGAGAATAAGAAAAAATAAAGTGAGATTAAGGGGCTCTTGCATCAGGCAAGGGCCCTTTTAAGTAGATGTTTATTAAGCATTTTCCATAGAAATTTGACAAAAACCCCACTTATAGTATAGAATACTATAGTGATTTTAATAACAGAGGCTAAGTGTGACTTATGTAACGGTTTAAAAGTATTTATAAGGAGTCGTCTATGATAATCAAAAAGTATGCCAAAGTTTTGGCAGCGGTCTTAAGCTTATCCCTATGTATGGGTCAGGGCGTATGGGCCACAGAACTTGGCAATAGCGTTGGAAGGGAAAGCACTAGTACTGCAACAGAAGCTGACAGTCAGTCTGCAGACGGATCCAACACTCAGGAGAATACACAAACAAGCCAGTCAGATGCCAATTCTTCGGTGGATAACACGGAAGAGAATGTTAGTGAAGATTCATCGACAAAAACTACAGATTCAGCAGCTGCTGCGGATAGTAAAAGTGCAGAGGATGCATCTACAGAGGATAAGCAGGATGCCAAGAGTCAGGAAAATTCTGAGACAGACAGTGAGGATTCAGAACTGGCCGGGGCCGGCAAGAGCCTTGCTTCTTCCTATAAGCTCCAATGTCGGGTCCACAGACAGACCTATGGATGGTCAGACTGGATTGACTCAGATTCCATAGCAGGAACCATTGGAGAAGGAAAGAGACTGGAAGCAATCCAGATTCGTATTGTAGATAAGAATGGAAATTCTACCAATCAATATCATGTATCCTACAAGGTACACCGCCAAACCTACGGTTGGACAGACTGGGTTATGGATGGCGGCGAGGCAGGAACCACCGGAGAGGGAAAGCGGCTGGAAGCTATTTGTATTAAGGTTACGGATAATTCGGGCAATAGCTATCAGGTGACCTACCGTGTCCATGCACAAACTTATGGTTGGATGGATACAGTAACCGGTGAGAATGAGGCAGGAACTACGGGACAGGGAAAACGTTTAGAGGCCATTGTACTTTCCCTAAACAGTTCCATCCCAACACCTAGCAGTAACTCAACTGCTCCGGATGCAAAAAATAGCAGAGCATCTATCAGCTATTCGGGTCATGTGCAGACCTTTGGGGATGTGGCAGCGGTAGACAACGGAGCTCAGCTTGGAACCACAGGCCTTGGAAAACGGATCGAGGGGATCACGATTAATCTGATCCAGCCTACCAGTGGAAATATCAGTGGTAATATTGTATACTCCGCTCATGTACAAACCTACGGATGGCTTAATAGTGTTACCAACGGAAACTACTGTGGAACCACGGGAGAGGCTAAGCGGCTGGAGGCTATTAAGATTAGCCTTTCCGGAAATTTAGCCCAGCAATATGATATCTATTATCGTGTGCACAGCCAGACCTATGGATGGTTGGGTTGGGCCATGAATGGAGATGCGGCAGGTACCGAGGGCTATGGAAAGCGTTTGGAAGCTATAGAGATCCGCCTGGTGAAGAAGGGAGAGAGCGCTCCTTCAATTTCGGGTGAAGCCTTCCTAAAGAAGGCTTCTGAGAGCTCGTCGGATTCTTCTTCAGATGCATCTAAGGTGAGTGCTATCAAACAGTATCTGGGAACAAGATATGTATGGGGTGGTAATACTCCAAGCACAGGATGGGATTGCTCCGGATGTGCCATTTGGATTTTGAAGAACTTATATGGAGTTACTCTAAAGGGCAGAGCCACTTACCAGATTGTATATGAAGGATCCGAAGTAAGCTTGAAGGACCGCAATAAGTGGAAGGTAGGAGACTTAATTTTCTTTGGAGATTCGGTGGCAAATAATAGTCATGTTGCTATCTATATCGGAAATGGAGAAATCTTCCATGCAGCGGATTCCAACTCCGGAACCATTGTTACCAAGTTGGCTAACTGGACTTGGGGTAATTCCCATATCGTAGCAGTTCGAAGATATAAATAAGCATTGTAGTACAGCTGATGGAGGGGGTCAAATCTTCATCAGCTGTATTTGAAATGAGTGAAGTTGTGAACATAGAATTCAAAAGGAAGGTATTATGAAAAAATCAATTGCATTATTACTGGCAGGTGTCCTTACACTCTCAGGGGCATTTGGAACTTCTATTGTAACTTATGCAGAAGAGACAGAGTCTACGGAACAAACGACAGAACTTGGGCAGGAATCGGAGGAGATTCAGACAGAAGAAATTTCTGAAGAGGCGCAGAGTGATGAGAGCGCGGCAGCTGTTTCTGACGGCACAGAGGAAGAAATTCCGCACCAGACGGACAATGCCAACAGCTGGAGATATGAGGATGGTGAGAGGATTGAAACGGAATCGGACGATGGCCTGGCAAGAGCAGGAAGCAATGCCTGGAGCAAGGTGAATGGCGTCTGGGTAAACAACTATGGAAATGCCATTCCCGGAGCAACTGCTAAGGGAATGGATATCTCCTATGCCCAGGGAACCATTGACTGGGATAAGGTGAAAAATGAGTCGGATATTGATTTTGTAATTATCCGCTGTGGTTATGGAAGCAATTATGCAGACCAGGATGATACCCAGTGGCTTAATAACGTAACGGCCTGCGAGAGATTAGGAATTCCTTATGGTGTTTATATTTATTCTTATGCAAAAAATACCAGTATGGCAAGCAGCGAGGCAGACCATGTGATCCGTTTGCTGCAAGGACACAGTCCGCAGCTTCCGGTTTACTACGATATGGAGGAAAATTCCCAGGCAGCCTTAGGGAATTCTGTGCTTACACAGCTGGCTACGACCTGGTGTAATAAGATCCAGGCGGCAGGATACAAGCCTGGAATTTATGCCAACACCAATTGGTTTACCCATTATCTGACAGATCCTGTATTTACCAATAGCGGATGGTCTATTTGGTGGGCAAATTACAAATACGAATGCGAAGCAAACTGTGCCTATGATATATGGCAGTGCACCAGCTCGGGACGGGTACCTGGTATCAGCGCCAATACGGTAGATCTTAACTTCTGGTGCAATAGCAATCTGCCGGGACAAAGTACCGTTATACCTTTAAAGACTTTTACAATTGATGATATGGAAAAGGCTGCAGTGAGTGATGAAAATCTCATTTCCACCACTGCTCATTTGCAAAGCTATGGATGGACCAACGAAAGTGATAAGATTGGTTTTGCAAGTCCCAATGGATACCAGTGTGGTGCTACCGGAGTGGCCAAGCGTTTGGAAGCCTTTAAGATTGATAGTGGAAGTGTGAGCCTAAAATACCGGGCCCATGTGCAAAGCTATGGATGGTTAGACTGGGTAAGTTCCGGACATATGGCAGGAACCATCGGAGAGGCTAAGTCTGTACAGGCCATTGCGATAGAACTTACAGGAGACAGTGCAAACAAGTATGATGTTTATTACCGCGTGCATTGCCAGACCTTTGGCTGGACCGGCTGGGCTAAGAATGGTGATATAGCCGGAAGTACCGGATATGGTAAGAGAGCAGAAGCCATTCAGGTGGCTGTAGTTGCTAAGGGGGCTTCGGCACCGGGAAGCCTTGACGGGGCATTTTATAAGGGAGAGAATATTGCTTATCAGATGCACCAGCAGACCTATGGTTGGTTATCAACGGTATTAGACGGAGCGGAAGCTGGAATTACCGGATTGGGCAAACGTGGCGAGGCTGTCAGAATTTCCTTAAAAAATCCGGAATATAGCGGCGGAATTACCTACCGTGTTCATCAGCAGACTTACGGCTGGCTGGATTGGGTAAGCGATGGAGAAGAAGCTGGAATTACCGGAATGTCCAAACGAGGTGAGGCGATTCAGATTGAACTTACCGGAACTATGGCAGAAAAGTATGATGTTTATTACCGTACCCATTGTCAGACCTTTGGCTGGTTGGATTGGGCCAAGAATGGAGAAGTGGCCGGATCTACCGGTTATGGTAAGCGAATGGAGGCACTGGAGGTTGTACTTGTGAAGAAAGGCGGTCCGGCACCGGGAGAGACAGCAAATCACTGCATGGAACAGTAAGGAATTGATCTTGCAAAAAGTGAGAAAGAATAAGGTTTACGACAGATGAAAAAATCATATAAGCACAAAAGACAAAATAATTATAAAATTATTTATAAAAGATTGTTGGCGGTGGTACTTGTATTAGGCATGCTTTTTAGCATGCCTTCTGTCGCGTTTGGGGAAAATTATAGCGGAGGAAAGGAAGAGGCAACTGTAGAAAATGAAGTTTCCGGGGAAGATCCGGGAAATGATACTTCGGGGACAAGTGCCGAAAACGAAGCCTCTGAGTCAGATCCTAAGTTGGAGGATGATCCTGCAAACTCGGAGGGGGACTTAGGAGGGACAGCCAGCAAGCAAGAAGCTTCCGGGACAGAGCAAAAGTCAGATCTTACGGAGGATGCGGACCAGGGGAATGACGGCGCGGGAAAAGCAGAAGAAGAAGAACAAGAGCAGGAGCAAGAAGAACTCCTGGCTAGGGCCGGGACAGGAAATGCTCCCACGAATCTGCGGATCAATCTCTTGACCAGTCCCTATGGAGTTTCAAAGGATACCTTGTCCTTTTCCTGGGAGGATGCTGCCGGTATGGGAGACCAGGCGGCCTATAGGATTTATGTTTATAAAAGAAATGCAAGTATGTCCCAGGCAGTTTACGACTCGGGCTGGCAGGCAGGAAGTGATAATTCTTCCCTAATGCCGGCAGGACTTTCAGAATCTCTGGTAAATAATGAGCTTTACTACTGGCGGGTGCAGATAAAAAATGGGGCAGGGAATGTCAGTAATCTATCCGCTGCCCAGGCATTTACTACGTCGCTGGCTTCCGGGGCAAGTGGAGATGGAAATGCTTGGACGAGCGTGGAAGGCAGTTGGGCAGGCTCCGGAAAGGTCGCATTTCTCCGGACAGAAATTGCTAAGAAAGAAAATCTTGAGAAGGCAGTTCTTAGTATCACTGCCACTTCCACAGAAGCCTCCAGCCAGTATGTATATAATCTTTACGTGAATGGCGAAGAGATCGGGATGGGGCCCCAGAGGCAGGATAATGCCACCCTCTATTATGATACTTATGATATTACAGGGAACTTAAACGATGGAAACAATGCCATCGGAATCCTTGCTTATTCCGAATCCAGCCAGGGAGTTCTGTGTCAGATTACTTACTTTTATAGCGATGGAAGTAAAGAAGTGCTAACAAATACCGGAGCAAACAGAGACTGGTGGAGGGGGATGAACGGTGACTCTGTCTATCTTGGGGGAGACAATACTTCGATTGGAACCGGCTATTATACGGCAAGAAGGGACAATGTAAATGGCCAGGCTTATCCTGATGGATGGAATCAGGCGGGATTTGCAGCCTCCGGCTGGAGCGGCCTTTCTGCCAGCGGGTCTATGAGCGGCAGTTACCTGGCTCCCGGGGAGACGGAGACTATGAAGCGCCATGAGATCACGCCGGTCTCTGTTGAGGAGGTGAACGGAACCTACCTGGTGGATTTTGGCAGGGAGATTATTGGGAGTATCCGGCTGGATCTTGACTGCTCGGCAGCGAATATTAGCCTGGAATATGGAGAAGAATTGGATGATAATGGCAATGCCAAATATAAATTGGCCACAGGAAATATTTATCAGGAGACCTGGAGCCTAAGAGGGGGAAGCCAGAGCCTTTCCGGAATCGGAATGAAAACCTTTCGCTATGTAACCATACGAAACATGCCTACCGAACTTAATAGCTCCAATGTCAAAGGCCTGGCGATCTATCAGGAATTTGATGAAAATGCCTCTTCCTTTAGCTCATCCAATTCGACTTTGAATGATCTATACAATCTTACAAAATATACCAGTAAGGTCAATGGCCAGGTCCTCTATGTGGATTCGCAGAACCGGGAGCGCAAGGCCTACGAGGGAGATGCCCTGGTAACGGCTATGAATAATTATAGCTATGGACATACTATGGCTTCCTCAAAATATACGGCAGAGTATTTGATCAACCATACCACCTGGCCGGCCGAGTATTCGCTTTATAATATAATTTTGGTTTATCAAAATTATTTGGAAACCAATGATGTAAGAAGCCTTGCGGGAGTCTATGAAGGATTAAAGGGGAAAACCCTCCTGGATTATTATGATTCTAATATGGGGCTATTAAGACAGATCAATAATTCTTCCCAGAGGACCATTGTAGATTGGCCTTCTTCCAACCGAGACAATTATGACATGACCAATGCCTACTATAACACTGTCTTAAATGCAGCAGCAGTGGGAGCCTATGAGAGCATGGCACAAATTGCTGCGGCTCTTGGATATAGCGGAGATGCTTCCTACTACCAGGGCCTTTCTGATCGCATTCGAACTAGCCTTATAAGCCGCATGTACAATTCTTCTAAGGGAAGGTTTTGTGACGGCTTAAAGCAGAGTGGGGAGGCCTTAAGCCACTGCTCCCAGCAGGCTACCGCCTGGGCCTTGGCTTTTGGAATTTACGACAGCCAGTCTATGGCAGATACTTTAGCATCCTCCATAGAATCCGATGGAGAGCTTAAATGCAGTATTTTTGGAAGCTACTTTCTTTTGCAGGGGCTATATAAGAGCAACCACGGAAGCCTGGCAAAGAAGATCCTCTGTAATTCAGAGTCCACCTATGGGGTGCAAAGCTTTGGCTATGTCCTCTACGGTTTGGCCGGGGGAACCACTCCTGAGGCCTGGAATAGCGAATTAAAGAGCAATTTAAGTTATAATCATCCCTGGGGCTGTGCGCCGGGCGTCTGGCTGATGCGGGGGCTCTTTGGAATTAATCCTACATCAGCCGGCTACAAAACTTTTGACATCAAATTGCAGCCGGGAGGGATTTCCCAGGCCTCTATGACTGTGCCTACCATTAAGGGAACTATTTCTGTAAATTACAGTCTCAGTGGTGGAAATATTTTTGTAAATGCAGAAATTCCGGGGAATACCAGGGCGAAAATTTTCATTCCGGTATCCGCAAATCAAACGAGCTTAAATGTGGATGGCAAAAGAGTCAGCGGAAGCTATGAGAATGGATTTGTTAGTTATGAACTTTCCGGGGGGAGCCATACCATTAGCAGCAGCACCAGCCTGGGGGCAGACGATACTTCGGAGCTTCGAAAGACGGATGTGGTATATAAAAGCTACACGGCTGCCGGATGGACCGGTGAAGTGACCAACGGTATTTCCAGTGGAGTAAATAATTCCATTAAGATCCAGGCCATCAACATGACCCTTCGAAATGCGGATGTTTCCGGTGAGCTTCAATATGCAACTTATATGCAGTCCTATGAATGGCAGGACTGGGTCAGCGCCGGAAATACTTCGGGGATTACCGACCAGAATAAACGGCTGGAGGCTATCAAGATTCGCCTCACAGATCAATTGGCAGACAAGTACGATGTTTATTATCGGACCTATGTAGACGGGGACGGCTGGCTTGACTGGGCAAAAAACGGTGCGGCGGCAGGAAGCTCCGGCCGAGCCAAGGCAGTGTATAAGATCCAGGTGAAAATCGTTAATAAGGGAGCGGACGCTCCGGGAGATACAGCGAGAAATTATCTCTTTGATGATAAGACTCTGACCTATCAGACCCACGTGCAAAGCTATGGATGGC
Source organism: Clostridium sp. CAG:343 (assembly GCA_963634745.1). Taxonomy (GTDB): domain Bacteria; phylum Bacillota; class Clostridia; order Lachnospirales; family Lachnospiraceae; genus CAKRJP01. Next base: position 29,332 of record CAVHCX010000009.1, read on the forward strand.
AGTCCTGGGTGGGAGCAGGAGAGCTGGCAGGAACCACCGGCCAGGCAAAACGCCTGGAGGGAATCTGTATCAAGATCAATGACCAGGAGGTTTCAGGAGGAATTACTTATCAAACCCATGTGCAGACCTACGGCTGGCAGGACTGGGTCAGTGATGGGGCTATGGCAGGCACCAGTGGGGAAGCCAAGCGCCTCGAAGCCATCCGGATTGCCCTGACAGGTGACCTGGAATATACTTATGATGTCTATTATAGGGTCCATGCCCAAAGCTTTGGCTGGCTTGGCTGGGCCAAGAATGGAGAGCCGGCAGGAACTGCCGGTTATGCAAAACGATTAGAAGCAATTCAGATCGTATTGGTAGCAAAGGGGGATGGGGCTCCGGGAGATACGGACACTCCTTATGTGGAGGCCCAGGTAAGTTATCGCACCCATGTGCAAAGCTACGGTTGGTTGGGATATGTATTAGACGGAGCGACTTCCGGAACCAGCGGCCAGGCAAAGCGGCTGGAGGGAATACAGATTCAGAATAAAAATACAGAATATTCCGGAAGTATCCAGTACCGGACCCATGTCCAGACCTACGGCTGGGAGGATGGATGGAGAAGTGACGGAGAGGTTTCCGGAACCAGTGGCCAGGCAAAACGCCTGGAGGCCATTCAGATCCAGCTGACAGGAGAACTTGCAGAACATTATGATGTTTACTACCGGGTGCATATCCAAAGCTATGGCTGGCTTGATTGGGCCAAGAATGGAGAGTCCGCCGGATCGGAAGGCCTAAGTAAGCGTTTGGAGGCCATCGAAATTGTATATGTAAAGAAAGGAAACAATCCGCCGGGAGACACGACGAACGCTTTCGTGCAATAAGACAAAGACAATGAAAAAAGAAGGATATTACTCGTCCGGTGAATTTGCCCGCATGGCCCATGTGACCTTGCGGACAATTCGCTATTATGACAAACATGATATATTAAAGCCCTCCTTTGTGACGGAGGCGGGAGCCAGATTTTATACCGATGAAGACCTTGCTAGACTGCAGCAGATTTTACTATTAAAATATTTGGGATTTTCTTTGGAAGATATTAAGGAAATGACGATTGGGGATTCGGATTATCATTTCCTAAAGAACTCCTTGGACCTGCAGAGGAAGCTCGTGCAGGATCGAATTGAGCAGCTGCAATTGGTGGAGCAGGCCATTAAGGATACCTCTCAGGCCATCGAGGAGAATCATACCTTGGACTGGAGTCAGATGTTAAATCTGATTCATTTAACGGGAATGGAGAAGAGCCTGAAAAATCAGTATCAAAATGCCTCTAATATTTCTTCTAGGATTCAGCTTCATAATCTATATTCGGTTAATAAAGAGGGCTGGTTTCCCTGGATTTTGCAACAATTAAATATAGACAAATTAGAGGAAGGCAAAGAATTTCGCATTCTGGAATTAGGATGTGGGGATGGGGCCCTCTGGAAGGAGGCCCTGGAGGGGCTAGGTGATAAGGTAGACCTGGTCCTGTCGGACATTTCCCGGGGCATGCTAAGGGATGCCAGGAGAAATCTAAGTAAGAAAAAAACAAGCTGCAAGATTTCCTATGAAAATTTTGATTGCCATAAGATCCCCCATGAGGAGGAGAGTTTTGATCTGGTCATTGCCAACCATGTCTTGTTTTATTGCCAGGATATTTCTAAGGTATGTAGGGAAGTGCGGCGGGTCTTAAAGCCCGGGGGCCGCTTTGTCTGCAGCACTTATGGAAATAGGCACATGAAGGAAGTAAGTGACCTGATGACAGAATTTGACTCCCGGATTGTGCTGGCGGCCGACCGGCTTTACGAGAGATTTGGGAAGGAAAATGGGCAGCAGATTTTAGAAAACTATTTTCAGGATGTTCATTGGCTGGAATATGAGGATGCCCTCTTTGTAAAAGAACCGGAGCCCCTTATGTCCTATGTCCTGTCCTGCCATGGAAACCAGGGGCAGTATATAAGCGACCATTATAAGGAATTTCGGGCCTTTGTAAAAAGAAAAGTGGAAGGGGGTTTCCACATTACAAAAGAGGCGGGGATTTTTGTGGGCCGAAAGAAATAATTTCTTAAAAAGTTACAAAAATGTTAAAAAAGTACTTGAAGGTGACCTAAGGTCACCTTTTATACTATAGGAGTGTGGTAGGAAACTAGACGATCGCACATTGAAATGAGAGTACTATTTGACACAAATAAACATATTAAATTTATGCAAAGGAGGTCCCTATGAAAGGAATTATTCTTGCCGGAGGATCCGGAACCCGTTTGTATCCATTGACCATGGTAACGTCAAAGCAGCTCTTGCCTATTTATGACAAGCCCATGATCTATTATCCTATGTCTGTGCTGATGAATGCAGGAATCAGAGAGATTCTCATTATTTCAACCCCTCAGGATACACCGAGATTTAAAGAGCTCTTGGGAGACGGCCATCAGTTCGGCGTACACTTGTCCTACGCCGTACAGCCAAGCCCGGACGGACTGGCTCAGGCCTTTGTCATCGGAGAAGAGTTTATTGGAGATGACACGGTAGCCATGGTGCTGGGAGACAATATTTTTGCAGGCCATGGATTAAATAAGCGCCTCAAGGCTGCTGTATCCAATGCAGAGAGCGGCGCCGGAGCGACGGTATTCGGATATTATGTAGATGATCCAGAACGTTTCGGTATCGTAGAATTCGATAAAGATGGAAAAGCAATCTCTATCGAAGAGAAGCCGGAACATCCAAAGAGCAATTACTGTGTCACAGGCTTATATTTCTATGACAATGATGTAGTAAAATATGCCAAGGAATTAAAGCCTTCTGCAAGAGGTGAGCTGGAGATTACGGACTTAAACCGTGTCTACCTTGAGAAGGGCAAATTAAATGTAGAGCTTTTGGGACAGGGATTTACCTGGTTGGATACAGGAACACATGAGAGCCTTGTGGATGCCACCAATTTTGTAAAAACCGTAGAGACCCATCAGCACCGTAAGATTGCATGCCTGGAAGAAATCGGTTACTTAAATGGCTGGATTTCTAAGGATGATGTTATGGAAGTCTACGAAGTTTTAAAGAAGAACCAGTATGGCCAGTATTTAAAGGACGTACTGGATGGTAAATATCAGGAGAACTTATATTAGGACCTATTAGGATTTGAAGAGGAGAATGAAAGATGAATATTATTGTAACCGGCGGAGCTGGATTTATCGGAAGTAACTTTGTATTTCATATGTTAAACAAATATCCGGATTATCGGATCATTTGCCTGGATTGCCTGACCTATGCAGGAAACTTATCTACCTTAGAGCCCGTGATGGATAATCCGAATTTCCGTTTTGTAAAGGAGAGTATTACAGACAGAGAGGCTGTTTACAAGCTTTTTGAAGAAGAAAAACCGGACGTAGTTGTAAACTTTGCGGCAGAAAGTCACGTAGACCGGTCCATTGAAAATCCGGAAGTCTTTCTTGATACCAATATTAAAGGAACCGCTGTTCTTATGGATGCCTGCCGTAAGTATGGAATTCAAAGATATCACCAGGTATCTACCGATGAAGTTTATGGAGACTTGCCATTAGATCGTCCGGACCTTTTCTTTACAGAGGAGACTCCGATCCATACCAGCAGCCCCTATAGTTCATCCAAGGCAGGCGCAGACCTTTTGGTTTTAGCTTACCACAGAACCTACGGTCTGCCTGTAACAATCAGTAGATGTTCTAACAACTATGGACCTTATCACTTCCCGGAGAAGCTGATTCCTCTTATGATTGCAAATGCATTAAATGACAAGCCGCTCCCGGTATACGGAGAGGGATTAAATGTCCGTGACTGGCTCTATGTAGAAGACCACTGTAAAGCCATCGACCTTATTATCCACAAGGGAAAGGTCGGAGAAGTTTACAATGTAGGCGGACACAACGAAAAAACCAATATTGAGATTGTAAAGATTATTTGTAAGGAGCTTGGAAAGCCGGAAAGCCTCATTACACATGTAGCAGACCGTAAGGGACATGACATGCGTTATGCCATTGATCCAACTAAGATCCATAACGAACTGGGATGGCTTCCGGAAACAAAATTTGAGGATGGAATTAAGAAGACCATCAAATGGTATCTGGAAAATAAGGAGTGGTGGGAGACCATTATTTCCGGCGAATACCAGAACTATTATGAGAAAATGTACAGCAATCGTTAACTAGGGAGGTTTTTACATGAAGGTATTAGTAACGGGTGTGGCCGGACAGCTGGGACATGATGTTATGAATGAACTGGCGAAAAGAGGCTATGAAGGGGTTGGAACAGACCTGGCTGAGGTTTACAGCGGAGTGGCTGATAAAACTCCGGTAACTACCATGCCCTACGTTTCAATGGATATTACAGACGAGGAAGCAGTGGCAAAAAACATTAAGGATCTTGCTCCGGATGTAGTTGTTCACTGTGCCGCATGGACAGCGGTGGATTTAGCAGAAGATGAGGACAAGCAGGCCAAGGTTCGTGCTATCAATGTAGGAGGAACCGACAACATTGCAAAAGCCTGCAAGGCTGTAGATGCAAAGATGGTCTATATCAGTACTGATTATGTATTTGATGGCCAGGGAGAGAAGCCATGGGATCCGGATTGTAAGGATTATAAGCCCCTGAATGTGTATGGACAGACCAAGTTAGACGGAGAGTTGGCAGTTTCCAACACTTTGGACAAGTATTTTATCGTACGAATTGCATGGGTATTTGGTAAGAATGGAAATAATTTCATCAAGACCATGTTAAAGGTTGGAGAAAATCATGACAAGCTTACCGTAGTAAATGATCAGATCGGAACGCCGACCTACACCTTCGACCTGGCTCGTCTTTTGGTTGACATGATCGAGACAGATAAGTATGGCTATTATCATGCTACCAATGAGGGTGGCTATATCAGCTGGTATGATTTTGCAGTAGAAATCTTCCGCCAGGCAGCAGCCCTGGGTCATGAAGCCTACGATGCAGAGCACTTGAGTGTAGCTCCGGTGACCACTGCAGAATACGGAGTATCTAAGGCTGCCAGACCTTTTAATAGTCGCCTGGACAAGAGCAAGCTTACAGCCAACGGCTTTGACCTTCTTCCGACCTGGCAGGATGCTCTGAAGCGCTATTTGGAAGAACTTGAAGTATAAGATAAGGGAGAAATAAAATGGGACAGATTAAAGTAGAAAAAAATGCAGGTGGCATTCAAGGCCTTTGTGTCATTGAACCTACCGTTCATGGAGATGCCAGAGGCTATTTTATGGAAACCTACAATCAGAGAGATATGCAGGCAGAAGGACTGGATATGGTATTTGTTCAGGATAACCAGTCAAGCTCCAGCAAGGGAGTTTTAAGAGGACTTCATTTCCAGAAAGAATTTCCACAGGGAAAATTAGTACGTGTGGTAAAGGGATCTGTTTTCGATGTGGCAGTTGACCTTCGAAGCGACAGCGAAACCTACGGAAAATGGTTTGGAGTAGAGCTTACAGAAGAGAATAAGAAACAGTTCTACATTCCGGAAGGATTTGCTCATGGCTTTTTGGTCCTTAGCGACCTGGCAGAATTCTGCTATAAATGTACAGATTTCTATCATCCGGGAGATGAAGGCGGATTGGCATGGAATGATCCGGAAATCGGTATTGAGTGGCCTACACTTACAGGAGAATATAAGGGAAGTGCTTCCGGGGAGGGATATGCCCTTTCAGATGGAACTCCATTGAATCTTAGCGATAAAGACCAGTTGTGGGTAGGACTTAAAGATACCTTTAGTTTCTAGACTTTTTGGGAATTTTAGGATTGCGAATTCTAGAACAAGAGATTTATAAATAAACATAAAAAAGCTCAGCTGCAGATATAGAATCTGATAGCTGAGCTTTTTTGTTTTATTCCTAGATCAATAAGTTTTATTCTTTAGATAAATAGGTTTTTACATAAATAAAAATATTTTGAATGAGTTCCCACTCAATCTTAATATAATTTGGTAAATGGCGAAGCTTAAAGGGAACCTTCTTTTGCTTGGTCATATTTTTTAGGCCTTCGCTTATCCCGGCATGATATTCTTTTACAAGCCCCTGCTTTAGGAAGAATACATATTTAATCAGAATGCCAAGCGTGATAGGAAGGGCATTTAGGACCAGCTGCAAAAGAGGCATGTTCTTATAGCAAAGGTAAAGATTGTTTCTGGAAGAAAGCTTTACCTTGAAGGCGTTATATTTAGAACCGCTGGTGCCGCTTCCTACATGGTAGACCAGGGCGGTAGGGCAGTACATGTTCTTGTAGCCATAAATCCTGGCCCGGTATCCGACATCAATATCCTCCAGATAAGCAAAATGATTCTCATCAAAATAGCCAATGCGGGCGAAGGCAGACCTGCGATAGATGGCAGCGCCGGCGCAGGCCGTAAAAATTTCCTCAGGCTCTGTAAAATTGGATACCAAAGAGCCGTTGCCCCTGCAGACGCCCCAGCCCAGGACGGTATAGAGGTCGCCTGCACTGTCAATGAGGTCTGGGTGGTACATCTGGATCATCTTGCTGCTGACAGAAAAAATCTTTGGGGACTTTTCAATGGCCTTTACCATCTCTTCTACATAGTGTGGATCCACAGTGGTGTCGTTGTTAAGAAGGATCACGTAGGGGGTCCTGGATTTTTTGATCCCTACATTGACTGCCTTGCTAAAACCATAATTTTCTTTTAAGGGAATCACCGGAATCTTAGGATAATTTTCCTTCATGTAGTCCAAACTTCCGTCGCTGGAAGCGTTGTCTACAACCAAAACCTCAAAATCTTTAAAGGTCTGTTCCTTTAGAGATTCCAGGCAAGGCCCCATAAAATGTTTCCCATTGTAATTGGGAATAACAATCGTAACTTTCATATTATTTAATACTCCAAATAGAATGATGCTTTTTACACTAGCATTCGTATTATAACAAAAGATAGGGATCTGCGCCATAAAATATAAGAAATGTTGCGTAAATGTTACTGAAATGTTAAGAAAAACAGGAGAAAATCTTGCCTTGTAAAAATCTATGTAGTACAATTAAAATGTTTGATTGCCTGAATTTGACGGGATTTTTAAGAAGAATCCGGTCATATAAGGATAAAAGAGAAGTAGTAAGAAACTGATTGGAGGCACCTGTGGCTAAAAAGAAGAAACATAGACATAACAGAAGAAAGAGAAATATAAGGAAGGTAATTATTCTTGTGGAGGTGCTGGTTTTAGTACTTTTATCCATAACCGCCTATGGAGTGCACAAATATACCCTGATGGATACGACCACCTTGGATGATTCCAAACTAGAGATTTACAAAAGCACCGGTAATTATACCAATATTGCCCTCTTTGGATTGGATTCCAGAGAAGGTGAATTAGACGGAGGTGTGCAGAGCGATTGTATCATGGTTGCCAGCATTAATAACAAAACCTCTGAGGTAAATATTGTTTCCATCTACCGTGATACCCTCCTAAGACAGGATGATGGTAGCTACGAGAAGGCAAATTATGCCTATAATGTCAGTGGACCCCAGGATGCCATTGCTATGCTGAATCGGAATTTAGATTTGGATATTGAAAAATATGTCAGTGTCAATTTTAATGCCTTGGCCGATGTGATCGATGCCCTAGGTGGCGTGGAGATTGATCTGACAGAGGAAGAAGTATACTGGACCAACGGATATTGCACGGAGACCTCCCAGGTCGTAGGGCGAGAGACGACCCAGTTAGAGGGAGCGGGCGTGCATAACCTGGATGGTATCCAGGCAACCTCCTACTGTAGAATCCGTTATACGACGGGAGATGATTATAAGAGAACCGAGCGCCAGAGAACGGTTTTAGAGCAGGTATTTAAGAAGGCTAAGAAGGCGGATATTGCTACCTTAAATAAGATTGTAAACCAGGTATTTCCACAGGTTTCCACCAACCTAACCTTGCAAAATATTTTGGGAATGGCCGCCAATGCAGCAAATTATAGCATCGGTGAGACTTCAGGATTTCCTTTCGATGTAGAAGCTTCCGAAAATGTTTATGGCCATGTAGGCTCTTATGTTGTGCCGGTAGGAATGGAAGATCAGGTAAAACAGTTACATAAATTCCTATTTGCCAAGGAAGACTATGAGCCTTCCGATACGGTAAAGGGAATCAATAATGATATTATTAATCTGACCTCCATTGGCAGCGACCAATATGATGACGATGTATCGGATGAGGATATGACAGTGACAGGCTATGATAGCTCAGGCAGTACCGATAGCTATGATAGCGGGGACTACGGCTATGACACCGGTGGAAGTTATGGCTATGATAGCAGCGGAAGCTATGGTTATGACAGCAGCGGAGATTATGGTTATGATAACAGCGGAAATTATGGCTATGATAGCAGTGGAAGCGGCTATGATACATCGGGTAATTACTATTAATATGGACAAGTAATAAGGATAAAGATTTCATGACGGTAGATATCATTATTCCGGTATATAAGCCGGATGAAAAATTGCTATCTCTTGTAGAACGTTTACAGAAACAGGACTACGAGATTGAGACCATTCGTATCATAAATACGAAGTCGAATTTGCCTTTGCCGATGATTCCTATGGGGCCCTACCCAGTAGAGATCCTAGAGATCGAGGCGGCAGATTTTGATCATGGAGCGACGAGAAATGTGGGAGCCAGGCGTTCCAATGCGGACTTGCTCCTTTTTATGACCCAGGATGCAGTTCCTGCAGACATTCACCTGGTTTCTTCCTTTGTGCAGGTGTTTAAAAAGTATCAAGATCTCAATATTGCCTACGGAAGACAGCTCCCCAATCAGGACTGCAATGTGGTGGAGCGCTTTACCAGACGCTTTAACTATCCGGAGGAGAGTAGGATTAAATCTATACAGGATTTAGAAACCATGGGAATCAAAACCTTTTTCTTTTCCGATGTTTGTGGTGCATACAGAAGAAGGGCCTTCCTGCAAAGAGGCGGATTTGATGCGCCTATTATCTTTGGAGAGGATCTGGTACATACTGCCAAGTGCGTATTAGATGGAGAGCGGGTAGCCTATGTGGCAGAGGCTAAGGTTTATCACTCCCATAATTATAACTGCCTGCAGCAGTTCCATCGTAACTTTGATGGGGGTGTCGTCCAGGCTGCATATCCGGAAATTTTTAAGGATATTCCTTCCGAGGGGGAGGGGGTTAAGCTGGTAAAAAAGACAGCGGCTTACTTGATTCACATTGGCAAGCCTTTCCTATTGGTGGAGTTGTTTTTTCAGTCTGCTTTTAAGTATGCAGGCTTCTTCCTGGGAAAAAGATATAAGAGACTTCCGGCATTTTTGGTGAGATGGTGCAGCTCAAATCCGGGCTATTTTGTTTCCAAAGTGTGAAATCGTAGGGAGATAAGCAGGTAATTGTTGTTTTTTGACGAAAAATACGATAATATAACGGGTGGTTTTGAAATAAATTGGAAAGGACGTACCTATGGCTAGAAGGAGAAGAAATGTACACAGAGGACGCAGACCTAAGACGGGATTTCGCTATTGGTCTTTAGGGAAAAAGATCGGTGCGATTTTCGGAGGAACCTTAATTGCAGTCTTAGTACTTAGTATTGTGGCGGGAGCTGTGTATATCAGTGGAAAAATGGAACGCTTAGATACGCAGAAATTAGATACCAGTGCCCTGGAAATTAATAGCGAAGTGGCTAGAAAAGAAGGTTATTTAAATGTTGCCTTGTTTGGAGTAGACAGCCGTGAGGGTAATCTTACAGCCGGAGATTCCAGAAGTGACACGATTATGGTGGCAAGCTTAAATCAGGCCACAGGAGAAGTGAAATTGGTATCTGTTTACCGTGATACCTTGCTTCAGCAGGATGACGGGACCTATAATAAGGCCAACGCAGCCTATTCTTTCGGTGGACCGGAAGAGGCCATTGCTATGTTAAATAAGAATCTGGATCTTGATATTACCCATTATGTTACCGTAGATTTTAATGCCCTTGTAGATGTAATTGATGATCTTGGGGGTGTGGAACTGGATCTTACAGAGGAAGAGGTTTATTGGACCAACGGATATTGTAATGAGACCTCCAAGGTAACCGGTCATCCGATGAATCTTTTGGAGAATCCGGGAAAACAGGTCCTAAATGGTGTACAGGCTACTTCTTATTGTAGAATCCGTTATACCACAGGAGATGACTATAGAAGAACAGAGCGTCAAAGAACAGTATTAGAACAGATCGCAAAAAAAGCTCAGCAGGCAAATCTTTCTACTATTAATAAAATTATCAATGACGTCTTTGATGAAATCAGTACCAACTTTACCTTGGCTGAAATGCTAAGTTATGCGAAGGGATTTACCACTTACAGTATGGGTGAGACATCCGGATTCCCATTTGATGTGACTTCCGATACTCTTGGAGATATCGGTAGCTGCGTAATTCCTGTTGACCTGGCAGACAATGTAAAACAGCTGCATACATTTTTATATGGAGAAGATTCTGAATATTCCGTTTCTTCTACTGTGCAGACCATCAGCGATGAAATTGATAATCAGACGAGCCTGACTTATGGGGAGAGTTCCGGGGAGTATTCCGATGGAACATCTACCGATACGACCTATGATACTTCGGGCACTTATTATGATACTTCTTCCGGCTATAATTCGACCGGAACTTATGATAGTACGGGATCAGCCGGAACTAGCTATGATAACTCGGCTAGCAATGATAACACCGGGGGCACGGGAACCTATGATACTTCCGGAACAAATTCCGGAACTGGTTCTGCAACCTATGACACTTCCGGGGGCACCGGCGGGACCTATGATAATACAGGAACTTATGACAGCACCGGAGGAGTGACAGGGGGAGATACATCTTCCACAGGGACTACAGGATATTAAGAGAGGAAGAAAAAATGAAAGGTTTAAAGAGAGCATTCGCAGGCCTAGTATGCGGCGTAAGCTTGCTGGCTGCACTTCCTGTACAGGTTTTTGCAGCAGATGGGTCTATTGCATTTTCAGATCCGGAGACAGCAGTAGGCGATAATTTTGATGTAAAGGTGGCAGTAGATACCACTTCTGAGAATATTGGAAGTGTGGAGCTTACCATTAACTATGATAGCAACTATTTAAGATATGATTCCGGAGACAGCGGTGTTACAAAGGAATCTGACGGAACCTTGAAATATGTAGGTACCGGAGGAAGCACAGAAGAAAAATTTGTAATCACTTTTCAGGCACTGCAGCAGGGAAGCTCTCAGATTAGCCTGGCTTCCTACAATGTAACCGGAAGTAGTTCTGGGGCAGCCCTTTCCTTGGAAGAGGGAAGCGGAGCAGTTACCATTGCAGAGGGAGATGCTTCTAAGATCACCACAGAATCTTCATCCTCAGCCAGCAAGGCGACGGACGGAGATGGGGTTGAGATTACCATCGACGGAGAAAAGTATACCCTTTCCAGTGAATTTGCAGACAATGACATTCCGACCGGATTTTCTGTAGCCAATGTTCAATATGAAGGGGCTCAGCGGACTATGGTTGCCAATGAAGGCGCAACTGTATACCTGGCATATTTATTTAATTCCGAGGGAATCGGCGATTTCTATTATTTCAACAGTGAGGATGCAACCTTCTCAAAATGTGCACAGATTGCTATTTCCAGTGATACCAACATTATCGTATACAATGCCAGTGGAATCAGCGTGCCGGATAATTATAAGTCAACAACCCTGACCCTTGATGGAAAGGAATTTTCCATTTGGCAGGATCCCAATGAGGCAGACTATTATCTGCTCTATGCTGTAGGAAAAGACGGAACCAAAGGTTTCTACCGTTATGATTCCAGCCAGGGAACCTACCAGCGTTTTGATCCTACCGATACAGCAAGTGCCAGCACTTCCGGTGATAAGTCCAAGGGAAAAGCCTCAGGCATCCTTGGAAAGATCAAGAATGTTGTAAATAGTTACTTCACAGCCATCTTTGTGATTGTGACTGTACTTTTTGTTTTAATCCTGATTCGCCTTATTGTTGTAAGAGTCAAACTTCGCAACAGAGATATCGAGTTGGATGACATCTACGACCAATACGGAATCGATATGGATGAAGAGGAAGAACCGGCGCCAAAGAAAAAGAAAAAAGACAAAAAAGAGAAAAAGGGCAAGAAGGCAAAGCTTGATGATACAGCTGACGGACCGGCAGTCAGAAAGCCACAAAAGACCGCCCAGTTTGAGTTCACAGAAGACTTCGGAGAATTGGACTATGAGGACGATTTTGAAGAAGACGACTATGAAGAAGATGATTACGATGACGACGTAGACTACTATGAAGAAGAGGAAGACTACGACGATTACGAAGACGAGGAAGACGAGGATGAGGATGAAGGAATCATCGACGACTTAGATGATCTTCTCGAGGAAAAACCGAAAAAGAAACGTGGTCATATTGAAGATGACGATACTTTCAAAATTGACTTTGTAGATTTATAAGAGTAAATGATGAGGGGACTGTCGCAGGAAGCGGCAGTCCTCTTTTGAAGGAGAATGACATATGAAGTGGAATCAATTTCGATTAAAGACAACAACGCAGGCAGAAGACATAGTCAGCAGTATGCTGGCAGATCTTGGTATTGAAGGGGTGCAGATCGAGGATAGAGTGCCTTTGACCCAGACAGACAAGGAACAGATGTTTGTGGATATTTTGCCGGATATCCCAGAGGATGATGGGGTGGCCTACCTGACCTTCTATCTGGATCCGGAGCTGGATGCAGGAGCCATGCTTCTTCAGGTGCGAGAGGAACTGGAAGCTATGAGATCCTATGTGGACGTAGGAGAGTGCAGCATTGAAGAGTCCGAGACAGAAGACCTTGACTGGGTGAATAACTGGAAGAAATATTTCCATCAATTCTACATTGATGATATCCTGGTGATTCCATCCTGGGAGCAGGTGGAGGCCAAGGACAGCGACAAGATGGTAATCCACATTGATCCGGGAACTGCCTTTGGAACCGGAATGCACGAGACGACACAGCTTTGTATCCGTCAATTGAAAAAATATGTAAAGCCCGGAATGGAGATCTTGGACGTAGGATGCGGAAGCGGAATTCTTGGCATGCTGGCCTTGAAATTTGGGGCAGGTCACTCCGTAGGAACCGATCTTGATCCATGCGCCATCGATGCCACTCATGAGAATATGGAAGTCAATGGAATTCAAAAAGGCCAGTACGAGGTTATGATCGGAAATATCATAGACGATAAAAAGGTTCAAGACCAGGTAGGATATGAGAAGTATGATATCGTGGCAGCCAATATCTTAGCCGATGTTTTGGTGCCTCTTACACCGGTGGTTTTAAATCACATGAAGTCCGGAGCAATTTATATAACCAGTGGAATTATAGAAGAAAAAGAAGAGACAGTGGTGGAAGCTGTGAAGGCTTCCGGAATGGAAGTTTTGGAGGTTCACCATCAGGGAGAATGGGTTTCAGTCACTGCCAGAAAGAATTAGGAGCAAGAAATGCAGCATTTTTTTGTAACACCTGATCAGGTGCAGGATGATACCATTACCATCACAGGTTCTGATGTCAACCATATGAAGAATGTCCTTAGGATGCATATCGGAGAAGAAGTTACCATTAACGATGGCAATAATATCAGCTATTTGTGCACAGTGGAAAGCTTTAAAGAAGATTTAGCCCTGCTTCATATAGAAGAACAACACATGACAGATACAGAGTTATCCTCCCATATCTATCTCTTCCAGGGTCTTCCAAAGCAGGATAAAATGGAACTGATTGTTCAGAAGGCAGTAGAGCTTGGCGTTTATGAGGTCGTGCCGGTAGCTACCAAGCGGGCAGTGGTAAAGCTGGATGAAAAGAAGGCTTTAAAGAAGGTTGCCAGATGGCAGCAAATCGCAGAGAGTGCGGCGAAGCAGGCCGCAAGAGGCTATATTCCAAGGGTACATGAGCTGATGAGCTATAAGGAGGCCCTTTCCTACGCAGAAGCCCTGGACCTGGTACTGATTCCCTATGAGCTGGCAGAGGGGATGAAGGAAACCAAGGAGATTATAGAAAAGATTCTTCCGGGGCAATCCATCGGTATTTTTATTGGACCGGAAGGGGGCTTTGAAGTGGAAGAGGTGGAAGATGCGATTTCTATGGGAGCGAAATCGATCACCCTGGGAAAACGGATCCTCCGAACAGAGACGGCCGGACTTACTACGCTGTCTGTTTTGATGTTTCATTTGGAGCAATGAGAGTAAAAATATAGATGTGGAGTTAGATCATGAAGGAAATCTATTTAGATAATTCTGCCACGACCAAGGCCTATGAAGAGGTGGGAGACCTGGTAAAAAAGCTTATGTGCCGGGACTATGGAAATCCCTCTTCCTTGCATATGAAGGGCGTGGAGGCAGAAAACTATATTAAAAAAGCAAAGGAGATCTTTGCCAAGATTTTAAAAGTTCAGGAGAAAGAGATTTATTTTACTTCCGGAGGAACAGAAAGTGACAATCTTGCCCTGATTGGAGCTGCCAGAGCTAATAAAAGGGCCGGTAAGCATTTGATCACTTCCTCTATAGAGCACCCGGCCATCTTAAATACCATGGCCTACTTAGAAGAGGAAGAAGGATATAGAGTGACCTATCTTCCTGTGGATGAGACGGGACGGATTTCTTTGGAAGCCTTAAAGGATGCCCTCTGTGCGGACACGATCCTTGTATCTATCATGTATGTGAACAACGAGATCGGTTCGGTGCAGCCCATCGAGGAAGCAGCGCGTATTGTGAAAGGATACAATCCAAAGATCCTTTTCCATGTAGATGCGGTCCAGGGATTTGGTAAATATAAGATTCATCCAAAGAAACTGGGGGTGGACATGGTATCCATAAGCGGTCACAAGATCCACGGACCTAAGGGAACCGGAGTTTTGTATATTGGAGATAAAGTGAAAATAAAGCCCATAATCTTTGGCGGGGAGCAACAGAAGAATATCCGGTCCGGAACGGAAAATGTTCCGGGAATTGCAGGGATCGGTTTGGCTGCAGACCTAATCTATAAGGATTTTGATGCAAAGATCCGTAAGATGCGGGACCTGAAAAATCATTTTCTGGAGGGTCTTGAAAAAATCCCGCAGACGAAAATCCATGGTCTGAGTGATGATTCTTCGGCCCCCCATATTATCAGCGTGGGATTTGCCGGAGTTCGAAGCGAGGTTTTGCTTCATTCCTTGGAGGATAAGGGGATTTATGTGTCTTCCGGGTCCGCCTGTGCCTCCAACCATCCGGGCATCAGCGGAGTTTTAAAGGGAATCGGAACCGAAAGAGAATACCTAGATTCTACCCTGCGCTTTAGCCTGTCAGAGTTTACTACAAGGGAAGAGATTGACGAGACTTTAGAGATTCTATATAATATTGTACCGATGCTTCGGAAATATACGAGACATTAGGTGAAGGAGAATTTTAAATGAGATTTCATACATTTTTATTAAAATATGGAGAGATCGGTATCAAGGGAAAAAACCGATATCTTTTTGAGGATGCCCTGGTGCGTCAGGTCCGCTATGCCTTAAAGGACGTAGAGGGAGACTTTAATGTGCACAAATCCCAGGCGAGAATTTATGTTGACTGCGAGGGAGACTATGACTATGAGGATACGGTAGACCATCTTAAACGAGTCTTTGGCTTGGTGGGAATCTGCCCGGTTGTCCGCATGGAAGACCAGGGATTTGACCAGTTAAAAAAAGATGTAGTGGCTTACATGGATGAGATGTATCCGGATAAAAATCTTACCTTTAAGGTGGAGTCCCGCCGGGCAAGAAAATCTTATCCAAAGAATTCCATGGAAATTAACTGTGATCTTGGAGAGGCAATCTTAGAAGCTTTTCCTGAGACCAAGGTGGATGTACACAATCCCCAGGTTATGTTAAATGTGGAAGTTCGAAATGAGATTTATGTTTACTCCCAGATTATCCCGGGAGCAGGTGGTATGCCTGTGGGAACAAACGGAAGTGCCATGCTATTATTATCCGGAGGAATTGACAGTCCGGTAGCAGGTTATATGATCTCTAAGAGAGGAGTGGCTTTGGAGGCTACCTATTTCCATGCGCCGCCTTATACCAGTGAGAGAGCAAAACAGAAGGTGATCGATCTGGCAAAGATCGTGGCAAGATATTCCGGCCCTATTAAACTGCATGTCGTAAACTTTACAGATATTCAGTTATACATCTATGAGAAATGCCCGCATGATGAATTGACCATTATTATGAGACGATATATGATGCGGATCGCAGAGCACTTTGCAAAGCAGGATGGCTGTTTGGGACTTATCACAGGAGAGAGCATCGGCCAGGTGGCAAGCCAGACTATGCAGAGCCTTGCTGCTACCAATGATGTATGTACCATGCCGGTATATCGTCCGGTGATCGGCTTTGATAAACAGGAGATCGTCGATATTTCAGAAAAAATCGATACCTACGAAACTTCGATCCAGCCTTATGAGGATTGCTGCACCATTTTCGTTGCAAAGCATCCGGTTACCAAACCAAACATTGAGGTCATCAGACGGTCTGAGGAAAATCTTTCCGAGGATATTGATCGTTTGATGCAGGAAGCCTTAGATACAGTAGAAATCATTGAAGTGAAATAAATAAAATAAAAAAGGTCAGATGAAAACATCTGACCTTTTAAAAAATAGTAAAAACAAATTAAGCTTCGGAATCTTCTGATTCAACGATATATGGCTGAAGCTTCTCTAAAAGAGCATCTAACTCGCCATTCTCCTCGTGGATGATAGCTGTGATAGGCTCTAAAAGATTCAAGCTGAAGATACCCATAATAGATTTTCCGTCAACGGTATATCTTCCCTGAACAAGATCGATATCAGAATCGAATGGGAGCAGATCGCGGTTGAAGGAGTTAACCTTTGCGATAGTATTTACTAAAATTTTAATTTTTTTCATTGAATAAACCTCCTGTATAGATTTTGTTTCATCTACCTATCATCTTAAAAGTATGGATACTAAAAGTCAAGATTTTATTAAAAGGAAGGCATTAAGAATTCCTTAGGAGGACCTGTGGTCAGACGCTTTTTAAGAAGAAGGCGCAGGAGATTTGCATATATAAAGAGAGGATAAAAAGAAATGAAGAAAGTAGCATTACATAACTTGGGCTGTAAGGTGAATGCTTACGAAACCGAAGCTATGCAGGAAATGCTGGCAAATCATGGATATGAGATCGTTCCCTTTAAAGAGGGAGCCGATATTTATATTATAAATACCTGTACAGTAACCAATATTGCAGATCGAAAGTCCAGACAGATGCTGCACAAGGCTAAGAAGATGAATGACAAGGCTCTTGTGGTAGCCTGCGGCTGTTATGTCCAGGCCATGAAGGACCAGGTGGATCCTTGCATCGATATTGTGGTTGGAAATAATAAAAAGAAGAATATTGTGGAAATCCTAGCAGACTATGAGGCTTCTAAGGGGCAGGAAAAAAACCAGGAGGCTTCTTCTAGGGCTATGATTGATATCAATCATACCAAGGAGTACGAAGAGCTTAGCCTGTCCACAACAGGAGAACATACCAGAGCCTATATCAAGGTCCAGGACGGCTGTAATCAATTTTGCTCCTACTGTATTATTCCCTACGCAAGAGGACGGGTGCGAAGCAGGTCAAAAGATAGTGTGGTGGAGGAAGTCAAGAAGCTGGCGGGAAACGGCTACCGGGAAGTGGTCCTTACAGGCATTCACCTTAGCTCCTATGGGGTAGATATAGATGACAATCTTTTAAATCTCATTGAAGCCATCCATGAGGTGGAAGGTATTGATCGGATTCGCTTAGGATCCTTAGAGCCAAGAATCATTACAGAGGAATTTGCGAAGAAGCTTTCTGAGATGGAAAAAATCTGTCCCCATTTTCATCTTTCCCTGCAGAGCGGCTGCAATGCAACCTTGAAGAGAATGAACCGCCGTTACAGCGCAGAAGAATATTATGAGAAATGCTGCCTCCTTCGGAAATATTTTAAAAATCCGGCCTTGACTACCGATGTGATCGTGGGCTTCCCGGGAGAGACCCAGGAGGAATTTGAAGAGTCCAAAGCTTTTGTGGATAAGGTGAATTTCTACGAGACCCATATTTTTAAATATTCCAGAAGGGCAGGCACCGTTGCAGACCGGATGCCGGATCAAATACCGGACCAGATCAAAGCTAAAAGAAGTGCAGACCTGATCGAACTTGGAAAAAGAAAAAAGTGGGCCTATGAGGAGGCCTTGATCGGCAGCACACAGGAAGTCCTGATGGAAGAGGAGATTATGCGGGATGGTGAGAAAATCTGGGTCGGCCATACCAAGGAGTATGTTAAAATTGGCAGTAAATTTATTGAAAATGTCGCAAATAAGATCGTAAATGTACAAATTGAAAAACACAATCAAATAATCGATTGAATTTTCATTTGTGATGGAGTAGAATAAATAAGAAATAAAATAGGAGGATGTAAAGATGAAAGATTTAGGTAGTACCCAATTTTTCCAGGTAGAAAGTGGCCCCCAGATTTCGGCAAAGGACATCCTTGAGATCGTATACAAAGCGTTAAGTGAGAAGGGATACAATCCGGTGAGTCAGATCGTTGGTTATATTATGTCCGGAGACCCTACTTATATCACCAGTCACAATGGTGCTAGAAGCCTGATCAGCAAGATGGAGCGAGATGAGCTTGTAGAAGAGATGCTGAAGACCTATATTCAGCACAATGATTGGGCATAGACACATGAGGATTATGGGATTGGATTATGGATCGAAGACAGTAGGCGTTGCTATCTCGGATCCATTGGAAATTACAGCGCAGGCAATTGAGACCATTTGCAGGAAGGACGAGAACAAGCTTCGGAAGACTTGTGCCCGCATCGAAGAGCTGATCGCGGAGTATGAGGTGGGAAAGATTGTTCTGGGCCTTCCCAAGCATATGAATAACGACATAGGGGATCGAGCAGAGAAGTCTATAGAATTTGGAGAGATGTTAAGACGCAGAACCGGCTTGGAAGTGCTTATGTGGGATGAGCGACTAACCACAGTGGAAGCAGAACGGACATTGATCGAGAATAAAGTAAGACGTGAAGACCGCAAGAAGTATATTGACAAGATTGCGGCTGTTTTTATATTGCAAGGATATTTAGACTCTTTGGATTCCCATTTGTAGAATACGATAAAGAGGAGCAAGGGGCATGCAAAAAATTAGTTTTCAAGGAGAAAACCCGCAGGAGAGTGCGGATCTTTTTATTCTGGAACAGACCAGGATTAATGGCGTGAACTATATTTTAGTTACTGACTCGGAGGACGAGGACGGAGAATGCATGATCATGAAGGATACAGCATCGGATTCGTCACCGGAGAGCCTCTACGAATTTGTAGAGGATGACATGGAACTTACAGCCATATCTAAGGTTTTTGAAGAGTTACTTGAGGATATTGATATTGAAAGGTAGTTCGGATATGACAGTTAGTAAGGAACAGTTTAAGGAAATGCTGAAACAAAAGGGTCTCAAGGTGACAAACCAGAGGCTTTTGGTATTGGAAGTTCTGGCAGAGCATCGTGATAGTCACATGACTGCTGAAGATATATATGAACTTGTGAAGGAAGACTACCCGGATATCGGGTTGGCTACCATTTATCGGACTGTGCAATTGTTACTGGATATGCAGTTGGTGGATAGTATTAATTTGGATAATGGAAGTCTCCGCTATGAGATTAGCGAATCTATAGGCGGAGATCATGGACGACATCACCATCATCATTTAATATGTGAGACATGTGGGAAAGTATTGTCTTTCAAGGCAGATTTTTTGGATGAGTTGGAAGACCATATTGAGGAAGAGACCGGCTTCCACGTGCGTAATCACGAACTGAAATTCTACGGACAATGCAAGGAGTGCCGAGAGAGCGAGAAAGGAAGTTTGTAAGGGCACGGAGGTGTAGAATTGAAAAAAGAGAAGACAGGAAAGCTACGTATTATTCCATTGGGCGGTTTGGAAAAGATCGGAATGAATATTACCGCCTTTGAGTATGAGGACAGTATTATCGTTGTGGATTGCGGTCTTGCATTTCCGGAGGACGATATGCTGGGAATTGATTTAGTAATTCCGGACATCACTTATTTAAAAGATAATTTTGACAAGGTAAAAGGATTTGTTATCACCCATGGTCATGAGGATCATATCGGAGCTCTCTCCTATGTGTTGAGAGAACTGAATCTTCCTATTTATGCAACCAAGCTTACTATGGGTATTATTGAGCGAAAGCTTACCGAACACAACATGATGAAGACCACCAGAAGAAAGGTGGTTAAGTATGGACAGTCTATTAATTTAGGACAGTTTCGAATTGAATTTATTAAGACCAATCACAGTATTCAGGATGCAGCAGCCTTGGCAATCTACTCACCGGCAGGTATTGTGGTCCATACCGGAGACTTTAAAGTGGACTATACACCGGTATATGGAGACGCCATTGATCTTCAGCGCTTCGGAGAGATTGGAAAGAAGGGCGTCTTAGCTCTTATGTCAGATAGTACCAATGCAGAGCGGCCGGGCTTCACCCAGTCAGAGCGTACCGTAGGTATTACCTTTGATCACTTGTTTGCTGAGCATCAGGACAGCAGAATTATTGTTGCTACCTTTGCATCCAATGTAGACCGTGTACAGCAGATTATTAATTCGGCCTGCAAGTATGACAGAAAGGTTGTAGTGGAAGGCCGAAGCATGGTTAGTATTATTCAGGTTGCCCAGGAGCTTGGCTATTTGCAGGTTCCGGACAATACCTTGGTAGATATTGACCATCTAAAGAATTATCCACCGGAGAAGACGGTGCTGATTACCACCGGAAGTCAGGGAGAGTCTATGGCAGCCCTTTCCCGTATGGCAGCGGATATTCATAAGAAGGTTACTATTATGCCGGGAGATACGGTTATCTTTAGTTCCAATCCTATTCCGGGTAATGAGAAATCTGTATCCCGTGTCATTAATGAATTGTCCATGAAGGGGGCCAAGGTCGTATTCCAGGATGCCCACGTATCCGGACATGCCTGTCAGGAAGAATTAAAGCTGATTTATTCTTTGGTAAAACCAAAGTATGCCATTCCGGTCCATGGAGAGTTCCGTCATAGAAAAGCCAACGGAAGAATCGCAAAATCTCTTGGAATTCCAAAGGAAAATGTCTTTATGTTAAATTCCGGAGATGTCTTGGAGCTTTGCGATGCCAGTGCGAAGGTTGTTGGAAAGGTTCAGACCGGAGAGATCCTGGTAGATGGACTGGGTGTCGGAGATGTAGGAAATATCGTCCTAAGAGACCGTCAGCATCTGGCCCAGGATGGTATTATGATCGTAGTCCTTACCCTGGAGAAGGGAAGCAATCAACTTCTTGCCGGACCGGACATTGTATCCAGAGGATTTGTCTATGTAAGAGAATCTGAGGCTATGATGGATGAGGCAAGACGCCTTCTTACAGAGGCTGTAGAGCATACGCTTTCCAGTCAGAGAAATGCAGACTGGAGCAAGATCAAGATGGTGATCAGAGATACCCTAAATGAGTATATCTGGAAGAAGACCAAGAGAAGACCTATGATCTTGCCGATCATTATGGATGTATAAAAGAGTATAAAAAGAGCATATGTGAAAGCTTGGGGCGTAGTAATACTTTACTGCGCCTTACTTTTAAGTTGCAGGAATCATTGGTATTATGGAGAAGAAAAATGATTGTTGATGAAAGAATGACCACCTATATTCATTCCTTGGAGAGCCCGGAGAGTGAGATTATTGAGACCATAGAACGTGAGGCCATAGAAAGCTATGTCCCGATTATACGAAAGGAAACCCAGAGTCTTTTGAAGGTATTACTTCTTCTAAAGAAGCCTGTGAAGATTCTGGAGGTGGGAACTGCTATCGGATTTTCTTCTATTTTGATGAGTGAATATATGCCGAAAAATGGCCATATTACTACCATAGAGAAATATGAAAAACGTATTCCTATAGCCAGAGACAATTTTAAACGGGCAGGAAAAGAAGACAAGATCACCTTGTTAGAAGGGGATGCACTGGAAATCATGCAATCGCTTGATGATTCCTATGATATGATATTTATGGATGCGGCTAAGGGGCAGTACATTCGTTACCTGCCGGAGGCTTTAAGACTTCTTAGGCCGGAGGGACTTTTGATTTCTGACAATGTGCTTCAGGACGGAGATGTGATTGAATCCCGCTTTGCGGTGGAGCGGAGAAACCGGACCATACACAGCCGTATGAGAGAGTATTTATATGAATTAAAACACAAGGAAGGCCTTCAAACCACCATCCTGCCTTTAGGAGATGGTGTGGCCCTCAGTGTAAAAAAATAGATAGAAACAAAAAGGATAATGCAAGGAGTTTGATTATGAGAAATAGACATCCGGAATTGTTGATACCGGCAAGCAGCCTTGAGGTATTAAAGACGGCAGTTATATTTGGAGCAGATGCAGTATATATCGGAGGAGAGTTTTTTGGGCTGCGGGCAAAGGCCAAGAATTTTTCCAAAGAAGATATGAAAGAAGGCATCCAGTTTGCCCATGACCATGGGGCGAGAGTTCATGTAACCGTAAATATCTTGGCCCACAATCAAGATCTTCCGGGAGTTCGGGAATATTTAAAAGAATTAAAGGAATTGGGACCGGATGCCCTGATCATTGCAGATCCGGCCATTTTTATGCTGGCAAAGGAGATCTGCCCGGAGATTGAACGTCATATCAGCACCCAGGCCAACAATACCAATTACGGAACCTATAAGTTTTGGTGGGATCTGGGAGCAAAGCGTGTGGTTTCCGCAAGAGAGCTGTCCTTAGAGGAGATTAAAGAAATTCGCAAAGAGATTCCGGAGGAGATGGAGATTGAGAGCTTCATTCACGGAGCTATGTGTATTTCCTATTCGGGCAGGTGTCTTCTAAGTAATTATTTTACAGGACGAGATGCCAACCAGGGAGCCTGCACCCATCCTTGCCGCTGGAAATATGCAGTGGTGGAGGAGACAAGACCGGGTGAGTATATGCCGGTATATGAAAATGAGAGAGGTACCTATATTTTTAATTCGAAGGACCTGTGTATGATTGAGCACATTCCGGAGATGATCGAGGCAGGTATTGACAGCTTTAAAATAGAGGGCCGCATGAAAACAGCTCTCTATGTAGCGACCGTGGCAAGGACCTACCGCAAGGCCATAGATGATTATCTGGAAGATCCCAAGCTTTATGAGAAAAATATGCCCTGGTATTTGGATCAGATTTCTAACTGTACCTACAGACAGTTTACGACTGGTTTTTATTTCGGAAAACCGGGAGCTGAGAGCCAGATTTATGACAGTAATACCTATATGCGCGAGTATACCTATCTGGGTATTGTGGGAGAAGTAAAGAACGGTCTTTTAAGGATCGAACAGAGAAATAAGTTTTCTGTAGGAGAAAAAATAGAGATCATGAAACCAAATGGGGACAACCCTTTGGTGACAGTCAAACGGATCCTGGACCAGGAGGGCAATGAAATGGAAAGCGCACCCCATCCAAAACAAGTCCTCTACGTAGAGTTAGAAGGGGCGCAGGCCCAGGTCTATGACATCCTTCGAAGAGCAGAAGAGGAGTCCTAATCGGAGAAAAATACGGCAAGAAAAGCCAAATATATATAATAAAAAATTCCCTGTGTATAAGACTTAAGATTCAGCAGTTGGTCCTATGCACAGGGATTTTTTTGAGTCCCCCTAAAAGCCCTCGGACTTTTGATTGACATTTCTAAAAAAGAAGCATAAAATAACATCACATTGAGAAGATTCTCTTTCTCAAATTAGCTGAATTCTCAGCATTTACAATGAATCAAGCCGAATCGGCGACACATCACAAAAATTAAAAATCAAAAAAAGGAGAGTGCCTATGGCGTACAGCACAGTATTGTCAGCAGCCTTTGCAGGTCTTGATGTCATACCTGTAGGGGTGGAGGCTGATGTAAGCAACGGCCTGCCATTGTTACATATGGTGGGATATTTATCTTCTGAGGTAAAGGAGGCAGCGGAGCGGGTTAAGACTGCAATTCGAAATTCTGAAATGGACCTGCCCGCAAAGAAGATTGTAGTGAATTTATCTCCGGCAACTGTAAGGAAGCGGGGAGCATCCTTCGATCTTCCCATTGCCCTGTCGATCCTTGCATCCTTAGAAGTGATACCAAAGACAGCCTTGGAGGAGACAATGGTTTTGGGAGAAATGAGTTTGGATGGGAAGATCCGCAAGGTTTCCGGTATTTTGCCGGCAGTTCTAAAGGCCAGGGACTGCGGCTTGAAGGTCTGTATCGTCCCTAAGGAAAATGAACCGGAGGCAGCCTTGGTAGACGGGATAAGAATCTATGGGGCAAAGAGCTTGGTGGGGGTATGCGATTATTTGAAGGAGTCAGAACATGTAAGGCAAAGCTTGGAACTATCCCCAGAGAGCCGTCTGGCCTATGGGGAGCGAAAGGAAAAGAAGCAAGCCTTGGATTATGGAGACATTTGCGGGCAAAAAGCCTTGAAGCGGGCGGTGGAAATTGCAGTGGCAGGGGGTCACAATATTTTATTTGTAGGGCCACCTGGAAGCAGCAAATCCATGATCGTCAGCCGAATCCCCTCCATCCTTCCGCCCTTAAGCTTAGAGGAAAGTCTGGAGATTACAAAGATTTATAGTATTCTTGGCATGGTGGATGAAGAAGATCCTTTGATCACAAGCCGACCCTTTCGGAGTGTCCACCATACCATTACCAAGGCAGCCTTGATCGGAGGCGGGGCATATCCTGCACCCGGGGAAATTAGCAAGGCCCATGGGGGAGTCCTGTTTTTGGATGAATTGACAGAATTTCAAAAGTCAGTCTTAGAGGTCCTAAGGCAGCCCCTGGAGGAGAAAAATATTCGCCTGTCAAGAAATCATGGAAATTATACATTTCCGGCCGATTTTATGTTGGCTGCGGCTATGAATCCTTGCCCCTGCGGGAACTTCCCGGACCTTAGCCGCTGTAATTGCACTCCGGGCCAGATTCGTAATTATCTGGGAAGAGTGAGTCAGCCTTTTTTGGATCGGATCGATATTTGCATGGAAGCTCCAAGGGTGGATTATGAAACCTTAAGAGGAAAGACGAAAGAAGAATCCTCGGCCCAGATACGAGACCGGGTGGTGGCAGCCAGAGATATTCAAAGAAAGCGCTATGAGAAATTGGGAATTTATACCAACGGAGCTCTAGAGGTAAAAAATATAGAGGAATTTTGCAGGCTGGGAAAGAAAGAAGAGCAAATTATGAAGCGAGCCTATGAATCTCTGGGACTCACGGCCAGGACCTATCACAAGATTCTTAAAGTAGCAAGAACCATTGCAGACCTGGCAGGAAGCGAAGATATTTTGGAGGAACACTTGATGGAGGCCATGGGCTATCGAACCATGGATAAAAAGTATTGGGGGCGATAAGGATGGAAAAGAATGAAAAGGGTGATATCTTCCGCTGTTGGCTGGGAGATATCTGTAAGTTGTCGGACAGGAAAAAAATAAAGTTGGCCGGGGAATTTAAGCAATTAGAAGAACTATATAATATGAAAGAAAAGGATGTAAGAAAGATAGAGAATCTGACCCCTAAGGAGGTGGAAAAAATTTTAGAGGCTCAGAAAATTTCCTTGGAGGAATTGGTAAAAAAGCTGGAGTCAGAGAAGAAAAAAGGGGTCCGACGCATTTTGTTTGGGACAGCATCCTACCCTGAGAAGTTGACCAATATTCCGGACCCGCCCTTTAACTTGTATGTGAAGGGGCATTTGCCGGATCCAAGTAAGTTATCGGTTTCCATTGTAGGTGCCAGAAAATGCACTCCCTATGGAGAAAAAATGGCGATGGATTACGGAGAAGCTTTGACCTTGGCAGGGGCTCAGATTATTAGCGGCCTGGCTCTGGGAATAGACGGGGCAGGCCAGAGAGGTGCTTTAAACGCTGGCGGGGAAACCTTTGCTGTCTTGGGATGCGGCGTGGATATTTGCTATCCCAGAGAACATATCGGACTTTACATGGATGTGCAAGAAAAGGGAGGCCTGATCTCGGAACTTCCCATGGGATCCAAGCCCTTGGCCTATAATTTTCCCAGAAGAAATCGAATCATCAGCGGCTTGTCAGATGTGGTTCTTATAATAGAAGCAAAAGAAAAAAGCGGCTCCTTAATTACGGCAGACCAGGCCCTAGAACAGGGACGGGATGTATATGCCCTTCCGGGACCCGTGGATAGTCCCTTGAGCAGGGGCTGCCATCTCTTAATCAAGCAGGGAGCAGGGATTTTGTTATCCCCAAATGAGCTGATCGAAGAGCTAAATATACAGCTTGTTCCTGCTATCAAGGATTCTGAACAAAATAAAAAAATTCTTGAAAGTACTGAAAATATGGTGTATAGTTGTGTCGGTTTGTTCCCGAAAAACCTAATGCAGTTAATGGAGGATACCGGCTTGGATTCCGGGAAATTATTAGAGATTCTTGCGAAGCTGCAAATTCGGGGATATATTAAAGAAATATCAAAGAATTATTATGTAAGAACCTAGAAGCTTTCCGGCATAAGAAGCTTTTGGGTATGGAGGAAGAATTTAATGGCACGCTATCTTGTGATTGTGGAGTCTCCGGCGAAAGTTAAGACCATTAAGAAGTTTTTGGGAAGCAGCTATGTAGTTGCCGCTTCCAATGGTCACGTAAGAGATCTTCCAAAGAGTCAGCTGGGTATAGATATCGAGAATGATTACGAACCTAAATATATTACAATCAGAGGAAAGGGAGAGATTCTGGCCGGACTTCGCAAGGAAGTAAAGAAGGCTGATAAAGTTTATCTTGCAACTGACCCGGACCGGGAGGGAGAAGCAATTTCCTGGCACCTAAGTCAGGCCTTGAAATTGGAAGACAAGAAGACCTATCGCATCAGTTTCAATGAGATCACAAAGAGTGCAGTAAAAGCATCCTTGAAAAATGCCAGAGAGATCGACATGGATCTTGTGGACGCACAGCAGACCAGACGTATTTTGGACCGTATCGTAGGTTATAAGATCAGTCCGGTTTTGTGGGCCAAGGTAAAGAGAGGCTTGAGTGCCGGCCGTGTGCAGTCTGTAGCCTTGCGCATTATCGCAGACCGAGAAGAAGAGATTAATGCATTTATCCCGGAGGAATACTGGAGTCTATCAGCCAACCTGAAGGTCAAAGGTGAAAGAAAGCTTTTAGAAGCAAAATTCTACGGCACAGATAAGGAGAAGATGACCATTCATTCCAAGGAAGAATTGGATCAGATTCTTTCGGATTTAGAGGGGGCAGACTATTCTGTGGAGGACATTAAGAAGGGAGAGCGCACAAAGAA
The DNA here is from genome assembly GCA_963634745.1 of Clostridium sp. CAG:343. GTDB lineage: Bacteria > Bacillota > Clostridia > Lachnospirales > Lachnospiraceae > CAKRJP01. The sequence continues at coordinate 56,681 of CAVHCX010000009.1, forward strand.
GGCGCCGGTACCTTTTACCACCAGTACCTTGCAGCAGGAAGCTTCCAAGGCCTTGAATTTTGCGACTGCTAAAACCATGCGAATTGCCCAGCAGTTATACGAAGGTGTGGACATTAAGGGTAATGGAACCGTGGGTCTTATTACCTATCTTCGTACCGATTCTACCAGAATTTCCGAGGAAGCCGATGCGGCCGCAAGAGACTATATCGAGAAAGAATATGGACAGGAATTTGTCGCTACAGCAGAGGCTAAGGACAAAAAAGACGGAAAGAATGTACAGGATGCCCACGAGGCCATCCGTCCTACGGATATTTCAAGAACGCCTGCCATGGTAAAGGAATCCCTTAGCAGAGACCAGTTCCGCTTATATCAATTGGTATGGAAGAGATTTGCTGCCAGCAGAATGCAGCCGGCAAAATATGAGACAACTTCTGTGAAGATCGCTGCAGGAAAATATCGGTTCACCGTAGCGGCATCTAAGGTTTCCTTTGAAGGTTTCCGCCTGGTTTATACAGATGCAGATGAGGAAAAAAGCAGTGGAAATGTGCTCCTAAAAGGGCTTGATACATCTTCTGAACTGAGCAACGATCATTTTGACAGCAAGCAGCACTTTACCCAGCCGCCGGCCCATTTTACAGAGGCAGCTCTGGTAAAGGCCTTGGAAGAATTAGGTATAGGACGTCCAAGTACCTATGCGCCAACCATTTCCACGATTATTGCCAGACGTTATGTGGCTAAGGAAGGAAAGAATCTCTATATCACAGAGATCGGAGAAGTGGTAGACCGTATTATGAAGGAATCCTTCCCTACCATTGTAGATGTGAATTTCACTGCAAATATGGAAGGCCTTTTAGACGGAGTCGCAGAGGGCAAGGTAAGATGGAAGACCATCATCGAGAACTTCTATCCGGACCTTCAAAAGGCTGTGGATAAGGCAGAAAAAGAGCTGGAGAAAGTGAAGATCGAGGATGAGGTGACGGATGTGATCTGCGAGGAATGTGGCAGAAACATGGTCATCAAGTATGGACCTCATGGAAAATTCCTGGCATGCCCGGGATTCCCGGAATGCAGAAATACAAAGCCTTACTTGGAAAAGATCGGCGTAGAATGTCCGATCTGTGGAAAAGACCTTGTGATCCGCAAGACCAAAAAAGGCCGTAAATATTATGGATGTGAGAACAATCCAGAGTGTGAATTCATGTCCTGGCAGAAGCCGTCCAAGAAAAAATGTCCTAAATGTGGACAATATATGGTAGAACGTGGCAATAAATTATTATGTAGTGACAAACAGTGCGGATATGTGGAGAATGTTTAGGGAATTCGTTGAATGTTGTTAAATTGTGTGATAATATAACAACTATAAGACGGAGGGCACCATATGAGCGTACAATTATTGGATAAAACAAGAAAAATAAATAAATTACTACACAATAATAGTTCCAGCAAGGTTGTATTTAATGACATCTGTGATGTATTGACAGAAATTTTAGACTCCAGTGTATTGGTGATCAGTAAGAAGGGAAAAGTTCTTGGCTGTAGCCAGTGCCAGGGAATTCCTGCAATTACAGAACTTCTGACCCAGGAAGTGGGGATGTTAATCGACGGGATGCTTAATGAGAGACTCTTAAGTATTCTTTCTACCAAAGAGAATGTTAATTTGCAGACCCTAGGATTTTCGGAAGAGACATCCAAGGGATACCAGGCAATCATTACCCCCATCGATATTGCAGGGGAGCGTCTGGGAACCTTATTTATCTATAAGGTGGATGCGGATTATAGTATTGATGATATCATTCTCAGTGAATATGGAACAACAGTTGTTGGGCTGGAGATGTTACGCTCCGTGAACGAAGAAAGTGCAGAGGAGAGCAGAAAAGAACACATTGTCAAATCTGCCATCAGCACTTTATCTTACTCTGAACTAGAGGCGGTGATTCATATATTTGATGAACTGGATGGCACAGAAGGAATTTTGGTTGCCAGCAAAATTGCCGATCGTGTAGGAATTACAAGGTCTGTGATTGTAAATGCTCTTCGCAAGTTTGAGAGTGCCGGGGTGATCGAATCCAGATCTTCCGGTATGAAGGGAACCTATATTAAGGTTGTCAATAATTATGCCTTTACAGAGATCGAGAGGATCAAGGCGGAGCGAGCAGAAAAGTAGAAGATATTTTTGATGGGAGATAAGAATATGTACGAGGGATCTGCCGCAACTTTGAAGATGGAAAGAAGCATTCTTCGAGATGGGCTCTTCGACGAGGATGAGCATGAAGCTAGAATTCTTCGATATAGGGACCAGGAAGAATATATGTATTTGTCTGTGGAGGACTTTGATTTGCCTGAGTTTTCCCTGGATGCAGTATATGAGTGTTACATTCAGGAAGAAAAGATTACTTGTCTGGGGATTATTGTAGAGAGATATCGACAATCCGGTGACTGCGTAATTAAATTTAAGATCCAAAACGGCTTTTATAAAAAAGAAATAAACTAAATATTAAAGTCTATAAAGTGTGTTGACAAAGACGAAAGAGAGTGCTATTTTATACCTAGAGTTTATTAGCACTCTTTTTTTATGAGTGCTAACATTACCACTAAAGCTTGTACCTGTTTAGCATTTGGCTGAACAGTTACTTCAAATTAAGGAGGATATAAAGATGAAGTTATTACCATTAGGTGACAGAGTTGTATTGAAACCAATCTCAGCAGAGGAGACTACACAGTCAGGAATCGTTCTTCCGGGACAGTCTAAGGAGAAGACACAGCAGGCAGAGATCGTTGCTGTAGGACCGGGTGGAGTGATCGATGGAAATGACGTTCAGATGCAGGTGGAAGTCGGACAGAAAGTTGTCTATGCAAAATTTGCAGGAACCACCATTGAGTTGAATGATGAGGAATATATCATTGTAAAACAGTCAGATCTTTTGGCGATTGTAGAGTAAGAGAGATTAGATGAGAGCAGTTGTTTCTATATTAAGATTAAGCTCTCTTTATTTGAGCAGCAACTGTGATGTTTGAGAATTAGGAGGAATATTAACATGGCAAAGCAGATTAAATTTGGTGCAGAAGCAAGAAGCGCATTGGAATCAGGAGTTAATCAGTTGGCGAATACAGTTCGTGTAACCATCGGACCAAAGGGAAGAAATGTAGTATTGGATAAGTCCTACGGAAGCCCGGTAATTACCAATGATGGTGTTACAATTGCAAAGGACATTGAATTAGAAGATCCGTTTGAGAACATGGGAGCTCAGCTTATCAAAGAAGTTGCTTCTAAGACCAATGATGTAGCAGGAGATGGTACTACAACCGCTACCGTACTTGCACAGGCAATGGTAAATGAAGGAATGAAGAACTTAGCTGCAGGAGCAAATCCGATCATCCTTCGTAAGGGAATGAAGAAAGCAACAGAGGTTGCTGTAGAAGCTATCAAAGAGATGTCTAGTACTGTAAAAGACAAGGCTCAGATTGCAAAGGTTGCTTCTATCTCTGCAGGAGATGAGGAAGTTGGACAGATGGTTGCTGACGCTATGGAGAAGGTTTCCGGAGACGGTGTTATTACCATTGAAGAGTCTAAGACTATGCAGACAGAGCTTGACCTGGTAGAAGGTATGCAGTTTGACCGTGGATACATTTCCGCATACATGGCAACAGATATGGATAAGATGGAGGCAACTTTGGAAGATCCATATATCTTGATCACAGATAAGAAGATTTCTAATATTCAGGAGATCCTTCCATTATTGGAGCAGATCGTACAGTCCGGTGCAAGACTCTTGATCGTAGCAGAGGATGTGGAAGGAGAAGCCCTTACTACTTTGATCGTTAACAAGCTTCGTGGAACCTTCAATGTAGTAGCTGTTAAGGCTCCGGGATATGGTGACCGCAGAAAAGATATGCTGAAAGATATTGCTACCCTGACAGGTGCACAGGTAATTTCTGATGAACTTGGCATGGATCTTAAGGAGGCTACTTTAGAGCATCTTGGACGTGCAAAGAGCGTAAAGGTTACAAAAGAGAATACAACCATCGTAGATGGACTTGGAGATAAGAAGGATATTGCTGATCGTGTGGCTCAGATCAAGGCCCAGTTAGAAACTACCACTTCTGAGTTTGATAAAGAGAAGCTTCAGGAGAGACTTGCAAAATTAGCAGGCGGAGTTGCGGTAATCCGTGTAGGTGCAGCTACAGAAGCTGAGATGAAGGAAGCAAAATATCGTATGGAAGATGCCTTGAATGCAACAAGAGCAGCCGTAGAAGAAGGAATTATTTCCGGTGGTGGATCTGCTTACATTCATGCTTCTAAGAAGGTAGCAGTCCTGGCTGATAGCCTGGAGGGAGATGAGAAGACCGGTGCAAAGGTTGTCTTGAAGGCTCTGGAGGCTCCTCTCTTCCATATCTCTGCAAATGCAGGACTGGAAGGATCTGTAATTATTAACAAGGTTAAAGAAGCAGAGCCTGGATTTGGATATGATGCATTACATGATGAGTATGTAGATATGGTAGAGGCTGGAATTCTTGATCCTGCAAAGGTTACAAGAAGTGCCCTTCAGAATGCAACAAGTGTAGCTTCTACATTACTTACTACAGAATCTGTAGTAGCAGATATCAAGGATGAGAGTGCCAATGCAGCAGCTGCAGCAGCAGGCGCCGGAATGGGAATGATGTAAGAATCCTTCCTTGAAAATATAGAATAGATGGATTGAAATATAAAAAAAGCTGTAGGATCAATAGGGTCCTGTAGCTTTTTTTATGGAAAGGATCGCCCTGTACGCAAGAAAAACTTCGGCCTAATTTCCATTGTTTTGGGAAGCAATCCTGCAAGATTGGGAGTGTGATACTTATTTATAAGGAAATAGGGCAAAATTTATTAGTATATTTTAAGTGTGAAAGGGAATGAATCGGTTGACAAGGGGCGGCGAAATTCGTTATTATTATCGGTAACACCATGACCTAAGGCATGGTTGCTTGTGATATGAATAATAAAAGAAGAAAGAGAGGAAGAATAACCATGGGTAAGATTATTGGAGAAGGTATTACATTTGATGATGTGCTCTTAGTACCGGCATATTCAGAAGTGATTCCAAACCAAGTAGATTTATCTACAAATCTGACGAAGAATGTCAGATTAAATATTCCTATGATGAGTGCAGGTATGGATACGGTTACAGAGCATCGTATGGCAATCGCTATGGCTCGTCAGGGAGGAATTGGTATCATCCACAAAAATATGTCTATTGAGGCACAGGCAGAAGAGGTAGATAAGGTAAAGCGTTCAGAGAACGGTGTTATCACAGATCCTTTTTTCCTGTCTCCGGAACATACATTAGAGGATGCCAATAATCTCATGGCAAAGTTTCGAATCTCAGGAGTACCTATTACAGAAGGAAGAAAACTGGTAGGTATTATTACAAATAGAGATCTGAAGTTTGAGGAAGATTTTTCTAAGAAGATTAAAGAGTCTATGACTTCAGAGGGACTTATTACTGCACCGGAAGGAATCACCCTGGACGAGGCAAAAGAGATTTTGGCAAGATCCAGAAAAGAGAAACTTCCGATTGTTGATAAGGACTTTAACTTAAAGGGACTCATTACAATCAAGGATATTGAGAAGCAGATCAAGTATCCTATGGCGGCTAAGGATAACCAGGGAAGACTCCTTTGCGGAGCTGCTATCGGAATTACAGCTAACTGTTTAGAGAGAACGCAGGAACTTGTGAATGCTCACGTAGACGTTGTAGTTCTTGACTCTGCTCACGGACATTCAGCAAATGTCCTTCATGCAGTAGATATGATCAAGAGCAAGTATCCGGACCTTCAGGTAATTGCAGGTAATGTTGCAACCGGAGAAGCTACAGAGGCCCTGATCAAGGCCGGTGTTGATGCGGTTAAGGTTGGTATTGGACCTGGATCCATCTGTACCACACGTATTGTAGCAGGTATCGGTGTTCCTCAGGTAACTGCTGTTATGAACTGCTATGAAGCAGCAGACAAGTACGGAATCCCGATCATTGCCGATGGAGGTATCAAGTATTCCGGAGATATGACCAAGGCTATTGCGGCAGGTGCCAATGTATGTATGATGGGAAGTATCTTTGCAGGATGTGATGAGAGCCCGGGAACCTTCGAATTATATCAGGGAAGAAAATACAAGGTATATCGTGGTATGGGATCTATCGCAGCTATGGAAAACGGAAGCAAGGATCGTTACTTCCAGTCAGATGCGAAGAAGTTGGTTCCGGAAGGCGTAGAGGGACGTGTTGCATACAAGGGATCTGTAGAAGATACCGTATTCCAGCTTATGGGAGGCCTTCGTTCCGGTATGGGATATTGCGGAGCGCCTAATATTGAGACACTTAAGCAGACAGGAAGATTTGTAAAGATTTCAGCTGCTTCTTTAAAGGAGAGTCATCCTCACGATATTCACATTACAAAAGAAGCTCCAAACTATAGTTCCGGAGAGTAATATATTAAATAGTGCTATTAGAAGGTGCCGCAGTGATGGTAAAAATCATCATTGCGGTACCTTGTTTTTCAATGTCTTCGTGGGTATAATAAGTAGCATTAGAGTATAAATAGTAAAGTAGTTGTCCTGTAGGACAGCTGGGATAAGCAAAGGGGAAATCAATGGAAGCAGCAAAGAAACAAACATCTCATAAGAAAAAGATGAGAGACCAGGTGAAAAAGATGAGGGAGGGACTGCCATATTTTGACTATAGTTTGTTGGCAGTTCTTATTCTTTTGATATGTTTTGGGTTGGTGATGCTTTATAGCACCAGTTCCTACAGAGGCTTGATCGACTATGGAAATAGTATGTACTATTTTACAAAACAGGCCATGTTTATGGGGATTGGCTTGTTATGTATGTTTTATATCACCTTTCGGATTCAGATAAAACATTATAAAAAATTAGCCTGGATTGTCTACTGGGCGGCTATCGTATTGATGCTCCTGGTGCAAACCCCCTTGGGAGTTGAAGTAAACGGTGCCAGGCGATGGCTTAGGACTCCGATTGGAGTAAACTTTCAACCTTCGGAAATTGCTAAGATTGCAGTGATTATATGTATTCCCCTGCTGATTTGTCAAAAGGGACGCAAAATAGGGAAGCTCTGGGAAAGCTTTAAGGTGCTTGTGGTAGGCGGCTTGCAGGCGCTGATTGTTTTTGTGTTCACAGAAAATCTGAGTACGGCTATCATTGTCGGCGGTATTACTTATGTAATGATTGTGATTGTAAGTCCGAGATGGAAGGGATGGGCAGCATTTGCAATCATTGTCGGGGTTGCGGCTATTTCCTTTGCCAGATTTTTGGGGACCTTAATGGAAACCAGCGGAAGCTTTCGTCTTCGCCGAATATTGGTTTGGTTAAATCCTGAAAAGTATGCTTCTGACGGAGGCTACCAGGTAATGCAAGGTCTCTATGCAGTGGGATCCGGCGGATTCTTTGGAAAGGGATTGGGCAATAGCACCCAGAAGATGGTAATTCCGGAAGTGCAAAATGATATGATCCTGTCTATAATTTGCGAAGAACTTGGAGTCTTTGGGGCGATCATTGTTTTAGTCCTATTTGGGCTTTTGATCTACCGCTTGGTTTTTATTGCAAGAAATGCTCCGGATACTTATACAGCCTTAATGGTGGCAGGAATTGCGACCCATATTGCCTTACAAGTTATTTTAAATGTATGTGTTGTAATTAATCTCATTCCTACCACAGGTATTACCCTTCCTTTTATAAGCTACGGAGGAACCTCTATTATCTTCTTATTAGCGGAGATGGGCATTGCCCTTGGGGTATCCAGAAAAATACGATTAAAATAAAGAGTCTTCCATTATATAGAAAGATGTGCTATTATAACAAAGTAGTAATGAAAACTACATAGCATAGAAGCTAATAACGCGAAAGATTGTTTGTCGGAACAGATGAAGCTTCGCGAAAAATAGCATTCTTATTTTATGAAAATAAGAATTTAGGTATACATTAGGGAGGCAAGTATGAGTTACAAGGTTATTATTGACAGTTGTGGAGAGCTGACAAAAGAGATGAAGGAAAGCGGATGTTTTGAGACCGCGCCCTTGACCATCGATGTGAATGGACATCATATTGTAGATGATGAAACTTTTGATCAGGCTCAGTTCCTGCAGTGGGTGGCCCAGTCACCGGAGTGCCCCAAATCTTCGTGCCCATCTCCTGAAAAATATATGGAAGGCTATCATTGTGATGCTGAAAGAGTATATGCGGTTACCCTCTCTTCTGAACTTAGCGGATCTTATAACAGTGCGGTCCTTGGAAAGAACCTTTATACAGAGGAGTACGGCGAGAAGGATATTTATGTATTTAATTCCAAATCCGCATCCATTGGGGAAACTTTGATCGGTCTTAAGATCAAAGAATGTGAAGATCAGGGAATGAGCTTTGAAGAAGTAGTGGAGACGGTGGAAGCTTATATTGCAAGCCAGCATACCTACTTTGTTTTGGAGAGTTTGGAGACCCTGAAAAAGAACGGACGACTTACAGGAATTAAAGCCTTGGTTGCTTCTGCATTAAATATCAAGCCAATTATGGGATCTACACCGGAAGGTTCTATCCAACAATTGGGACAGACGAGAGGAATCAAGAAGGCTCTTCTTAAAATGATCGACCAGTTGATTGAGGATGGCGGAGATACCAAGGACAAGATTTTGGCTATTTCCCATTGTAATTGTAAGGAACGGGCAGAGGAAGTGAAAAAGACCATCCTTGCAAAATCCGAGTTTAAAGATGTGATCCTAGTGGATACTGCGGGAATCAGTAGCATGTATGCTTCTGATGGCGGTGTGATCATGGTTGTATAAAAGCATAGATTATGCTATACTAGGTCGAGGGAAGACAGGCATAAAGGAGTGCATTAGATATGAGTCAGGCAAAAGTAGACCGCTACAAAAAAGAAAAAGCAAATCGTAAGAAGACCATGCGAAGAGAGAAGATCGGATCCGTTCTTCGCAGGTGTGCTTATACGGTGGTAGGCTTAGCTCTTGTGGCATGGATCGGCTATTCGGGATATAATACCTACACATCCAACAAAACCACAGAGGAAGTGGAGATTGATTATACGGCTGTAAGCAATTATATGCAAGGATTAAGCGCCGAATAAAGGATTTTTGGGATTTGTCCCCACATTTTAGAAGGAAAAGATTAGGAAGAAGAACTTTAGATTATCTAGGGTTCTTCTTTTTTTGTTTTGAAACAGACACAGTTTTTTCATGAAAAAAAACTTGAAATGGCATAGGAACTGGTTTACAATGGTGACAAGTGGTAGAAAGTGGTGAAAAGTGGAGCAAAGTGGAATGAAAGTGGTTCCCTTTGGATAGGAGAGTTCAAGAATGTTGAAAGGAGAGTACAGTCATAATATAGACGCTAAGGGCAGACTTATTATTCCGGCGAAGTTTCGTGACGATTTAGGGGAGCATTTCGTCATAACTAAGGGAATGGACAAGTGCCTTTTTGTACATCCGGAAGACGAATGGACCGCCTTTGAAGATAAGCTCAACAACCTACCGACCACCACCGATAAAAACGCTCGCGCATTTGCTCATTTTTTTCAGGGCAGCGCAGTGGACGGAGACCTTGATAAGCAAGGAAGAACACTGATACCATCCAATCTTAGAACATTTGCAGGCATCGAGAAGGAAGTGGTGTTTGTAGGCATGGGGAAGCGTGCTGAGATTTGGGACAAGACCAGATGGGAAGAGAAGAATGCTGAGGTGGAGATGAGCATTGAGGACATTGCTGCCGGCATGGAAGCAAGCGGATTCAGTCTCTAATGAATTTTTAAGTATCTAGAGGGAGAAGATATGGAATTCAAACACACATCAGTATTGTTGCAGGAAACGGTAGATGGACTTAAGGTCAAGCCTGATGGCATTTATGTAGACGGCACATTGGGAGGCGGAGGTCACAGCTATGAGATCTGCAGACGCTTAGGCGCCAAAGGGAGTATTGTAGGAATAGATCAGGATGCGGCAGCGATTGAGGCTGCGGGCAACCGATTAAAAGACTTCGGGGAGAAGGTCACAATTGTAAGAAGCAACTATTGTGATATGAAGTCGAGGCTTCAAGAATTAGGAATTTACAAGGTTGACGGCATCGTGCTGGACCTGGGAGTATCCTCTTATCAATTGGATACGGCAGAGCGGGGCTTCTCTTACAGAGAGGATGCACCCTTAGATATGCGAATGGATACCAGACAGCCTATGACAGCAAGAGACATTGTAAATGACTACAGTCAAAAGGAACTTTGCAGAGTAATCCGGGATTACGGTGAAGATAAGTTTGCAGCCAATATTGCCAAACACATTGTAATGGCCAGAAGCAAGGCTCCTATTGAGACAACAGGACAGCTGACGGAAGTTATCCGGGCAGCCATTCCAATGAAGTGCCAAAAAAAATCAGGACATCCGGCAAAGCGTACATTTCAGGCTATCCGGATTGAACTGAATCGGGAGTTAGAGGTATTAAGAGATTCATTGGATGATATGATTGATTTATTAAACCCGGGGGGACGCTTGTGTATCATAACTTTTCATTCTCTGGAAGATCGCATTGTAAAAAGTGCCTTCAGGAAGAATGAAAATCCATGCACGTGTCCACCGGATTTTCCTGTATGCGTATGCGGGAAAGTATCAAAGGGGAGTATTGTAACAAGAAAACCGATTCTGCCGAGTGAGGAAGAATTGGAATATAACAGCCGCTCAAAAAGTGCAAAACTTCGTATTTTTGAGAGGGCTTAGATCTTTTTTGAAGAGTTGGAAGAGTTTGAAAATGTAGAAAGGGGTGAGGTTTCGTGGCGAGAACTACATATGGGAATGAATACAGCCAAGCTTATATGTATGGAAATGCTGTGCCGAAACCACAGGCGGATCCGGAAAAGCGCCGTGAGAGAACCCCGAAAAGATCTAGGAAATTAAGTCTACAGACAAAAAGAAATCGCAGAAAAGCCCAGAGCATGAACCGTGCCTATGTCATCTTTCTTGCAATGGCAGCAGTGGTGGCTTTATTTGTCTGTGTAAACTACATTAAACTGCAGTCAAGCATTACCAGCCGTGCAGAGAACATTACAGCACTTCAGGAAGAATTGGCTGACTTGAAGGAAAGTAACAACACAAAGTATAATTCCATTATGGACTCTGTGAATTTAGAAGATGTTTCCAAGAAGGCTCAGGAGGAGCTTGGCATGGTTCCGGCTTCTTCGGATGAAATCGTAACCTATGATGAGCCGGCTACGAATTATGTGGATCAGAAGGAAGCAATTCCTGAAAGCGGTGTGCTTGCTCAATCTGATAATGAGTCAAATTAGGTGGTAACATGGCAAAGAAAGTAAAAACATTTTTTGGAAAGAAATTTCCGAAAGAAATGCAAAAAAAGCTAGTATTGCTCTTTATGGCAGTTGTACTAGCTTTTGTTTGTTTAGTTGGAAGAATTACATATATTAACCTGACAAAGGGAGATAGCTACACGAAGATTGTTTTGGACCAGCAGCAATATGAAAGTCGCAGCATTCCCTATAAGAGAGGGGACATCCTAGACCGCAACGGAACCAAGCTTGCCACCAGCGAGCGGGTCTATAATGTGGTCTTGGATTGCAAGGTGCTGCTTAGCGACGAGGATTATTTAGAACCTACCCTGACGGCTCTTAAGGATTGTTTTGATATAAAGAAATCTGACGTGGAGAAGATCTTGGAAGAAAATCCTTCCAGCCGTTATACGGTCCTGAAAAAGGCGGTCGATTTTAAGTCGGAACAAAAATTTGAGAAGATTTTAGAAGATACAGAGAAAAATCCCAATGTAAAAGGGGTCTGGATGGAGGATGATTATTTAAGAAAATATCCTTATAGCACCCTGGGCAGTGGTATTTTGGGATTTGCCTCCTCTGACAACGCAGGAACCGGAGGTATAGAAGCTTATTATAATTCGGAACTGAACGGAACTGATGGAAGAGAGTATGGATATCTGGATTCCGAGGCGGGATATGAGAAGACGGTAAAGGAAGCGGTCAATGGAAATACGGTAGTTTCAACGATCGACTTGCAAGTGCAAAGTATTGTAGAAAAACATATCTTGGCATTTAATGAAGCCCATAAGGACTTGGCTAGCGACGGAGAAGGAAGTAAGAATACGGCCGTGATTGTCATGAATCCCAATAACGGAGAGATTTTGGCGGAGGCTTCCTATCCCAATTATGACTTGAATAATCCTACAGATTTGACCAAGTACTATACAGAGGATGAAATTAAGGCCATGTCTGAGGAAGAACAGAGTGAGGCCCTTAATAGCTTGTGGAGCAATTTCTGTGTCAGCGGGGACTATGAGCCGGGATCCACTTTTAAGCCCTTTACGGTAGCGGCAGGCCTGGAATTAGGGAATCTTACAGGGAATGAAACCTTTAACTGTACCGGTATGATGCATGTGGGAGACGATGATATTTATTGCCACCTTCGTACAGGCCACGGGGAGGAAACCTTAAAACAGGCAGTGGAGAATTCCTGTAACGTAGCTCTTATGCAAATTGCCCAGAGCATTGGGGAAGATCAGTTTTCCAGATACCAAAAGATGTTTGGCTTTGGAGAATATACAGATATTGATCTTCCGGGAGAAATTGATACTTCAGGTCTTTTGTATGAGCCGGAGAATATGGACCCGGCCAGCTTGGCAACCAACTCCTTTGGTCAGAACTTTAACGTGACCATGACCCAGATGGCGGCGGCCTTTTGTTCTCTGGTAAATGGTGGAGATTATTATCGCCCCCATATTATGAAAGAAGTTCAGGATGAAAATGGAAATGTGGTGGAGACCAATGATTCTACGGTAGTTCGAAGAACAGTTTCAGAAGAAACTTGCGAAAAAGTAAAGGACTACATGTGGGGCGTTGTCCAGGAAGGTACAGGTACCAATGCTGCTGTAGAAGGCTATGACATCGGTGGTAAAACCGGTACGGCGGAAAAACTGCCCCGTGGAAATAACAAGTATCTTATTTCCTTTATTGGATTTGCCCCCATTGAGAATCCGGAGATTGTAGTCTATGTGGTTATTGATGAGCCAAATGCAGCCTCCCAGGAGGATACATCTCTGGTGACCGGATTGGCAGCTGATATTATGAAAGAGATTTTCCCATATCTTGGGATTACTCAAAATGGAACAGCTACATCTGATTCTACAGATGCATCTGCTGCGGATACTAGTACGGATAGCACCACAGATAGTACGACAGATACTACTACAAGCTATGATACTGGTTATACAGATGGCTCTTATACTTACGATACGAGTGGAACTTATAGCTATGATAATAGCGGAAGCTATACATATGATAGCAGCGGAAACTATACATATGATAGTAGTGGTACATATGGCTACGATAGCAGTGGCACATATGGCTACGACAGTGGCGGCACCTATGGCTATTAAGAAAAAACTTAAGATCCAAAAAGAGAATGTGTAAAAAGGCACATTCTCTTTTTGCCTTCTCCTGCCTGCCCTACTTCCCCTGCTTGGTTGAATTATAGGGGAAAATAGAGTATACTATGTAAAGTTATAGGATAACGAAAATGAGATTAAAGAGGTGGATTATGGATTTTTTAACATTTGTTCCAATATTTATTGCATTTATTGTCAGTGCTGTGGCGGCACCTATTATTATACCCATTCTTAGAAGGATGAAGATGGGACAGACGGAGCGCGAAGAAGGGGTTAAGTCTCATCTGGAGAAGGCAGGAACCCCTACCATGGGAGGAATTATCATTCTCTTAGCCGTGGTAGTAGGCTCTATCTTTTTTGCAGAGACATCTCCCGAGATCATTCCGGTCCTTTTTGTAACCTTGGGCTTTGGGCTGATTGGATTTTTGGATGACTATTTAAAAGTAGTAAAGAGAGACTCTGATGGACTTCTTCCAAAGCAAAAGATGGCTCTTCAGATTGTGGTAACAGGAATTTTTGCATTTTATTTAGTGAAATTCACCGACGTTTCCTTGGCAATGATCATTCCCTTTACCGGCGGTAAAACCTGGGATATTGGAATTTTTGCTATCCCCCTGCTTTTTATTGCAGTGATCGGAACTGTAAACGGAGTGAATTTTACAGACGGATTGGACGGACTGGCATCTAGCGTTACGGTAATCGTGGCCGCCTTCTTTACGGTTGTTTCTATCGGGAAGGGAGCAGGTATCGAGCCTGTGACTGCAGCCGTAGTGGGAGCCCTTCTTGGATTCCTCCTTTACAATGTCTATCCGGCAAAGGTATTTATGGGAGATACAGGATCCCTAGCCTTGGGAGGTTTTGTGGCTTCCGCAGCTTATATGCTTCAGATGCCGATTTTTATTATTATTGTAGGCTTGATCTACCTGGTGGAGGTTCTGTCCGTTATTATCCAGGTAACATATTTTAAAAAGACCGGTGGAAAGCGTATCTTTAAAATGGCACCCATCCACCACCATTTTGAGCTTTGTGGATGGTCTGAGACAAGAGTGGTAGCTGTATTTACAATTATTACGGTCTTGCTTTGCATGATCGCTTACATGGCTATGTAGGAGGAGAAGATGGAAGTAAAAGATAAAAAGATTTTAGTATTTGGCTCCGGTATCAGCGGAGTGGGAGCAGTACATTTGCTGGAGCTTCATGGAGCGGATGTCATCCTTTATGATGGAAATGACAAGCTAAAAGAGCAGGATGTCAGAGAAAAATTAGACGAAGGCAGCAAGGCTGAAATTGTTTTGGGAGAATTTCCGGAGGATTTATTGGAGACCTTGCAGCTTGTGATTTTAAGCCCGGGAGTACCTACCGACCTTCCTATTATTGAGAAGATGCGTGAAAAACATATAGAAATCGTTGGAGAGATTGAGCTTGCTTATGCCTTCGGAAAAGGGGATGTTCTTGCAATTACCGGAACCAATGGAAAAACTACGACCACAACCCTTTTGGGCCAGATTATGAAAAATTACAAGGAAAAGGTATTTGTCGTAGGAAATATCGGAAATCCCTATACCGTAATTGCAGATCAGACCGATGAGGATACGGTGATCGTAGCAGAGATGAGCAGCTTTCAGTTAGAGAGCATTGCCAGTTTTAGACCCAAGGTGAGTGCGATTCTGAACTTTACACCGGATCATTTGAATCGCCACCATACCATGGAGGCCTATGTGGCGGCCAAGAAGAATATTGCCATTAACCAGGGGGCGGATGATTTCTGCGTTTTAAATTATGAAGATCCCTTGACCAGAGAATTTGGTCAGGAAGTAAAAGCCAAAGTCTTTTATTTTAGCAGTCAGAGAAGCTTAGAAGAAGGAATTTATTTAAAAGATAATAAGATTGTTTATAAGGAAGCAGGTGGAGAGCCTCTAGAACTTTGTGCGGTGGATGAACTGCAGATTTTGGGAACCCACAATTATGAGAATGTAATGGCAGCTTCTGCCATGGCCCTGCTTTATGGCGTGCCGGCGCAGATCGTCGAAGAGAGTATCAAGGCCTTCGGTGGCGTCGAGCATCGAATTGAATACGTGGCAGAAAAACAGGGAGTTGTTTATTACAATGATTCCAAGGGAACCAACCCCGATGCTGCGATTCGCGGAATTCAGGCTATGAATCGTCCGACTGTCTTGATCGGCGGCGGCTATGATAAAAATTCTGAATATACGGAATGGATCCAAAGCTTTGATGGAAAGGTGAAGAAACTGATCCTCATTGGAGCTACCAAGGAAAAGATTGCAGCGGATGCTGAAAAATGTGGATTTACAAATTATGTATTTGCAGAGACCTTTGAGGAGGCAATGGAAAAGGCGGTAGGATTCGCAGAAGCCGGAGATGCAGTTTTACTGTCGCCAGCTTGCGCAAGCTGGGGAATGTTCCCTAACTATGAGGTCAGGGGAGACAGATTCAAAGAATTGGTTCATGCCTTGTAAAGGAGCAATAATATATGACAGAAATGACTGCCGGTAAGAAGGCTTCCGGAAGGAAAAAGTCTCATAGGCTTTATGCGGGTGTGACCTTATTTCTTATGGTCCTGGCTTTTGTCCTTTGCTTCATGATTTTCTTTTATACTGAAGGATTTACAGTGGAGGGCAATGACTATTGCAGTAAGCAGGAGATCTACGATACGGTGCTTGAGAATCCTTACGAGGTGAATACGCTTTATGTATTGGCCAAATATAAGCTGGGATTTGGAAAGAAACTGGCTTGTATGGATAAAATGAAGGTTGGTCTAAATAGTCCTTGGAGCCTTAAAGTGACGGTGGAAGAAAAACCCATCATGGGCTATGTGAAAAATAAAGACCAGTATGTCTACTTTGATAAAGAGGGACTGGTGGTGGATATTTCCACAGAAGCAAGAGAGGGGCTTCCAAGTATCGACGGAGTCAATTTTAAGAAGATTGAGCTTTATAAAAAGCTAAAAAGCAGTAAGACCAAGATTTTTAATCAGATTCTGGAGACCACCCAGGAAGTAAAAAAATATGAGCTGACTCCGGACAAATTGGTCTATGAAAAAAATTCCCTCAACTTATATTTCGGAGATATTTGTGTATCCTTAGGAAGCAGTGTGAGTTCTGACCAGATGGCACAGATTGAGCCGATTCTTGCAAAACTTGCGGATCAAAAGGGCACCTTGCATTTGGAAAATTATTCCACGGCAGCAAAGGTGATTACTTTTGAAAAGGAGAAGGAAGAGACGGAAGAAGCAAAAGACAGCACAAGTAGTGATGCGGATACTTCGGATTCGTCCGATTCGAGTACTGCAGGGGACTATAGCGATACTTGGGGGACCGGCCAAGATAGCTCGGGAAGTGATTCCACACAAGTATATACCTGGGACGGATCGAATATGAATTTGTACGATGGTAGCGGCTGGTATGATACAGAGGGAAACTATTATGATTCCGGAACAAGTGACGCTACAGGAAGTGCCGGAAGTTACGGATATTAGGTCTTAGACGGCCTGTATTTGCCTAATGGTAAAATGACGGAATTGTAGGAAAAAAATGCATAAAAAGCCCAATTTTCTATTGATATTTTATAGGAAACTATTTATTATATATTTATATATGGCAAATAGAATCGCTTTTTGTCGTCAGGGTTTGGGTTTTAAGGCACCCAAACTTGCGGTTACAGAGATTGTTTGTGCTGTAGCCCATATTTGGGATGTATAATATTTATAAGGAATACAAAGGAGGAAAAACCCTTGTTAGAGATCAAGACAAACGAATCAGAAGCAGCTGCAAAGATTATAGTTGTTGGTGTCGGTGGAGGCGGTAACAATGCCGTGAACCGAATGATCGACGAGCAGATTGCAGGTGTTGAATTTATAGCAATTAATACAGATAAGCAGGCTTTGCAGCTTAGTAAAGCACCGACTCTTATGCAGATTGGTGAGAAGATTACCAAGGGACTTGGAGCAGGTGCCAGACCTGAGATTGGTGAGAAGGCAGCTGAGGAGAGCGCGGAAGAGATCGCAGCAGCATTAAAGGGTGCAGACATGGTCTTCGTTACCTGTGGTATGGGTGGCGGAACCGGAACAGGAGCAACTCCTGTTGTTGCACGTATTGCTAAGGAGCAGGGATCTTTGACCGTCGGTGTTGTAACCAAGCCTTTCCGTTTTGAGTCAAAGACACGTATGAATAACGCACTTTCCGGTATTGAGAAGCTGAAAGAGAGCGTTGATACCCTCATCGTTATTCCGAATGATAAGTTGTTGGAGGTTGTAGACAGACGCACAACCATGCCGGAGGCCCTGAAGAAAGCGGACGAAGTATTGCAGCAAGGTATCCAGGGTATCACAGACCTGATCAATGTTCCTTCATTGATCAACCTCGACTTTGCAGATGTACAGACTGTTATGACTGACAAGGGAATCGCTCATATCGGTATCGGTCAGGGACGTGGTGATGATAAGGCTCTTGAAGCTGTTAAGCAGGCAGTTGCCAGCCCACTTCTTGAGACAACCATCGCGGGAGCTTCCCATGTTATTATTAATGTTTCCGGTGATATCACTCTTATGGATGCATCAGATGCAGCTGAGTATGTACAGGATCTTGCAGGTGAGGATGCAAATATCATCTTCGGTGCTATGTATGATGACTCCAGAGCAGATGAAGCAACCATCACAGTTATCGCTACAGGACTTCACAATGTAGGTGGAAGCACTTCTAAGTTGAAGGCTAGATTAGAGAACCAGTCCAGAGGCGGACAGCAGCAGACCCAGCAGCAGACCCAGGGCTATGATAGAATCAGACAGCCACAGCAGCCACAGTATGTACAGCATACACAGCAGGCACAGTATGCGCAGCACCCACAGTATAGCCAGCAGGTTCAGCCGCAGTATAGCCAGCAGCGTCAGGCGACTCAAAGAAGTGAGTATGTTGCACCATCCAGAGAGCGTGAGACAAGAAGACCGGCAGGAGGAACCATTCCTACCCTGGAGGCTCCAAGAACACCAGCCAGCAAGGTGAAGGAGCAGAGCATTAAGATTCCGGATTTCTTTAAGAAATAAATACTTTGAATGTATAAATAAGGCCAGGCAGATCTTGCCTGGCCTTTTGTAAAGGAGTAAGACATGAAAAAGGTAATACTAACAGGAGACCGTCCTACAGGACATTTGCATGTAGGACATTATGTAGGTTCTTTGAAGGAACGCGTAAGATTACAGAATTCAGGGGAGTATGATGATATTTATATCATGGTTGCAGATGCCCAGGCACTCACGGACAATGCGGAACATCCGGAGAAAGTAAGACAGAATATTCTTCAGGTAGCTTTGGATTATCTGGCATGTGGTCTTGATCCGGAAAAATCCACCCTCTTTATTCAGTCTATGATTCCCGAGCTTACAGAGCTTACTTTTTATTATATGAACCTGGTTACAGTGGCCAGAGTACAGCGAAATCCTACCGTAAAATCTGAGATTAAGCAGCGAAATTTTGAGGCCAGCATTCCGGTAGGTTTCTTCTGTTATCCCATCAGTCAGGCGGCAGATATTACAGCCTTCCGTGCAACGGATGTGCCGGCCGGGGAAGACCAGATGCCAATGATCGAGCAGTGCAAGGAGATTGTTCATAAATTTAACAGCGTTTATGGGGAAACTCTTACAGATCCAAAGATTATTCTTCCTAAAAATTCCGCATGCTTAAGACTTCCTGGAATTGATGGAAAAGCAAAGATGAGTAAGTCTCTTGGAAATTGCATTTATTTGTCTGATGAGTCTAAGGAGATCAAGACAAAGGTAATGTCTATGTTTACAGATCCAAACCATCTGCGGGTGGAGGATCCCGGAAAGGTGGAGGGCAATCCTGTATTTACTTATCTGGATGCCTTCTCCACACCGGAGCATTTCGCAGAGTTCCTTCCGGACTATCAGAACCTGGACGAGCTGAAGGCTCATTATATGCGAGGTGGCCTTGGAGATGTAAAGGTTAAAAAGTTCCTCAATAATGTTCTTCAGACGGAGCTTGGTCCTATCAGAGAGAGACGTCAGATGTGGGAGAAAAATCTTGCAGATGTCTATGACATTCTGAAAGTAGGAAGCGAGAGAGCGAGAGAAACAGCGGCAGATACCTTGGCAGATGTCAGAAAATCTATGAAAATCGATTATTTTGCAGACAACAATCTCTTGAAATAAAAGTCAGAAGAAAAGTGGGAGTGCATAAGAATGAAAAACAATCATTTGATTTTTATGCACTCCTTTTTGATATGGAGATAGTACGCTTGTGAGCTTGTAAAAAAGGAGAAAAGCTATGAATCATAATAGGCTGGTCATGGAGATGATACAATACTATGAGGGGGACCCTGCCAGAATCCAACACTTTTTGAAAGTATATGAATTTTCAAAATTAATGGGAGACCTGGAGGGACTTGATGCAAAGACCCGGAATATTTTAGAGGCTGCTGCCCTTGTTCATGATATCGGGATTAAAAAAAGTGAGGAGCTTTATGGGGATAGCGCCGGCAAGCATCAGGAAGAATTGGGGCCCGAGATTGCAGAAGAGATGTTAAAGAGTCTTGCTTATCCGGAGGACCTTATCGAACGGGTATCCTATCTGGTGGGGCACCATCATACCTATAGCGACATACAGGGGCTGGATTATCAGATTCTTGTTGAGGCGGATTTTTTGGTAAATTTATATGAGGACCATTCTCCAAAGACGGCGGTAGAAAGTGCCCTTAAAAAGATCTTTAAAACAGAAAGCGGTCGGGATATCCTTCAGAAAATGTTCGGGCTTTTTGAAGGATAGGATGTCAAGTTCCTCAAGTGGCTAGTTCCGGCTAGACGAAATATAAGGGACAGTGTATAATGAAGATGATTTTATTCGTGTAAAAGGAGTACTTATAAGAATGAAGAGAGTATTGTTAAAACTGAGTGGAGAAGCTCTTGCAGGAGATAAGAAAACCGGATTTGATGAGGCTACCTGCCTTGGGGTTGCAAAGCAGGTCAAAGAGTTGGTAGATGCAGGTATTGAAGTTGCCATTGTTACCGGAGGAGGTAATTTCTGGAGAGGCAGAACCAGCGAGACTATCGACCGCGTAAAGGCAGACCAGATCGGAATGTTGGCTACTGTTATGAACTGTATTTATGTATCAGAGATTTTCCGTTATGCCGGTATGGAGACGAAGGTATTTACTCCTTTCGTATGTGGAGCTTTCACAACTTTATTTTCCAAGGACAAGGCAGTGGCTGCAATGGAAAAGGGAAAGGTTGTATTTTTCGCAGGTGGTACCGGACATCCTTATTTCTCAACAGATACAGGGGCTGTTCTTCGGGCCATCGAGATCGAGGCAGATGCCATGCTTTTAGCTAAGGCTATCGACGGAATTTACGATAGTGATCCTAAGGTGAATCCGGAGGCTAAAAAGTACGATGAGATTTCCATCCAGGAGATTATTGACAAGAAGCTTATGGCTGTAGACTTAACAGCTTCTATTATGTGTCTGGAAAATAAGATGCCAATGTTGGTATTTGGCCTTAATGAACCAAATAGTATTGTAGAGACCATGACAGGAACATTCACAGGAACAAAGGTTACTGTATAAGAACTATCAGACGGAGGTTATATTATGAACGAAAGAGTAAAAGTATATGATGAGAAGATGAAAAAATCTTTGGCTAGTTTGGACGGAGAATTGGGAACTATCCGCGCAGGTCGTGCAAATCCCAATGTATTAAATAAGATCACTGTGGATTATTATGGAGTACCAACTCCTCTTCAGCAGGTTGCCAATGTCTCTGTTCCAGAGCCTCGTATGATCCAGATCCAGCCTTGGGAGAAGAGTATGTTAAAAGAGATCGAGAAGGCTATCATGGTTTCTGATCTTGGAATTAATCCGACCAATGACGGAACTTCTGTAAGACTGGTATTTCCGGAGCTTACAGAGGAGAGAAGAAAAGAGCTTGCAAAGGATGTTAAGAAGAAGGGGGAGGCAGCTAAGGTAGCTGTCCGTAATATCCGTAGAGACGGTAATGATGCTTTTAAGAAATTAAAGGGATCCGAAGTATCAGAGGATGAGATCAAAGATTTGGAAGATGAACTTCAGAAGCTGACAGATAAGTATGTAAAAGAAGTAGATAAGGCTGTAGAGGTTAAGTCTAAGGAGATTATGACTGTTTAGTCACAGATTTTGAAGAGAAAGAGTGGGACAGGCTGGTTGAATCGGTTCTGTCCTATTTTTGAGAGGCTTTTTGAAAGAATGAATAAGGAGTAGATCGTATGAATATACCAAGACATGTGGCTATAATTTTGGACGGCAACGGCCGTTGGGCGAAAGCTAAGGGTATGCCTAGAAATTATGGTCATGCACAGGGAAGTAAGAATGTAGAGCGTATCTGCGAGGAAGCCTGGAGGATGGGCATAAAGTATCTGACAGTCTATGCATTTTCTACGGAGAATTGGAGCAGGCCCAAGGATGAGGTGGATGCCCTTATGAAGCTCCTTAGAAATTATATGAAAACCTGTCTGAAGACGGCGGCAAAGAACGACATGAAGGTTCGGGTGATCGGGGATGTGACCAGGCTGGATGCTGATATTCAGACCAGGATCCGGGAATTGGAAGAAGCTACCAAGGATAACGGAGGTTTGAATTTTCAGATTGCCATCAATTACGGAAGCAGGGATGAGATGATCCGCAGCATGAGAAAGATGGCAGCAGACTGCCTGGCAGGGAAGTTAAAACCGGAGGATATAGAGGAAGCTACCTTTGAGCAGTACCTAGATACCCATGGGATCCCGGATCCGGATCTTTTAATCCGAACCAGCGGAGAGCTTCGCCTGTCAAACTATTTATTGTGGCAGTTGGCCTATACGGAATTTTATTTTACAGATGTTCCCTGGCCGGATTTTTCGAAAGCAGAGCTTGAAAAAGCCATTGAGCAGTTTAACCATAGAGACCGTCGCTACGGCGGTGTGAAGGAGGAAGGCTAGGATGTTTAAGACAAGATTGATCAGTGGGATTCTCTTGGTAATTGCACTGATTGCCATTGTGGGAATCGGTGGAAATTTGCTTTTGGCTGTTTTGGCAGTGCTGAGTCTGATTGGCTTGTCAGAACTATATAAGGTGATGGGGATGGAGAAGAAGGCCCCCGGAATGGCCGGATATTTAGTCACCATCCTTTACTATGGTTTACTATTTACAGACCACGAAGAGTGCATTACATTTTTAACTATCTTGTTTTTGGTAATCACCATGGGGGTATATGTATTTAGCTTTCCGACCTATCGGTCCGAACATGTGATGCTGACATTTTTTGGCTTCTTTTATGTAGCTATGATGTTGTCCTATGTTTATCAAACCAGGATGCTGGCCCAGGGAGGAGTGGTTGTATGGCTGATCTTCTTAAGTTCTTGGGGATGTGATACCTGCGCCTACTGTGTGGGAATGTTGTTTGGAAAACATAAGATGGCTCCGAAACTAAGTCCAAAGAAATCCGTAGAAGGCGGAGTTGGGGGAATTATAGGAGCCGGACTTTTGGGAGTGATCTTTACTTTTGCAATGAATGCAGCCGTGGGAGCAGGTGCCAATCCTGCAGTTTACGGTCTCATCTGTGCCGTGGGAGGAGGAATTTCCCAGATTGGAGATTTGGCTGCTTCTGCTATTAAGAGAAATCATGATATCAAAGATTATGGAAAGCTGATTCCGGGACATGGCGGAATTTTAGATCGATTTGACAGCGTAATCTTTACAGCACCGATTATTTATTATTTAATGGTATTTTTCGTAAAGTAAGAAGACTTTTGAATTTACTGACTTGTGAGTAAAAACATGGAGGATTTGCGTGGAAAATAAAAAGAAAATAGCAATCTTAGGATCTACAGGATCTATTGGGACCCAGACTTTAGATGTCGTAAAAAATAACGGAGATATTGAGGTTCTGGGACTGGCAGCAGGAAATAATATAGTAAAACTGGAGGAACAGGTCCGCCAGTTTCATCCCAAAATCGTAGCCGTATGGAGCGAGGAGAATGCCTTAAAGCTCCGGGACAAGATAGGAGATACGGATACCAAGGTGGTCTCCGGAATGGAGGGCCTGATCGAAGTTTCTGTCTACGAGGGCGTAGAGATTCTAGTAACTGCCATTGTAGGAATGATAGGCATTCGCCCTACCATTGAGGCTATAAAAGCAGGAAAGAATGTAGCTTTAGCCAATAAAGAGACCCTGGTAACAGCCGGACATATCATTATGCCTTTGGCAAAGAAACACGGGGTGTCCATCCTTCCGGTGGACAGTGAGCACAGTGCGATTTTCCAATCTCTTCAGGGAAATGATCACGGTGCCATCAAGAAGATTCTCTTAACGGCCTCCGGAGGACCCTTTAGGGGAAAGAAGGAGGAAGACCTTCTGGATATCAAACCGGCAGATGCCTTAAAGCACCCAAACTGGGCTATGGGCCAGAAAATCACCATTGATTCTTCTACTATGGTAAATAAGGGCTTGGAGGTTATTGAGGCCAAGTGGCTCTTTGACGTGGATGTGGATGATGTCCAGGTAGTGATCCAGCCCCAGAGTATTATCCATTCTATGGTAGAGTACGTGGATGGCGCCATCATTGCAGAATTAGGAACCCCGGATATGAGGCTTCCTATCCAATATGCCCTGTATTATCCGGAGAGAAGGTTTTTGCCGGGCGACCGTTTGGATTTTTGGGATATAAAGAAGTTGGAATTTGAAAAGCCTGACACAAAAACCTTTTATTGCTTAGACTTGGCATATGAGGCGGGAAGAGAGGGAGGATCCCTTCCAACCGTATTTAATGCCGCCAATGAGCTGGCGGTCAGTATGTTTCTAAAGGGAGAAATTAAGTATCTGGAGATTATGGAAATCATTGAGGATGGTATGAGGGCACATAAAAATATTGCGAATCCTAGCTTAGAGCAGATTTTAGAGGTGGAACAAACTACCTATGATCGGATTCGCAGCAGGAGGTAGTATTTACTTGGGTATTATAATTGCAATCATATTATTTAGCTTTATTGTCTTCTTTCATGAATTGGGGCATTTTTTGCTGGCTAAGAAAAATGGCATCGATGTGCAGGAGTTTGCCATAGGCATGGGGCCGAATCTCCTAAAAAAAGAATATAAGGGGACCCTTTATTGTATCAAACTCCTTCCGATTGGCGGCATGTGCGTCATGGGAGAAGATGAGGAAGCTACCGATGCCCCCGGAAATTTTAATAATGCATCGGTCTGGGCTAGGATTTCGGTTATTGCGGCAGGGCCTGTCTTTAATTTTATCCTTGCCTTTGTCGGAGCGGTGATCATTACAGCATCGGTAGGCTACGACCAGCCGATAGTCGGTTCTGTGGAAAGCGGATATCCGGCAGCAGAGGCCGGACTTCAAAAGGGAGATAAGATTTTCAAGATGGGAAATAAAAGCATCCATCTTTTCCGAGAGATCAGTATGTACAACCAGTTCCACCAGGGAGAGACGGTAGAAGTGACCTATGAAAGAGACGGAGAAAAGGCGACCGTCACCTTGGAGCCTAAGCAAAATGAAAGCGGCTACTGGATGTTTGGAATCGGGGCCTCCGGATATAGCAAGGCCAATGTCTTAACCTCCCTGCAATACGGAACCTATGAGGTGAAATATTGGATCGATATGGTCGTAGACAGCTTGAAGATGCTGATTTCCAGACAGATCGGGCTTAACCAATTGTCTGGTCCTGTGGGAGTTGTCAGTATGGTGGATAGCACCTACCAGCAGACAAAAAGCTATGGAGTCCGGGTGGTAGTCTTGGAAATGCTGAATTTAATAGTGCTTTTGTCCGCTAACCTGGGAGTTATGAATCTTCTTCCTATTCCGGCTTTGGACGGAGGACGCCTGGTATTTCTCTTTGTGGAGGCTATTATCAGAAGACGCGTACCGCCGGAGAAGGAAGCCTATGTGCATTTGGCAGGTATGGCTCTTTTGATGCTCCTTATGGTGGTGATCATGTTCAATGATATACAGAGGTTATTTTCATAGTAAATGCAATTGAGGCGGCAAGAGAGGCCGGAAAGTAGAATTAAAAATTCGAAAGCGGCGGAAAATTAAATAATACGATTGCGTAAAGTAAGATGCAATGTTATAATGTTCCCAAATGAGTGAAAACATTTTAAGGAGGAACATGATATGAAACATGTAAAGACATTAAATACACAGACCTTAAACAACAACTTAAAGAAGAGCGGTTGTGGTGAGTGCCAGACATCCTGTCAGTCAGCATGCAAGACTTCTTGTACAGTTGGTAACCAGACTTGCGAGCAGAAGAAATAAGTTCTGGCGGTTTGTGATAATCAAACGCGCATAACGCGAGAGTTCCAGTTTCCTTGGAACTCTCTTTTGCTGTTTATAAGAGTAATTAAAAAATGGATGTTAGATATCCTTGACACAAATAAATATAAGAAAGGGGAATCATCTTGATTCATCAATATAAAAACAACGGATATAATATAGTTCTGGATGTATATAGCGGTGCGGTTCATGTGGTAGATGACCTTTGCTATGATGTGATTGAAGTGCTGAATTCTAAAGATACAGAGCCTACAGTGGAAAGTCTTTCATCTGAAGACACTAAGAAAGATGTCCTTGAGAAATTGTCAGATTCCTATGCAGAGGCTGATCTTTTGGAAGCTCTGGGGGATGTGACAGAGCTTACCAAGCAGCGGACATTATTCTCCAAAGATATTTACGAAGGCATGATCGATGTGGTGAAGAAGCAAAAGACGGTTGTAAAAGCTCTTTGCCTGCACATTGCCCATGATTGTAATCTGGCCTGTAAGTATTGCTTCGCTGAAGAAGGAGAGTATCACGGAAGACGGGCTCTTATGAGCTATGAAGTGGGAAAGAAGGCACTTGATTTTCTGATCGCTAATTCCGGTAACCGTCACAACCTGGAAGTGGATTTCTTCGGGGGTGAGCCTCTCATGAACTGGCAGGTGGTAAAAGACCTGGTAGCCTATGGAAGAGAGCAGGAGAAGCTCCACGATAAACATTTCCGTTTTACCCTTACGACCAACGGCGTGCTCTTAAACGACGAGATCCAGGAATTTTTAAATAAAGAAATGGACAATGTAGTCATAAGTCTGGATGGACGAAAGGAAATCAATGACCAGATGCGTCCTTTCAGAAATGGAAAGGGAAGCTATGATCTCATTGTTCCTAAGTTCCAGAAACTGGCTGAGAGCCGTAATCAGGAGAAGTATTATATCCGTGGAACCTTTACAAGAAACAATTTGGACTTTGGAAAAGATATTCTTCATTTTGCAGACCTTGGCTTTAAGCAGATGTCCATCGAACCTGTTGTAGGTGAGGAGACCGATCCTTATGCTATCAGAGAGGAAGACTTGCCACAGATTATGGAGGAATATGACCGCCTGGCCCAGATGATGATCCAGAGAGAGAAAGAGGGAAAAGGTTTTAATTTCTTCCACTTTATGATAGACTTAGACGGTGGTCCTTGTGTTTACAAACGTATGTCAGGATGCGGTTCCGGTACAGAGTATTTGGCTGTAACTCCTTGGGGAGATTTGTATCCTTGCCATCAGTTTGTAGGACAGGAAGATTTCCTTATGGGAAATGTGGATGAAGGAATTGTGAAGCCGGAGATTGCAGATGATTTCCGCAGTTGTAATGTATATTCCAAGGAAAGCTGCAGAAACTGTTTTGCGAAATTCTATTGCAGTGGTGGTTGTATGGCCAATTCCTATAATTTCCACGGAACTATTCACGATACCTATGATGTAGGTTGCCAGATGCAGCGCAAGCGTGTGGAATGTGCCATTATGATAAAGGCTGCCTTGGCAGATGCCTAGAGCTTGTCCTAGAGATGGGTGCAGACATCAATAAAAGCAATAGAGAGGATATTTAGCATGAAAAAAAGAAAAAGTATTCTTGCCCTCCTGCTAACGGTAGTGATCTTGGTGGCTTTAGGATTTACTACTATTGTAGGTTGGGGCAGCACAAAGACCGGTGCTATGAGTAATATCAAGTTAGGACTTGATCTGGCCGGTGGTGTAAGTATTACCTATCAGGTAAAGGATGATGATCCAACCTCTGAAGAAATGGCAGATACCATTTACAAGTTGCAAAAGCGTGTGGAGCAGTACAGTACAGAGGCCAGCGTTTATCAGGAAGGTGACGACCGTATCAATATTGAGATTCCGGGTGTCACTGATGCCAATGCTATCTTAGATGAGCTTGGTAAGCCGGGTTCTCTTTCCTTCCAGACAGAGGACGGAGAGACAGTTATTACCGGATCGGACATTAAGACAGCTTCTGCCCAGACCGGTCAGGATGACATGGGTAACAAGGAGTACTCTGTTGAATTGGTATTAAATGACGAGGGTACGACCAAGTTTGCAGAGGCTACAGCCGCAAATATCGGAAAGCAGATTTCTATTGTCTATGATGACAGTGTGATTTCAGCACCAACCGTTCAGGCCGAAATAGACGGAGGTACTGCCTATATCACCGGTAACTTTACTTATGAAGAGGCAGAAAACCTTGCATCAACCATCCGAATCGGTGGACTAAAGTTAGAGCTTGAAGAGCTGCGTTCCAATGTAGTAGGAGCTCAGTTGGGTGAGAAGGCCGTAAGTACCAGTTTGCAGGCCGGTGCTATCGGACTTGCCATTGTATTTGTATTCATGTGCTGGGTATATTTGCTTCCGGGACTTGCTTCCGGTCTGGCACTTTTGATCTATACAGAGCTTGTTCTTATTATTTTAAATGCCTTTGATGTTACCCTGACCCTGCCGGGAATTGCAGGTATCATCTTAAGTATCGGTATGGCGGTAGATGCCAACGTTATTATCTTTGCCCGTGTTCGTGAGGAGATGGCCAAGGGACGCAGTGTTAAGAACGCCCTGAAGGATGGATTTTCCAAGGCTCTTTCCGCTATCGTGGATGGTAACGTGACAACCCTGATCGCAGCCATTGTTCTTTGGGTGAAGGGATCCGGTACCGTTAAGGGATTTGCCCAGACTCTGGGAATCGGTATTGTGGTTTCTATGTTTACAGCCCTTGTGATTACCCGTATGATCATTTTTGCCTTCTACGGAATCGGCCTTAAGAATGACAAGATCTACTATAGACCCAAGAAGAAAGAGACCAAGACCATCAACTTCCTTGGAAAGAAGAACATTTTCTTTGCAATCTCTCTTGCAGTAATTATTGCAGGCCTTGCAGTCATGGGTGTAAACGGTTCTAAGGGTAATGGAGCCTTTGCCTACAGCCTTGAGTTCTCCGGTGGTACTTCTACCAATGTAACCATGGACAAGGAGTATAGCCTGGATGAGATCGATGAGCAGATTGTTCCGGTTGTAGAAGAAGTGACCGGTGATAAGAATGTTCAGATTACAAAGGTTGCTGATAGTGACCAGATCATTATTAAGACTAAGACCTTGGACCTTGATCAGAGAGAGGCCTTAAACCAGGCTCTGGCAGATGATTTTGGCGTAGATGAAAGTACGATTACAGCAGAAAATATCAGCTCTACAGTAAGTAGCGAGATGAGACAGGATGCCGTAGTGGCAGTGCTCTTAGCAGCAGTCTTCATGCTTCTTTATATCTGGTTTAGATTTAAAGATATCCGCTTTGCGACCAGTGCGGTTGCGGCCCTTTTACATGATGTATTGGTAGTTGCAGCCTTCTATGCGGTTTCAAGAATTTCTGTTGGTAATACCTTTATTGCATGTATGCTTACTATCGTAGGTTACTCCATCAATGCAACCATCGTTATCTTCGACCGTATCCGTGAGGAGATGCAGTTGCAGGGTAGAATTACCGATCTGGCTGATTTGGTAAATAAGAGTATTACCCAGACTCTGACAAGAAGTATCTATACTTCTCTGACAACCTTCGTTATGGTAGCAGTGCTCTTTGTTATGGGTGTAAGCTCCATCCGTGAGTTCTCAGCTCCTCTTATGGTAGGTGTTGTTTGCGGTGGATACTCATCTGTATGTATCACAGGCGCCCTCTGGTACATTATGAAGACAAAGATCGGGAAAAAACAGCCGACAGAGACTAAAAAGAATAAGAAAAAGAAGTAGAAGTAGTTACTAGTTCTTAGATTTAAAATCCTCTTAAGGAGCTTGCTTTAGACGACCTTGCTCCTTGAGAGGATTTTTTTGTGGACAAAAGTTTTAAAGAAAGGATTTTTTGTGGACAAAAAGATAGATAAGAACCGGCAGAGGATTTATAATAAGAAGCATTAGAGCGCATAAAATGCCATAGGGAAGGAAGGCTAATTATATATGGAAAATTGGGTCATTACAAGAAAAGGTGGAAATTTTAGTGCCATTGGAGAAAAATTTCATATTAGCCCCAGACTTGCCTGCTTGATTCGCAATAGAGATGTCGTGGAAGAAGAGGAGATTGGACGTTATTTAAACGGAAGTCTTTCGGATCTTAATGATGCCATGTTGATGAAGGGCATGAGCCAGGCT
This sequence comes from Clostridium sp. CAG:343, assembly GCA_963634745.1. GTDB lineage: Bacteria > Bacillota > Clostridia > Lachnospirales > Lachnospiraceae > CAKRJP01. The sequence continues at coordinate 86,602 of CAVHCX010000009.1, forward strand.
GTGGATATCTTGAAGGAAAAGATCCAGGAAGGGGAAAAGATCAGAGTCATCGGAGACTATGATATTGATGGAATTAACGCCACCTATATTTTGGTAAATGGCCTGGAAAATCTAGGAGGCAAGGTGGATTATGATATTCCGGACCGTATCACCGATGGCTATGGTTTGAATGAAGAGCTCATAAAAAGGGCTTACCGAGATGGGATTGATACCATTATTACTTGTGACAATGGAATCGCCGCAAGTGATGAGATCGCCTATGGCAAGGACCTAGGTATGACCATGATCGTGACAGACCATCATGAGGTGCCTTTTACAGAATCAGAGTCAGGGAGAGACTATCATTTGCCGGAAGCGGATGCGGTGGTGGATCCCAAGCAGCCGGGTTGTCAGTACCCCTACAAGGAACTCTGCGGGGCGGCCATTGCCTACAAGGTGATTGAGGTCCTTTGTGATGCCATGGGACGAGATTCCGAAGATTTTGATTATCTGATTGAAAATGTGGCAGTTGCGACCGTGGGTGATGTGGTAGACCTAACCGGAGAAAATCGCATTTTTGTAAAAGAAGGCTTGGAAATGCTCTCAAGAACCCATAATCTGGGAATGCAGGCTTTGATCGAGGCGCAAAATTTAAGGGAATCTAGAATCTCGGCCTATCACATTGGCTTTGTCCTAGGGCCTTGTATGAATGCCAGTGGAAGGCTGGACACCGCAAAAAGGTCGCTGGAATTATTGACAGCGGATAATCCCCTGGATGCCAAGGTGCTGGCCCAGGAACTGGTGGCCTTAAATGACAGCCGAAAAAGCATGACAGAAAAGGCTGTGGATGAAGCCATGGAGATGGTAGAGCAAACACCCCTTAAGGAGGATAAAGTCCTGGTTATATATCTGCCGGACTGCCATGAGAGTATTGCGGGAATTGTTGCAGGAAGAATAAGGGAAGCCTTTTATAAACCAACCTTGGTGGTGACAAGGGCGAAAGATGGATTAAAAGCTTCCGGAAGGTCCATAGAAGCCTACAATATGTACGAGGAAATCAATAAATGCAAGGACCTCTTAACCAAGTATGGCGGTCACAAGATGGCTGCAGGCTTATCTCTAAAGCAAGAAAATCTGGAGGCCTTTCGGTATAAATTGAATCAAAACTGTAGCCTGTCAGACAAGGACCTCATGGAAAAAGTTGTGATCGATATGGTGCTACCCTTTTCCTGCGTGACTGAAGAGCTGGTGGAGGAACTGGAAAAATTAGAGCCTTTTGGGAAGGCCAACCGGAAGCCCGTATTTGCCCTAAGGCAGGTGGAAATCCTAGGAGGCAGAATTCTGGGAAAAAATCAAAATGTATTAAAGCTAAAACTCAGGGATCCGGATGCTACTGTGATAGAGGGAATGCGATTTGGGGATATCCAGGGCTTCTTAGATGCCATAGATGAAAAATACGGACTGGGAACAAGCCAGAGAATTTTAGACCCGGCAGGCAGAGAAGAAAATATAAGGATGGACCTTACCTATTATCCGGAAATCAATAGGTTCAGGGGAGTTTCTACTCCCCAGATAATTATCAGCCATTATCGCTAAAATAAAAAACTGATATTTTTGCTAGAAATACAGGAAATTAGCCCTAAGATTTTTATTTGAAAAAGCACAAGGGGAATGTTATACTTTAGATTAGATTTTAATCCTTTACTAAAATAAGGTGATAATAATAGATAGGAGACAGGTATTTATGAAGGCATTGGAAGAGTATGTTAGAAGTATTCCGGATTTTCCGGAGCCGGGAATTATTTTCAGAGATGTGACATCTGTATTGCAGGATGCAGATGGTCTGCACTTATCCATTGATTCTATGCAGGAAACATTAGAAGGTTTGGATTTTGATTTGGTTCTGGGTTCTGAATCCAGAGGCTTCATTTTCGGGATGCCTATTGCATATAACATGCATAAACCCTTTATTTTAGTTCGTAAGGCGGGAAAGCTTCCTTGCGAGACAGTTTCTACAGAATATGATCTTGAATATGGCACAGCTACAATTGAAATTCATAAGGATGCCATAAAGCAGGGACAAAAGGTTGTGATCGTGGACGACCTTATGGCTACAGGCGGAACCACAGAAGCCATTATTAAGCTGGTAGAAAGCTTGGGCGGAGAGGTTGTAAAGTGCGTCTTTTTGATGGAACTTGCAGGACTTAAGGGAAGAGAGAGACTGGACGGTTATGATGTTTCGTCAGTCATTATCTACCCGGGAAAATAATTAGCTGACAGTAAAAAATGTTTCGGGGCATCTTATTTAGAGCTTTCGGAACATTTTCGCAATCATTAGGAATGAGAAGGAGGCTGTGGGATGTCTGAAAATAAGAAGCAGGAAGTAATTGAAGACCGTATTATACCTCAGGCAGTTACTTCTGATCTGATGAAAGGGCTGGAGGTCAAGGATGGACATGCCATCAAAGATCAGAAGGATTATGAGGATCCGGAAAAATTATATGACATGTTAATTGCTCGTATCAGGAAGTACCATCCTTCCACGGATGTATCCATGATCCGTAAGGCTTATGAGCTGGCAAAGTCTGCCCATGGAGACCAGTGCAGAAAGTCAGGGGAACCTTATATTATTCATCCCTTGTGGGTAGGAATTATCCTGGCAGAACTTGAGATGGATAAGGAGACCATCACTGCGGGACTTCTCCATGACGTGGTGGAGGATACGGAATATACGGAAGAAGATATTAAACGAGAATTTGGAGAGGAAGTAGCACTCTTAGTTGACGGTGTTACAAAGTTGGGACGCTTGTCCTATTCCTCAGATAAATTGGAACTTCAGGCGGAAAATCTTCGTAAGATGTTCCTTGCCATGGCAAAGGATATCCGAGTGATCATTATCAAACTGGCAGACCGCCTCCATAATATGCGGACCCTCCAGTTTATGACGCCGGCCAAGCAGCAGGAAAAGTCCAGAGAGACTATGGATATTTATTCGCCGATTGCCCAGCGTCTCGGTATTTCAAAGATTAAGACAGAACTTGATGACCTGTCTTTAAAATATTTAAAGCCTGAGATGTTTTTTGATTTGGTGGACCAGATTAATGCAAGAAAGACCGAGCGGGAAGAATTTGTACAGCAGATTGTGGACGATGTTTCCGGATATATGAAAGAGGCGCAGATTCCCTGTGAAGTGAATGGTCGGGTAAAACATTTCTTCAGTATTTACAAGAAGATGGTAAACCAGGACAAGGCAGTGGACCAGATCTATGATCTTTTTGCCGTCCGTATCATTGTGGAATCTGTGAAAGATTGCTATGCGGCCCTGGGAGTCATTCACGAAAAATACACACCGGTTCCGGGACGTTTTAAGGACTATATTGCTATGCCGAAGGCTAATATGTACCAGTCCCTTCATACCACGCTTATGAGTCCGGTGGGACAGCCGTTTGAGATCCAGATCCGAACCCAGGAGATGCACAAAACCGCAGAATATGGTATTGCAGCCCACTGGAAGTATAAGGAATCCAATGACGGACAGAAGAATGTAAAGGCCCAGGAAGAAGAAAAGCTAAGCTGGTTAAGACAGATCCTGGAGTGGCAGAGGGATATGTCCGACAACCGGGAATTCTTAAGCCTGATCAAGGGTGACTTAGACCTCTTTAAGGAGGATGTTTACTGCTTTACCCCCCAGGGAGATGTAAAGAACCTGCCCAACGGTTCTACGCCTATTGATTTTGCCTATGCCATTCACAGTGCAGTGGGTAATAAGATGGTAGGAGCCAGAGTTAATGGAAAATTGGTTACCATTGACTACAAGATCCAGAACGGAGACCGTATTGAGATTCTTACCTCTCAGAATTCTAAGGGACCAAGTAGAGATTGGCTGAGTATCGTAAAAAGTACCCAGGCTAAGAATAAGATCAACCAGTGGTTTAAGAAAGAATTTAAGGAAGAAAATATTGTTCGGGGTAAGGAACTGATCGCGACCTATTGCAAGAGCAAGGGAATCAATGCCGCAGATATTATGGTGGGCAGATACCAGGATATTGTGCAGCGTAAGTATGGATTTAAGGATTGGGATTCCGTTCTTGCAGCTATTGGCCATGGTGGTCTAAAGGAAGGCCAGGTTGTAAATCGTCTGGTAGAAGAATATGGCAAGGAACATAGGCAGGAGATTACCGATGAGGTGATTCTTGAGAAAGTGGCAGAGGCCAGCAAGAATAAGGTTCATATTGCCAAGTCTAAAAGCGGTGTCATTGTCAAGGGGATTGACGATATGGCCGTGCGTTTCTCCAGATGTTGTAGTCCGGTGCCGGGAGATGAAATCGTAGGATTTGTGACCAGAGGCCGTGGAATGACCATCCACCGGACAGACTGTGTCAATATGATCCATTTGACAGAAGCAGAAAGGGCGCGCCTAATCCCTGTGGAATGGGAGAGCGATGAGGCAGAAAAAAGTGGCGGTCAATATTTGGCTGAGATTAAAATATTTGCCAATGACAGACAGGGACTTCTTATGGATATTTCCCGCATCTTTACAGAGAATGAGATGGATGTGAAGTCCTTGAATGTAAGAACCAGTAAGCAGGGAACGGCTACCATCGACGCAGGCTTTATCGTTCATGGACGAGAGGAACTCAATAAAGTCATCGATAAGCTCAGACAGGTTGGTGGAATTTTGGATATTGAAAGGACAACAGGTTAGGCTATGAAGATAGAACGTTTTGTAATGGGGTCTGTGGGAACCAATGTTTACCTGATCATCAATGAGGAAAATAAGGAAACAGTTGTGGTAGACCCGGGGGATTGCCCGGAAAGATTCTTAAGTCACATTCGGGAGGAAGGACTTAAAATTGTAGGGATTCTTTTAACCCATGGACACTATGATCATATCCTTGGAATTGAGAAATTAAGAAAAGAATATCCGGTGCCGGTATTTGCCCATGAGGCAGAGGAGGCCCTCTTAAATGACCCGGATGCTAATCTTTCTAAGATGGTTGGAAGCCCCTGTATAATAAAAGATGTTACTTATGTAAAGGATATGCAGATTCTAAATATAGCGGGCTACAATTTTCAGGTCCTCTTTACGCCGGGGCATACGCCGGGAGGCTGCTGTTATTATGTGGCTTCGGAAAAGATCCTCATTAGCGGGGATACCCTCTTTTGTGAGTCCGTGGGAAGAACTGATTTCCCCGGCGGAAGCATGTCAGACTTAATCCGGGGGATCAAGGACAAGTTGATGGTGCTTCCGGATGATGTGCAGGTATTGCCGGGACATATGGAAGATAGCAGCATCGGATATGAGAGAGGGCACAATCCTTTTTTATAAGGGGTTTTAATGAGAGCTTATCTATAGAAAAGTTATAGATAAAATCAAGGAGATTGATTTGTGATAGAAATTATTTGTAAAGAAGAAAAATATTCCTATAACGCATATCACATGACAAAGGCTTTTTATCCATCGGAAGAGATTCATCTTCTGGTGGAGGAAAAAGCCTCTAATTTTGCTGAGGAAAATTTTAAGGCCTATGTACAGGTCCTCTTTGAAGATGGAGATAAGATCCTGCTGGAAAAAGCGATGGGAACAGATTCTCCTGGGGGAATTTCCGAAAAACATGGGCTGGATCTGGCATTATATAAGGCCTTGGCAAAGAAAAGCAATAAAAGCCTGGCCTGGGGCTTGCTCTTAGGTATCCGCCCGACCAAACTTGCCATGCTTAAGTTGGAAGAGGGGATGTCAGGGGAAGACTTTGTTCCCTGGTTTCAAGAAAATTATCTGGTAAGCAAGAAGAAGGCAGACCTTGCCTGGAAGATTGCAAAGAGAGAGAAGGCGCTCTTAGAAAAACTGGATTATAAAAATGGATACAGCCTTTATGTAGGAATTCCTTTTTGCCCTACGGTATGCAGCTACTGTTCCTTTAGTTCAGGATCCTTGGCTGCTTGGAGCCACAAGGTGGAAGCCTACGTGGAGGCTCTTTGTAGGGAACTTCGCTTTATTGGAAAGGCAGCCAGGCATAAACATTTAAATACCATCTACATAGGAGGGGGAACGCCCACGACCCTGACAGCAGACCAGCTTGATAAGGTCCTTAGGGTGATCGAAGAGAATTTTTCCTTTGAGCATCTCTTAGAATATACGGTGGAGGCAGGACGACCTGACAGCATTAGCAGAGAAAAGTTCCAGGTCTTAAGAAATCATGGAATTAGTCGTATTTCCATTAATCCCCAGAGCATGCAGCAAAAGACCTTAGATGCTATCGGAAGAAGACATACGGTAGAGTCGGTAAAAGAAGCTTTTTATTTAGCTAGGGAAATGGGCTTTGACAATATCAATATGGATATTATTGCAGGACTTGCGGATGAGACTATAGAAGATATGGAAGATAGCCTCAGACAGATTGAAGAACTGGGTCCGGACAATCTTACTGTCCATTCCTTGGCCATTAAAAGAGCTGCGAAAATGGGTCAGCAGTTCCAGGAAAATAAAGCGAAATTTCAGGATAAAACCCAGACCATAGAGGCAATGATTGATTCGGCCAGGGAGGCAGCAGGCCGGATGGGAATGGCCCCTTACTATTTATACAGGCAGAAGAATATCGCCGGCAATTTTGAGAATGTAGGATATGCAAAGGTTGACAAAGCAGGAATATACAATATACTGATTATGGAAGAAAAACAATCCATTATAGCGGCCGGAGCCGGTGCCACCACAAAGATTGTACTGGACCATAAGGTGCCGTCCCCGGGCAGTAAGCATGGGAAAATGACAAATTTAATCCGCCTGGATAATGTAAAAGCTATCGATGCTTACATAGACCGGGTGGATGAGATGATAGAACGAAAAGGAGAATGGTTATGGCATTAAAGAAGAAACCAGTGACAGGTATGAAGGATATGATGCCTCAGGAGATGGAGATCCGGGATTATTTGATCGGACTTATAAAAGAGACATACAAGACCTTCGGTTTTCAGTCTATGGAGACTCCCTGTGTAGAGCATATTGAAAATCTATGCAGCAAGCAGGGGGGAGACAATGAGAAGTTGATCTTTAAGATTATGAAGCGAGGAGAGAAGCTTAAGATTGCAGAAGCCAAGGAGGAAAATGATCTGGCAGATGGAGGTCTTCGTTATGACCTTACCGTACCGCTGGCAAGATATTATTCCAATCATGCCAACGAGCTTCCGGCACCTTTTAAGGCACTGCAGATTGGAAATGTATGGAGAGCAGATCGCCCGCAAAGAGGCCGTTTTCGCCAATTTATGCAATGCGATATTGACATTTTAGGCGAGGGAAGCAACTTGGCTGAGATTGAGCTTATCCTCGCAACAACAGCAATGCTTGGAAAGCTTAATTTTAAGAATTTCACCGTATGTATCAATGACCGTAATATTTTAAAATCCATGGCTGCCTACAGCGGATTCAAAGAGGAAGACTATGATGAAGTCTTTATTATCCTAGATAAGATGGATAAGATTGGGGTAGAAGGCGTTGCGGCAGAACTTGAGGAGATGGGATATGCCAAAGAAAATGTAGCTACCTATCTAAAACTCTTTGACGAGGTGGCAAGGGATGTTTCCGGTGTCCGTTATTTAAAAGAAAAATTGGGAGACTTTCTTTCCGATGAGACTGCAGACGGGCTGGAGATGATTATGTCCAGCGTGGAGGCAGCAAAAGAGTGTGAATTTCATTTGAAATTCGATCCAACCTTAGTAAGAGGCCAGTCCTACTATACAGGAACCATCTTTGAGGTTACCATGGATGATTTCGGAGGTTCTGTAGCAGGTGGAGGACGCTATGATAAGATGATCGGAAAGTTTACCGGGCAGGATACACCGGCCTGCGGATTTTCCATCGGATTTGAGCGTATTGTTATGTTGCTTTTGGAAAATGGTTACGAACTGCCAAGCAAGAAGGCAAAGAAGGCTTATTTACTGGATAAGAAGTTAGATAAGGATGGGATGTTACAAGTGCTTGCTAAGGCAAAGGCAGACAGAGAAGCCGGCAAGCAGGTGCTCATTGTAAAAATGAAGAAAAATAAAAAATTCCAGAAAGAGCAACTTGCCCAGGAAGGCTATGAAGAAATCATAGATTGTTACGCAGACTAATAGTAATAGTAGACTTAAAAGTCGAAATAAAGGAGATAATAGATTATGGCAGAGTCAATGCAGGGATTAAAAAGAACCCACAGATGTGGGGAGTTATCTGCAGCAAATGTAGGAGAAACAGTAACCATCATGGGATGGGTACAGAAGAATCGTAACAAGGGTGGATTGGTTTTTGTTGATGTCAGAGACCGGTCCGGCATCATTCAGGTGGTATTCGAGGAGGGCTCTTCAGATGCAGCCCTGATTGAGAAGGCAGCAAAGCTTCGCTCAGAGTATGTAGTAGCCATTGTAGGAAGGGTTGAGAAACGTTCCGGTGCGGTAAATTCCAATATTTCAACAGGAGAGATTGAGGTGGTTCCGAGTGAGCTTCGGATTCTTTCTGAGTCAGAGACACCTCCCTTCCAGATCGAGGAAAATTCTAAGACACGTGAAGAAGTACGCCTAAAGTATCGTTATTTGGACCTTCGTAGACCGGACCTTCAAAGAAACCTGATCATGAGAAGTAAGGTGGCAACCTTGACCCGTCAGTTTTTGGCGGATGAAGGTTTCCTTGAGATCGAGACTCCTATCTTAATTAAGAGCACTCCGGAAGGAGCAAGAGATTACCTGGTACCTAGCCGTATTCACCAGGGAGAATTCTACGCACTTCCACAGTCACCGCAGATTTTCAAGCAGCTGCTCATGTGCTCCGGATATGATCGTTATTTCCAGATTGCAAAATGCTTCCGTGATGAGGACCTTCGTGCAGACAGACAGCCGGAGTTTACCCAGATCGATATGGAACTTTCCTTTGTAGATGTAGATGATGTCATTGATGTAAATGAAAGACTTCTCGCCAAATTATTTAAGGAAGTACTGGATGCAGAAGTTTCCCTTCCGATTCAGCGCATGACCTGGCAGGAGGCTATGGACCGTTTTGGTTCCGATAAGCCGGATATCCGTTTTGGCATGGAACTTCAGAATGTAACAGAAGTTGTAAAGGATGTAGACTTTGTAGTATTTAAGAGTGCCATTGAAAATGGAGGAACTGTCCGTGGTATTAATGCCAAGGGACAGGGCATGATGCCTCGTAAAAAGATTGATAAATTAGTCAGCTTTGCAAAGGATTACGGCGCAAAGGGCTTGGCCTATGTGGCAATTCAGGAAGATGGAAGTGTAAAATCCTCCTTTGCAAAATTTATGACAGAAGACCAGATGCAGGCCTTGATTCAGGCTATGGGCGGAGAAAACGGAGACCTCTTGCTCTTTGCAGCTGACAAAAACAAGGTTGTTTGGGATGTATTAGGAGCCCTTCGTTTAGAGCTTGCTCGTCAGATGGACCTCTTAGACAAAAATGAATACAAGTTCCTGTGGATTACAGAATTCCCATTGCTTGAGTGGAGTGAGGATCAGAACCGCTTTACTGCCATGCACCATCCGTTTACAATGCCGATGGAGGAAGACCTTCAGTATATTGATTCCGATCCGGGAAGAGTCCGTGCAAAGGCATATGATATTACCCTAAACGGAAATGAAATCGGCGGTGGTAGTGTCCGTATCTTTGATCAGGACATTCAAAAGAAAATGTTTGAAGTATTAGGATTTACACCGGAGCAGGCGGAAGAACAGTTTGGTTTCCTTACCAATGCCTTTAAATATGGAGTGCCGCCTCACGCAGGCCTTGCCTACGGACTGGACCGTGTGATTATGCTTATGGCCAAGGCAGATAGCATCCGTGATGTTATGGCCTTCCCGAAGGTAAAGGATGCTTCGGACCTTATGACAGAGGCGCCTTCCAGAGTTTCAGAGGAGCAATTAGAGGAACTGGGACTTGAGGTAAGAGCTACAGTATCTCAGGAAGAAGCTTCCGGGGAAGAGGAGTAGAAGAATCCCTATTTGGACAAGTTTGCAAAAATAAAAAAGATTAAATAACAAAAGCATCACCGGTTGGTGGTGCTTTTATTGTATCGAGAGTTATTTTGTGACAGAATAAAGAACATGAAAAAAGCTTCTTGCAATCGCAAGAAGCTTTTTAAAGAGCGACAGACGGGGTTCGAACCCGCGACCCCGACCTTGGCAAGGTCGTACTCTACCAGCTGAGCCACTGTCGCATGTGTTTTGTTTTTGTTCTGTGTGTTCCTCAGAACAATAACTACTATACTACAAGAAATAAGGGGTGTCAACAACTTTTTTGAAAAAAATATAAAAAATTTTTACATCGTTTTGACACTCGCTTCTTTTGTAAAATAAAGAGGGATATGTTATACTAACTACCAAACCGCTTGAAGGTTCTATTAGAGAGAAAGGAATTGAGGTCATGGAAGAAACAAAGACAATAAAAGTAGGCCTTTTGGGTCTTGGCACCGTAGGTGGCGGTGTATATAAGTTGATTGAGAGACAGAAGGAAGAGATGGTACAGAAGGCGGGAGCTTCCCTGGAAGTTTCTAAGATCATGGTACATAATCTGTCTAAGAAACGTGAGGGAGTAGATCCATCCCTTCTCACAGACCGCTGGGAAGATATTGTAAAGGATCCGGAAATTGATATTATAGTGGAGGTTATGGGAGGAATCGAGCCTGCCAGAACCATTATTTTAGAGGCCCTTCGTCAAGGCAAGCATGTTGTGACAGCTAACAAGGACCTGATCGCTGAGCATGGTCATGAGCTTCTTGAGACAGCAGAGGAGCATCATGTAGATTTCTTATTTGAGGCAGCTGTAGCCGGAGGTATACCTATTATCCGTCCTTTGAAACAGTGCCTGGCAGCAAATGAAATCGATGAAATTATGGGAATCGTCAATGGAACGACCAATTATATTCTTACAAAAATGTATGAGGAAGGCATGGACTTTGATGAGGCCCTTGCGAAGGCGACGGAACTTGGATATGCAGAGGCTGACCCTACTGCAGATGTAGAAGGATTAGATGCCGGAAGAAAACTGGCGATTATGTCCTCCATTGCTTTCCGCTCCAGAGTTACCTTTGCGGATGTGCATACCGAAGGAATTACAAAAATTTCCGCTAGAGATATTGATTATGCAAAGGAATTTGACGAGGTAATCAAGCTTCTGGCAGTCGCTCACAATACCGAAGAGGGGATTGAAGTAGGAGTTTACCCAATGATGCTGCCAAAAGACCATCCTTTAGCTTCTGTAAGGGACTCTTTCAATGCAGTATTTGCCCACGGAGATGCAGTGGACGATGTAATGTTCTACGGAAGAGGGGCAGGAGAATTTCCGACAGCCAGTGCCATTATGGGAGATGTGATCGATGTGATACGCGATATCAATTACAAGTGCACGGGAAGGATCAGCTGCACCTGCTACAAGGACATTCCGGTAAAATCCTTCGCAGATGTGAAAAATAAATTTATGTTCCGCATTAAGGTGAAGAATCGTCCGGGCGTACTGGCCCAGATCGCCAGTGTATTTGGTGTCCATATGGTTAGTATTACCCGTATGATCCAGAATGAGCTTGATGAGGACCTGGCAGAGCTTGTTATGGTGACAGAGCGAGTAAAAGAAAGCCAAATGGAAGATGCTTTGGAACATTTGAAAAACATGCGTGCTATTTTGGAAATCAGCAGTGTGATCCGTGAGTACTAAGATTATGAGCGGACAAGTGACAAAGAAGACGGGCAATCCCCTGGCTGTGGAGCAGGTGGAAAAATTAATTCCTAAATTTGCCATTCCTGCCATCATTAGTATGCTGGTAAGCTCGCTTTATAACATCGTGGACCAAATCTTTATCGGCCAGGGCGTGGGCCTTTTGGGAAATGCGGCTACCAATATCGCCTTTCCGATTACCATTGTATGCACAGCAACGGCCTTGCTTTTGGGAATCGGAAGTGCCTCTAACTTTAACTTATCGGCAGGGGCAGGGCAGCAAGATCGGGCGAATTCTTTTGCGGGAAATGGTTTGACCCTGCTGGTTATTGGTGGACTTTTGATTGCGGCTATCGTTCTTATGTTTTTAAATCCCTTGCTGCAGCTGTTTGGAGTGACAGAAGAGATTTTACCCTATGCCAGAGATTATACAGGGATTACAGCTTTCGGAATCCCCTTCCTGGTTTTAACTACCGGTGGAAATCATCTGATCCGAGCAGACCGAAGTCCCACCTATTCAATGACCTGTATGCTGACCGGAGCCATTCTAAATACAATTTTAGACCCCTTATTTATCTTTGGTTTTGATCTGGGGATTAAGGGGGCGGCCTGGGCTACAGTAATCGGTCAGGTGATCTCCGGCATTATGGTAATCCTGTATTTCCTGAAATTTCGGCATATGGACCTAAAGATCGGAATGCTAAGACCTACATGGGAGAATTTTAAGCATATTCTATCCTTAGGGATGGCAGCCTGCATTAATCAGGTTTCTATGGCCTTTGTTCAGATTGTAATGAATAACATATTAAAGCATTATGGGGCAGCTTCCAGCTATGGAAGTGAGATCCCTCTTGCCTGCGTGGGAGTTATCTCGAAAGTGAATATGGTATTCTTATCCATCACCATAGGCTTGGCCCAGGGCTGCCAGCCAATTTGGGGATTTAATTATGGGGCAAAGTCTTATAAACGAGTCAGAGATACTTACAAGTATGCTTTTAAAATAGCCCTGGCAGTGGGAATCTTATTTTTCTTAAGTTTCCAGATCTTTCCAAGGCAGATCATTAGTATCTTTGGAAGCGGAACCGAAGAGTACTATCATTTTGCGGAACGTTATTTTAGAATTTATATGTTTATGACCTTTGCCAACGGACTCCATCCGGTAAGTGCCAACTTCTTTACCTCCATGGGAAAGGCAAAGCTAGGAGCGGTGGTATCTCTAACCAGACAGGTCTTGTTTTTGATACCCCTGATCATAATTTTTCCATACTTTATGGGAATCGATGGAGTCATGTATGCGGGACCTATAGCAGACGGAATGGCTATTATCATATCTCTTGGATTTGCATATCGGGAAATGAAGCTTATGAAGTCCTATGAAAAAACGGAAAAAAGAGAGGAAGTCTAATGAAAGAACAAGCGCCTCTGGGATTTAAAATCAAACAGATCAATAATATTTACGAAAAAGAATTTAATAATCTTTTAAAGAAACTGGGGCTGACATCCTCTCAGTGCGCTGTCTTGGACTTTCTTTTTAATAGCAGTGCCGATGAGGTGAATCAACGGGATGTAGAGAAGGCCCTGTCATTGAAGAACCCGACCATAACAGGAATCCTAAAACGTATGGAGGAAAATGGATTTGTATTTATGGCTCCTAGTATAAAGGACAAAAGATGCAAAAATATTTATCTAACAGAAAAGGCCTATGCCATTCAAAAGAAAATGGTGGCGGACCGGAAAAAAATCGATAAGAAGCTGACACTGGGTATGAATAAGAAAGAAGTTGAAGGATTTCATAAAATGCTGGACAAGGTACTATATAGCATTACAGAACCATAGCATAGATCATGGACGGATGCCTACCTAAAAATGAGAGAATAAAAAGTCTTAAAAAAGCCTTGGGATATTAAAAAAAGATATCCCAAGGCTTTTTTGTACTAATGTGGGTACAATGAAAAAAAGGAAAAAACCTGCTTGACACTGATTGGAGGATTGTGATAGTATACAGAAGCTGTCGCGTGAGACAAGTCTGGAAAGCACTGTGGCTCATGAAAAACAGCAAAAAAAGAATAAAAAAGTTGTTGACAAATACAAAACAACATGATATTCTAGATAAGCTGTTTCGCGAAAACAAATCGCTGAAACAAAAAAACTTAAAAAACTTCTTGACAAGCTAAATAAGATGTGATAATCTATTAAAGCTGTCGCGAAGACAGACAGAACCTTGATAATTAAACAATAGACAACAAACCCTGAAAATTCTTAAAGAA
>CAVHCX010000010.1:0-89742 GCA_963634745.1 Clostridium sp. CAG:343
GGCACCTCCTTATTCTCCATATATCTATTGAAAACATACGAGAAAAAGTTGTCAAGAAAAATGATACAACATCAATATACTTTGTGCCATTATTTTTCTTTTCTTTCCACAAGTGTGCCACCACCTTTCTTGCTTCAAGAATAGCACTAAAAGCCTGGCTCGTACACTTCTATTTTTTGAAAAGTGCCCCCTATCTGCCCCCCAAACGAAAAGAAAAGCCCCAAAACCCTTGATTTTCAAGGCTTTTGAGGCTCGGTTAAATGCGGATGGTGGGACTTGAACCCACACGAGGTCACCCCCGCAAGATTTTGAGTCTTGTGCGTCTGCCATTCCGCCACATCCGCAAGTGTCTTTCGCAAGACCGATATTAAATATATCATAGGATCTTATAAAAAGCAAGTGGTATTTTCAATTTTTTTATTTTTATTTTTTTCACACAAATCATCAATGCGTCTCTACAAGCTCATGTTCTTTCAATGTGCGCTACCACAACAAACTTCTCCAGTAATTTTTGTTATACAACATCAAGTATACAGTACTGCAGGTGTGGGATGTGTCACAAAAACGATAGCGTAGCTTCCGTAAGGAGCTGTAGCCGGCAGCAAAGACGAATGCATTGTGCCCGGAGGGCCGAAGGGCTTTAGCCCTGAGTGAGTGCGCAGCGCGAGTTTGCAGCAGTCTTTGCGGATCAGCCGGCTACAGCGAGTAGGAAGCGCAGCGTGTTTTTGTGACATATCCCACACCTGCAGTACGTACCTTGACGACCTGTATCCCCCCAAACAAAAATTTCCGCCAACAAAAAAAAGGTCTGCATGACAAACACCTATCACACAAACCTTCCTTCTATTCTGCATCTGCTTTAAGCAAATTAACCCGCCATCACAACCGGCACTGCCCACAAAACAAGCATCATGGATGCCATGATCAAACCTGCAGCCACTCCACCGATTTTCAGGAATTTCAGCGTCTTCTTCATTTCTTCCTGGTTCTTTTCTTTTTCCGGCACTACAAACAGGGCCTTATGAATTTCTTTTTCCTCTTCGGTTACCCTTGTACACAGGGATCCGATGATCATTGCCATTACATTGCAAAAGATTCCTATAATCGCAGGATCCAGGTAGGAAGGGAACTTAATTCCGGCAAAACTCTGCACTAGGTTTGCTACCAAACATCCAAGCATTCCACAGAGCATTCCACAGAATGCTCCGGCTTTCGTTAAGCGCTTGGAAAAAATGCTGGCAAAAGCTACCGGCATCCAAGAACTTGCTGCCGTCGCTACGCCCAAACACATGATAATAAAAATCGCGGGAGGATTGGCTATAGCGAAAAAGAGAACAATCACGCTTACCACCACCATGGCAATTCTTCCGTAGCGAATAGACTTCTTGCTTTCCACCGTCACAATATCATTTGCAACAGAGGCGCCGATCAGGGACAAGAAGGTTGTGGCAGATGATATTCCCGCCGAGAGAACTCCTGTCATCAGGACAACGCCCAAGGCCGTGGGAACCACTTTCATGGCCGCCCAAATCCATATATGAGAAGAACTCTCGATAGCCGGATTTAAGGTATTAAGTAGAACGGCCGCCGTGCAAACGAAAAATTCCAAGACAAAAACCCCGCAGGCTGCAATGGGCGCAGATTTTATAACGGTATGCTCATCTTTTGCCATCAAGTAGCGGCTGGACTGCCAAGGCCCCACCGCACAAACTGATAGCCACACAATGCCGTAAGAAAATCCCCAAATCAGATTGTCTCTTCCAGTGTCGTATAGTGCCCCCGGCTTACCTGCCCAAGACAAGATGTCCTTGGTATCTATTCCCGACACAAGCTCATGAATTGCGGGAAACCAGCCCCCAACTGCATTGGCAATAAAGCCAACAGAAATAAGCATGGACAGGGTAAATACAGCCGCCATTAAGGTGTCTGTTATCAAAACCCCCTGGGAACCGGAAACTACAGTAATCAAGGTGAAGGCGACAAGGGCGATCACAATACAAAGATTGTAATTCACTCCGGTTACCAGGTTCATAAGGGTTCCGACACCCTGCACTACAGACAAAAGATATACGGTCATCATTATAATGGCTGTAACAGCAGCTAAAATTCGCATCTTTTTTGAGCAAAAGCGCTTGCCAAAAAATTCCGGAATTGTCATAGCCTGACTGCGGCGCAGGTAGCGTCCAAAGCAGACCGCTCCTAATATATATCCGGCTGACTGCATTCCGGCAAAGATTAACATAGGAGCTAAGGCTCCCTCATATGCCTCTGCCGCATCCCCCATAAACATTCCTGTACTGGAATAAGAAGCAATCATGGAACCACAGATCAGCAGCAAGGGAGCCTTTCTGCCCGCTACATAAAAATCCTCAGCTCCCTTAATTTTTTTGCTTACGCCCCAACTGATACACACAAAAATTACCAGGGAAATGCACATTCCTACAAAATAAATCGTATTCATTGCTCATTCTCCTCTTTAAGAGTTTGTGTGTAATCACCTTTATATAAAGCGGTCGATAGCAAAGTTGCTGCAATAATCCACATGCCGATAAAAATAGAAATAGCAATCTCCATATGGATTTAATCTCCTTTTAATCCCTTTTTATTTTTCCCTTATTTCTGGATCAGCTTCTTTCCGATCTCAAAGCAATCAAAAGTTGCAAAATAATCTGCCGGTGTCTCTGCTCTTCGAATCAGCTTTGGAGTTCCATCTTCCTGCAACAATACTTCTGCTGATTTTAATTTACCGTTGTAGTTATATCCCATGGAGAAGCCGTGCGCTCCTGTATCATGGATCACTACATAATCTCCCATGTCAATCTTTGGAAGCATACGGTCAATGGCAAATTTATCATTATTCTCACACAGAGATCCTGTCACGTCATACTTATGATCTAGAGGCTCATTCTCCTTACCCATAACTGTAATGTGATGATAAGCTCCGTACATAGCCGGACGCATAAGATTTACGGCACAAGCATCTACACCGATATATTCCTTGTGGGTATGTTTCTCATGGATGGCTGTAGTAACCAGGCATCCGTAAGGTCCTAACATATATCTTCCAAGCTCTGTATAGATTTCCACATCCCCCATTCCTGCAGGCACTAAAACTTCCTCAAACACCTTGCGTACGCCTTCACCAATGGCACGAATGTCATTGGGCTCCTGGTCCGGAGTGTAAGGGATTCCGATTCCACCGGAAAGGTTAATAAATTTGATATGTACCCCTGTCTCTTTTTGAAGCTTAACAGCTACCTCAAAAAGGACCTTTGCAAGCATTGGATAGTAATCGTTGGTTACGGTATTACTAGCTAAGAAAGCATGGATACCAAATTCCTTAGCGCCTTTCGACTTAAGGATCTTGAAGGCCTCAAAAATCTGCTCTGTGGTCATTCCGTACTTGGCATCTCCCGGATTGTCCATGATATCATTGCTGATCTTAAATAATCCGCCCGGATTGTAACGGCAACTGATGGTCTCCGGAATATGGCCGATGGCTTCCTCCAGAAAATCAATGTGGGTGATATCATCCAGGTTAATGATAGCGCCTAATTTATCCGCCAATACAAATTCCTCTGCCGGTGTATCATTGGAAGAAAACATAATGTCACTGCCCTTGGCTCCGATGGCGTCGGAAAGCATAAGCTCGGTATAGGAAGAACAATCACATCCACAACCATACTCTCTTAAAATGTTGATCAAGAAGGGATTCGGAGTTGCCTTTACAGCGAAATACTCCTTATAGCCCTTGTTCCATGCAAATGCTTCTTTTAAAGCCTTGGCATTGGCTCTGATTCCTTTTTCATCATATAGATGAAAGGGAGTTGGGAATTCCTTGGTAATCTGGTCCAGCTGCTCTTTTGTTACAAAAGTCTCTTTCTTCATTACTTGTCTTTCTCCTCCTGAATGGATAATAACTTAATCTCATTTGCTAATGCATTTTTATATAATTCTACAAAATTTTTCTTGCCGGAATAAAGGCAACTATTCATACTGCCTTCCCCATACTCTCCGGTAAGTACATACTTGGAGTCCGTGATCACGCCGATCTGCATGCCCTTGTCATCCCCGACATAGACTCTTGCGCTTCCAAAGGAAGCCGGCTGATCCGTAATGATAACTACCTTTTTATCCCCCTCAATCAAGGCATCCAATTCTCTGACGATAAGAAGCAAGTAATTTCTGGTACAACTGATATATACCCGCTCTTCCACTCGCTCTAAGAGATTGCGCACTTTATTCATAATATTTTGCGAGCCCTCTATGGTAACATATCCTTCGGAATGGGTTTTCTCTGAAGGCACATGGGTCACAAGCCAATGTCTGGAATCTTCCAGCCTGCGAATATGATTCTTGCAAAATTCAGATAAGGCTACCGGGACATATTTTTTTATAGATCCCTCTTCCACCATATAGGCAGCCCCCTTCTCTGTCATACTGGCCAGAGAATTATAGGCATTGGACCTTGAGATACCGGTAAGCTTGGCCACCTCATAGCCGGTCACCTTTCCTTCTGATAGCATACACTGATAGATATTTGCCTCCTGACGTGTCAGGTCAAATTCCATCAAATGCTCTACAAATGTTGTTTTTTCCATAAAATCACCCACAAAAATATCTTTTAGTAGTTCTCCATAGGAACACTTTATAGCATCTAAATGAAAATGTCAATCATTTAGACTGTTTTTTCTACTACTTCTCCCTGCTTTTTATAAATACTTCCTGCCGGCACATAGCCACGCACGCTGGACAGGGGATAGATATTGGTATTTTTTCCTACCACACTGCCTGGATTCAGGATACTTCCGCAGCCAACCTCCACCAGATCACCTACCATAGCACCGAATTTCTTAATGCCTGTTTCAATATTGCCTTCCGGAGTTTTAACGACTACCAATTTTTTGTCAGACTTTACGTTGGAGGTAATGGAACCGGCTCCCATATGGGCCTTGTAGCCTAAAATAGAATCTCCCACATAGTTGTAGTGGGGAACCTGAACCTTGTTAAATAGGATCACATTTTTAAGCTCTGTAGAATTTCCTACGACAGCCCCCTCTCCTACGATGGCATTTCCGCGGATAAAGGCACAGTGGCGCACCTCAGCCTCCTTGCCAATAATTGCAGGTCCGTGAATGTAGGCAGAGTCAAATACCTTGGCGCTTTTTGCGATCCACACATCCTCTCCCACCTTTGTATATTCCTCCTCCGGCAGGCTTGCTCCCAGGTCTAAGATAAACTGGCTGATTTTAGGAAGAACCTCCCAGGGGTAAGTAGCGCCCTCAAACAAGTCCTTCGCAATGGTTTCCTCCAAAGAATATAATTCCTTAATGGTTAGGTTTTCGTACATGTATTTTTCCTCTTTTCTATAATTTTTCCAATCTATTTTTAATGTACACATCTTTACATTTATTTCTTGTAAAACTGAGCTACATGGTCATAGCAGGCCCGCATCTGATATTGGTTGTTTAGGCGCCTGACATTTTCCGTTCTTCTGGAAATAAAATCGTCCAGTTTCTTCATATATTCCTCCGATGTGATGGACCCTTCGGCCACATAGGTCAATCCCTTTTCCCAGCTGGCTGTCAGCTCCGGGTTTAAGAGAGAACTTATGGAATGGTTTACCACATCGTAGATCATCTCTCCAAGCATGGTGGGGGTAATGATCTGGGTCTTTTTATTTAAGGCTAGATATTGATTATTAATCAGCTTCTTTAAAATTTCGCCCCTGGTGGCACTGGTGCCGATGCCGGAGCTTTTGATCTGGGCTCTTAGGTCTTCATCCTCAATGAGCTGGCCTGCATTTTCCATGGCAAGGATCATAGAACCGGAATTATAACGCTTGGGCGGGGAGGTTTTGCCTTCCTTAATTTCCAAAGCCTGAACGGTAAGCTTGGCTCCCTTTTTTAAGGTCTTTATCTGCTCAAAGAACGCCAGATCTGAATCCTTATCCCCATTTTCTTCGGACGCATCCGTCTCATCCCCTGCTGTCTTCTTCTTTTTGGGAAGTCCTGCCACCTTGAGGTAACCTTCCTCCGCCAAAACTTTAAAGCTTGAGAAAAAGGATTCCGTATCGATTTTTGTCACAATAGAAATCTTCTGATAGACCGCCGGAGGATAGAAAATACTTAAGAACCTTCTTACGATCACATCGTAAATATTCCTGGATAAGGATGATAAGGATGATAAGGCCCCCAGTCCCTGTCCCGTAGGAATCACGGCATAGTGGTCGGTGATCTGCTTATCATTGACATATCTGGTTTTTTCTAGACCCTTGTAGCTTCCAAATTCCACAATCTCTTTTAAATAAGGGACCGCCGGCTCATACTTCATAAGACCATTTAAATTCTTATGGATCTCCTTGGCCACTGCCGTAGATAAGACTCTGGCGTCGGTTCTTGGATAGGTAACTAACTTTCTCTCATACAATTCCTGAATCACCTTCAAGGTCTCATCGGGACTGATCTTAAAGCGTTTGGAGCATTCGTTTTGAAGCTCCGCCAGGTTAAATAAGAGGGGCGGGTTTTTCTTTTCCTTTTTTCTTTCAATAGAAGCAATGGTGCCGGTAAGGGGCTCTCCTACAGTCCCTGTTGCCACCAATTGTCTGATAAGGTCTTCTGCCTTTTCCCGCTCCTTAAAACCATTTTCCTTATAAAGGTCAAAGGACTCAAAATAGCGGGAACCTTTTACTGCCCGCCACTCTCCATCAAAGCTAGCCGGTGGATTTCCTAAGGAGGCCACCACCCGGTAAAAGGGGGTCTCCACAAAGTCCCTGATCTCCCGCTCTCTTCTTACGACCATTCCAAGAACACAGGTCATGACCCTACCCACAGAAATCACGGAATACTTGGTATGAAGATAATTAGAAATACTGTCTCCGTATTTTAAGGTCAGCAATCTGGAAAAATTAATTCCCATAAGATAATCTTCTTTTGCACGCAAATAAGCGGAATCTGACAAATTGTCATATTCCGATAAATCCTTGGCCTCTTTAATTCCTCTAAGGATCTCTTCCTCTGTCTGGGAATCGATCCATACTCTTTTTCTTAGCTTTCCCTTAACCTTGGCTTCCTGCTCTACCAGCCTGTAAATATATTCTCCCTCTCGTCCCGAGTCGGTACAGACATAGATTACATCCACATCCGGGCGGTTGAGCAATTTAGAAACGATCTTAAACTGCTTAGACACTGCCGGGATCACCTCGTACTTAAATTCAGTCGGGATGAAGGGCAGTGTCTCTAATCTCCACCTTTTTAAAGACGGATCATAAGCCTCCGGATAGCTCATTGTCACCAGATGTCCGAGACACCAGGTGACAATGGCTTGTTGGGATTCTAAATATCCGTCTTTACTTGTAACATTCATATGCAAAGCGCTGGCAAACTCCTTAGCAACGCTTGGCTTCTCTGCAATATACAGTGCTTTCCCCATAGGAAATAAATACTCCTTCTATTTTTTCAAGAGCACCCGAATCCTATCTAACACATTCGATTTTTTCTTAGGTTCTGGACGCTTTGCATGCAGGGCCTCCTTAATAAATACATCCTGGGAATCTACCAATTGTTCTCCTCCGATGACTTTGCGATAAGTTCCGTTAGGCTGCATGACTCTTCCCTTTATATTATCACTAAGCATGACATGAAGATAGTGGTTAATTTGTTTTTTTATGGATTCATCCAAAATCGGGCAGGCAACCTCCACACGTTTTTCTGTATTGCGGGTCATCATATCTGCAGATCCGATATAGATTTTCTGGCCGGGTCCCTTTCCAAAACTGAAGATTCTGGGATGCTCCAAAAATCTTCCTACCACACTCATTACCCGGACATTTTCCGTATATCCCGGAATGCCGGGCAGTAAGCAGCAGATTCCTCGTACAATCAGGTCTACCTTGACCCCTGCGCAGGAAGCCTCAGAAACCTTATTCATAAAGTCCTTATCGGTCAGGGAATTCATTTTCATAATAATTCGTCCATTACTTCCCTTTTGAATCTCCTCATCCATCAAATGTAGGATTCTAGGCTTTAAGCTGGTTGGGGATACCAAAAGGTAGTCATAAATTCCATCCAAATTTCCGATGGACATATTCTTAAAGAATTCTGCCGCATCCTTTCCAATCCGGGGATCTGCCGTCATAAGGGACAAGTCTGTATACATAGCTGCCGTCTTCTCATTGTAATTTCCGGTCCCCACCTGGGTAATATATTGGATATCATTGCGGTGGCGGTAGGTGATAAGACAGAGCTTGGAGTGGACCTTATAGCCCTCAAATCCGTAGATCACGCGACATCCCGCCTCTTCTAAGCGCTCGGACCAGTCAATATTATTTTGCTCATCAAATCTGGCACGAAGTTCAATTAAGACCGTAACATCCTTGCCATTTTCCGCAGCCGCACATAAATATTCCACCAGTCTCGCCTTCTTTGCCAGGCGGTAGATGGTGATCTTAATCGTCAATACATTGGGGTCTGTGGAAGCTTCTTTGATTAGGTTTAAGAAGGGATTCATACTCTCATATGGATAGAACAATAAAAGATCCTTCTTTCTGATCTGACGCATCAGGCTACCTTCTGTCACAGCCGGTGATGGCTGGGGCGAGAAGGCAGGGTAAATTAAGGACCGCTTCATAGCCTCCGGCAGATTACCTGCAATGGCAAAGATATAGTCCAATTTCATAGGCATCTTGGTACGGAAGATCTGCTTGGGTTCAATCTTAAATTTCTCGCAGAAAAAGGCCTCCTGCTGGGGACTTAGTTTCTCGGCCACTTCCAAACGCACCACTGCCATACGGCGTCTCTTGTGCAGGGTCTCCTTCATAAGATAACGGAAATCATCACTGACTTCCAAAGCCTCATCGTCAGGGGCGATATCTGCATTTCTTGTAACACAGATATAATTAGGATTGGATACCTGGTATTTTTCAAAAACCAGGTTCAAATGTTCCATAATCACTTTTTCCATTCGGATGTAGCGAATGTCATGGCCCGGAAGATATAAAATATCAGAGACAAAGGATGGCACCGGCACAAGGCCCAGCATCATCTTGTTCTCCTTATTACTATTTAAGGTTGCCGTCACATAGATTTCCTTATTCATCAAATGAGGAAAGGGATGGTTGGCATCCACGATCTGGGGCGACAGGATGGGAAGAATCTGCTCCTTAAAATATTTCTTTACATATTTTTTCTCCGAAGGCTCCAATTCCTTAAAATCCAGGCCGCAGATTCCATAGGGATGCAGCTGCTTTTTAATTTCCGTATAGGTCCTGTCCCTCTCCTTATAAAGGGGAGCTACCGCCTCAAAAATCTTATCCAACTGCTCCTTGGGTGTCATACCGGTTCTGCTGTCCTTGGCGCCTGCATCGGTATGGACCATATCAAATAAACTTCCTACCCGGATCATAAAGAATTCATCCAGATTACTGGTGAAAATCGCCACAAATTTCATACGCTCCAAAAGGGGAACGGTAGGATCCTGGGCCTCCTCCAATACTCTCTGATCAAATCGAAGCCAGGATAGTTCACGATTCTGTGCATAATTGTAAATTTTCTTATTCATAGAGGTCCCCCTTAATATTCACATTTTATTTTCAATATTATACCACTCCCCTACTTATGAGAAAAGAAAAATGCTTGTAAAATCCCTCTTTAGGAGAGACTCTACAAGCATACTCTTTACATATATTTTCTTGCTTTTATTTCTTATTTGGCCTGGATATATCCTTTGGCTGTCAGCGCCTCGGCACAAAGTACGGCTCCACCTGCTGCTCCACGAACTGTATTATGAGAAAGTCCGATAAATTTGAAATCAAACATGCTATCTTCACGGAGACGTCCGATGGATACGCCCATTCCCTTCTCATAATCTACGTCTAACTGTACCTGCGGACGGTTGTCCTCTTCCATGTAACGAATAAACTGCTTTGGTGCGCTTGGAAGCTCTGCCTCCTGTGGGAAGCCCTTGAAGGTTACTAATTTTTCGATCAGCTGCTCCTTGGTCGGCTTCTTCTCAAAGTTGATAAATACAGCTGCAGTATGACCATTTAATACCGGCACACGAACGCACTGGCAGGTGATCTTTGGAAGCTCTGCTTTCACGATGACACCATTTTCCACTTTACCAAGTACACGAAGTGGCTCCTGCTCGCTCTTTTCTTCCTCTCCTCCGATATATGGGATAATATTTTCCACCATCTCCGGCCAATCTTTAAAGGTTTTACCTGCTCCGGAAATCGCCTGATAAGTAGTTGCTACAACTTCCTTTGGTCCAAATTCTTTCCATGCTGCAAGGCAAGGCGCATAACTCTGGATAGAGCAGTTTGGCTTTACAGCGATAAATCCGCGTGTAGTTCCCAGTCTCTTTTTCTGGTCCTTGATGACTTCAAAATGCTCTGCATTGATCTCCGGCACTACCATAGGTACATCCGGTGTCCATCTGTGGGCACTGTTGTTAGAAACTACAGGAGTCTCTGTCTTTGCATAAGCTTCCTCGATAGCCTTGATTTCTTCCTTAGACATATCTACGGCACTAAATACGAAATCTACAGTATCTGCTACCTTCTCTACTTCATTTACATTTAAAACTACCAGCTTCTTTACAGCTTCCGGCATAGGAGTCGTCATTTTCCAACGGTCTCCAACTGCTTCCTCATAGGTTTTTCCGGCAGATCTCGGGCTTGCTGCCACAGTTACTACCTCAAACCATGGGTGGTTCTCCAGGAGGGAAATAAATCTCTGACCTACCATTCCGGTTGCTCCTAAAATACCTACTCTTAACTTCTGATCCATCTTAACTCTCTTCCTTTCTATGTAAAAATTAAATTACAATCAGCAATTTATAAGTGTTTTATTGATAGTCTTCCATGTAGGCCTTGTTGATTGCAAGGCTCTTTTCCATGGCCTCTTTACTTGGAGCGCCGATGGTAAGACGCTTGCTTACACAGGTCTCCAAACTAATGGCATCATAGATATCCTCCTCAAATACCGGGGAGATCTTCTTGTACTCCTCCAAAGGAAGTTCATCCAGGGCAATCTTCTTTTCAATACAAAGAAGTACCAACTGGCCTACGATTCCATGGGCATCTCTAAATGGAACACCATGATTTACCAAATAATCTGCTGCGTCTGTAGCATTGGTAAATCCATGTCTTGCACTGTCTTTCATGCGGGCCTTGTTAAATTTCATGGTCCTTAACATGCCGGTAAACAATTGAAGACATCCCTTGACCGTATCAATGGCATCGAAGGCCCACTCCTTGTCTTCCTGCATATCCTTATTATATGCCAAAGGAATTCCCTTCATGCTTGTATAGAAGGCATTCATGGCTCCATATACACGACCGGTCTTTCCTCTTACAAGCTCTGCAATATCCGGATTCTTTTTCTGTGGCATAATACTGCTTCCGGTACTGTAGGCATCGTCAATCTCCACAAACTGGTACTCGTTGGAGTTCCAGATGATGACTTCCTCAGAAAATCTGCTAAGGTGCATCATAACTGTAGAAAGAGCAGATAAAAGTTCTAACAAGTAGTCTCTGTCAGAAACTCCGTCCATACTATTTAAGGTCGGTCCGTCAAAGTCCAAAAGCTCGGCTGTATAATCTCTATCCAGTGGATAGGTTGTTCCTGCAAGGGCTCCCGATCCTAAAGGACAGGTATTCATCCGCTTTAAAATGTCTACCATGCGCTCATGGTCTCTCTTAAACATTTCAAAATAAGCACCCATATGGTGGGCCAGGGTAATAGGCTGGGCCTTCTGAAGATGAGTAAATCCCGGCATATAAGTCTCTGTATTGGCCTCCATAATAGCAAGCAAGGTCTCTAAGAGTTCCTTTAGCAAGTCATTTAAGACCTTGATCTCATCCCTGGTATAGAGCTTCATATCTAAAGCTACCTGATCATTTCGGCTGCGTCCCGTATGAAGTTTCTTGCCCGGATCTCCGATACGATCGATTAAGTTTGCCTCCACGAAGCTATGAATATCTTCGTATTTATTTGTAATCTCTAAGGCTCCGGATTCTACATCTGCGAGAATCCCCTCTAATCCTTCAATAATCTGGGTCTTCTCTTCTTCTGTCAGAATTCCCTGTTTTGCAAGCATGGTTACATGTGCAATGCTTCCTCTGATATCTTGCTTGTAAAAACGCTTGTCAAAGGTGATTGAGGCATTGAAATCATAAACCAGCTGGTCCGTCTCCTTGGTGAAACGGCCACCCCATAACTGTGCCATATGCTTACCTTCTTCCTATTTATATTCCATACACTTTACTGCACTAACATTTCACAGTGTGCATAACTGCATTTGATTTTATCACACTTTTCTTTTTATGCAAAGTATCAAATTGCTTCCATCTGGGAAAAATATCATTTTGCTTCCATCTTGGAGAAAATACATCCACAATAATTCTGTCGATACAGATTATACTTTGCCGAAAGCTCGATGGACCGTTTAAAACCATTTTTCTTCTTAAAATCCGAGGGAAGATAGGCCACTCCATATTCCTCTCCCAAGCGGTTCCCGATCTCATTTAACTTGGCAGCATTCTTGTGGGGGCTGATGCTAAGGGTGGTTGTAAAATAATCATAGCCACCTTCCGCCGCCAGTCTAGCCGCCTCCCTAAGGCGAAGCTCATAGCAGCGAAAACACCGCTCTCCCCCTTCTTTGACCTTCTCTAGTCCCTGAGCCATGACGTAGAATTTATCCCTGTCATAGGGTCCTGCAAGGAAGGAGACCGGATGCTTCATAGGCATGTGATCGATCAGGCGCTGTAATTCGACGATCCGCTTGGTATACTCACTCTCCGGATCAATATTTGGATTATAAAAAAAGTCTGTAATCTTAAAATATTGACTTAAATACTCCAAGACATAACTACTGCAGGGGGCGCAACAGCTATGTAAAAGAAGGGTGGCTGTTTTTTTCTCAGACTCTAATTTTGCAATAATCTTATCCAGTTCCTTCTGATAATTCATAGGCAATCACTCCGTTTTCAGATTTTATCATCTTACATTTGTTCTCTATCTTAACCTTTCTTATAAGAAGTGACAAGACCTAATTTTCTATTATATAAAAACTGAGAGTCTATATATAAAAACTAAGAGTCTATATATAAGAAAGCGACCGCTGTCCTTATAAAGGCAACGGCCGCTTTTATCCTATTTTCATCAGGCAAAGTCATCTGCCGGATTTCTTTTATTAATCTGTAAGATCCTCTGTTACAGACTTCAGGTTTAAGAAGTTTGTAAGATAATCCGGAGTTCCTGTCTTAGCATCGGTTCCGGACATGTTAAATCCGCCAAATGGATGCTGAAGAACAACTGCTGCGGTAGACTTACGGTTAAAGTATAAGTTACCTACGTTAAATTCTACCTTGGCTTTTCTGATATTTGCACGGTTCTCACTGTAAACAGATCCTGTAAGACCATACTCTGTCTGATTTGCAACATCCAAAGCTTCCTCGAAGGAATCTACCTTGATCACTGCAAGTACAGGTCCAAAGATCTCTTCATTTGCAATTCTTGCATCTCTCTTAATATTAAGAACTACAGTAGGATCGATATAATATCCAACTTCATCACTGTAAGTGCCACCAAAGACGATGTCTCCTTCTTCTCTTGCAACTTCAATATATCCGGTAATGCTGTCGTAAGCTGCCTTGTCAATAACAGGTCCCATAACGTGATCTTCTCTTCCGGATCCCTGATCTGCTTTTAACTTCTTAGCTTCCTCAACAACTGCTGCTGCAAACTCATCATAAACATCGCTTAAAACGATAGCTCTTGAGCAAGCAGAACACTTCTGTCCCTGGAAGGTAAATGCAGAGCTTGCAACTCCCTGAGCAGCCTTCTTAATATTTGCAGAAGAGTCTACGATGATAGCATTCTTTCCACCCATCTCAGCTACGACTCTCTTGATCCACTTCTGTCCCGGGTTGATCTTTGCAGCACGCTCGTTAATACGGCATCCAACAGCCTTAGATCCGGTAAAGTTAATGAATCTGGTAAGCGGATGATCTACGATATAATCTCCGATCTCTGCTCCGGATCCCGGAATAAAGTTAACAACACCTGCAGGGATTCCGGCCTTCTCGCAAAGCTCGATAAACTTGTATCCACAGATTGGTGTGTTGGAAGATGGTTTTACAACCATAGCATTTCCTGTTACAACAGAAGATGCGATCATACCACCCATAAGGGAGATCGGGAAGTTCCACGGTGGAACAGCCACACCGACACCAATTGGGATATAGATACATTTTGTATATTCATCGGTAGGTACTAACTCTAAGCCTTCATCCAGCTTCAGCATATGCATTGCATAAGAATTGATGAAGTCTAACTGCTCGCATAATTCTCCGTCAGCCTCATCCCACTTCTTACCACTCTCTAAAACGTTCCATGCATCAATGTAGAAACGATTCTCAATCAAAAGAGTAGCTAACTTCTTTAAGCAACGAACTCTCTCTTCTACCGGAGTTACGCTCCATGTCTTAAATGCTTCCTGTGCAGTAAGAATTGCCTTCTCGGCTAATTCCTGTGTACAAGAACATGCATAACCAAGCACTTCTTTGTTGGCAGGATTTATAGACGTAATCTTCTTCTCAGTCTCAATTCTCTCGCCACCAATAATCAGAGGATATACGCTTCCGATCTCTTTATCGATCTGTGCAAAAGCTTCTTCCATCTTCTTGCGGTTCTCCGGAACCGTAAAATCTACATCAACTGCGTTTTTAAATCCTTTAAGCATTTTGAATACCTCCTATTTTTTACCTTGTCTGCATTTTAGCAACAAAAAATACGTGTGTCAATGGATTCTTGTATTTTTGTATACAATTTTTCGTACCTAAGTCCAAAAATCAGGCCAAAAAAAGGGCGGCAGATAACCGAATGTTATCTACCGCCTCGTAGTTCTCACTTATTATAACCCAAAGATGGATGTATTGGAAGTACTTCCTTGGAATAAATTTCCGCCTGTCAAACTTTCCGTCGCTGTAGTCTCATCATCATCTAAGATTCTGGTAGCCCATACGGCGTCTGTCTGGTCTACATTTCCATAGATGATTCCTACATCTTCATTGGCTGCCTCTATGGTTTTTCCATCTCCCGCATACATGACTACATGGTAAATGTAACCATTCTCCGCATAGAAGATCAAATCTCCGGGGGCTGCATCCTCCACGGGAATCTGCATGCCATACTGGGCCTGGTCCTCCGCCACTCGAGGTAAGGAATAGCCAAAATTTAAATAAATCTGCTGTACAAATCCGGAACAATCCGCTCCCTCTGTCAGGCTGGTACCGCCCCATACATAAGGATTGCCCACGAACTGAGAGGCAAATTCCAGAATCGCATTTCGAACAGCACTTCCCTTGGATGCTTCTTTTACAGAAGTCAAGGTATAGTAGAGGGCTTTATTTTCCTTAGATTCTACAAGCTCTGTAGCTGTCGCAAAGGAATCCTCCCCTGCCTGGGTCACCTTAAGTTTGGCCTCATCTCCCATTGTCAGGAATTCTTTCTTTACAAATCCTCTTACATCCCCGGATTCAATATAAACCCAGTCGCCGGTCTTGTCTGCAAGAATATAGCAAAGACCGCCTTCCCTTAAGCTGCCTACTATGTTTCCTCCGGTATCCTTGGAATCATAGATATTCATGTAAGAACTTCCTGTAGTTTTAGACACCTGGCTATTTACCAAGGCATAATCCTTACTTACCAGCGTCTGATTTGTAGTAGCCCGAAGGTAAGTAAAGGCCTGATTGTCTGAGGCAGGGATCTTGGTGACAGCCAGCTTTACCACACTGTCAATTCCCTGATAACTTTTCTTATTCTTCTTAGCCAGCTTCTTTGCCTTCTTCTCATAGGCCTTTAAAACCTTCTTTGCCTCCTGGCCGGTATACATATCGGATTTTTTTACAAATCCTCTTGCAGTTCCTGACTCTACATAGAGCCAGTTATCATTCACTTCTTTAATCACATAGGCTACTGCCTTCTTTGAAAGACTTCCTACAACCCGAACGTCTGCCTGGCTTTGACCGGCCTTCTCTGACGGGATCTCCTCTAAAATCAGCGTATTATCTTTCTTTGCAAAGGAATACTTCTTTGTGATCTGCCAAAAGCGAAAGTCCTGATAGATCTCCGGTGCTGCTACAATGTTCTGGCTTGCAATAAGCTCTTCATTGCTTCCGCTATTCTCTTCCTTTTCAGCTTCCGTCTCCTCTTCCTTAGACTCAGAGGCTTCTTCCTTACTCTCCGAACTTTCCTGCTGGTCCTCTGTAGTTTCCTCTTCCTTTTGCTCCTTAGAGCTATCCTCTGTCTTGGATTCTGAACTTACCTCTGTGGAGGAATCCTTATTTTGATTTTCCTCTGTCTTATCGGTCGCTTTGTTGCTTGGAAGACTACTTACCCGATCGCCCTTCAAGGGATCTACATAGGCTCCCGTTGCAGTATCCTTAAGAAATCCTGTTGCCTCATCATACCAGATCTCCTGGCTCTCGATCAGAGCCCAGACTTCATCCGATACCTCCACAAATGTCCCTGTGCCATCCACCAATCTTGCTGAAGGTCGAACTGTTTCCTCTGTGCTTTCTTCTGCAGCTTCCTGCCACTGCCCCGCATCTGTAATCTCATCTGCCAAAACAGGGCTAGAAACTAAAAAAATCGCTACAAGGATTCCTGTTAAGGCTCTTGTACCGATGATTCCGGCAAGTCTCAAATTACGTTTTTTCACTATAAGCCTCCTTATTAATTCAAACTCTCCCTCAAATACATTGCCCAACCAAGGAACCTCCCATGTTCTCTTTACAGCAATGAAAAAAAGCTGGAAATCGGACTTGAACCGACGACCCCTTCATTACGAGTGAAGTGCTCTACCAACTGAGCTATTCCAGCATAAATCTGTCGGAAAAAAATAAAACCGACAGATTGAATTATAAACAGATTATTTAGCCTTGTCAAGCTGATTTGGATAATGGATGGTCAATTGCGGATATGGAATTTCGATCTGATTTTCGTCCAAGGCAAGCTTGGCATTTTCAAGAATCCGCCACCTGGTATCCCAGTAGGCTTCTGTTTTCACATCTGCCCGAAGACCAATTTCCACCGCACTGTCCTTTAAGTCGTTGACAAAGACAAGAATCTCATGATCCTTTAAAACTTCCGGATCATCGGTCAAAACCTTTTTTAATACTCTTTTTGCTTCTCTTAGGTCTGCCTCATAGGAAACCGTCACCCGAAGGTCTAATTTTCTCTCGTCTCGCTTATTGGCATTTACAATGGTACAATTTGCCAAGGTTCCGTTGGGCATTATGATTTCCTTATTATCCAGAGTGGTAAGCTTGGTATGAAAAATTCGAATCTCCTTTACCGTACCTTCATAATTGGTCGCTGATTCGAAAATATAGTCTCCTACAACGAAGGGTTTTAAGACAAGGATAATAACTCCTCCGGCCAGGTTGGATAAGCTCCCCTGGACCGCCAAACCAATCGCCACACCACCGGAAGCTAAGAGGGCTGCCACGGAGGCTGTATCTACTCCCAGATTAACGGCGATGCTGAAGATCAAAAGTAGATAAAGACCAAATTTCAGGAGGGAATCAATAAACTGCTCCGCCCCCTTATCAATAGAAGATCGCTCCAAAGATTTCCTTACGATTTTACGGATCCATTTAATGATAAATCTTCCGATTGCGAAAACCACAAGGGCTATCAAAACCTTTACACTAAAACCGATCAAGCCGGGAATGCTATCCTGAAAATATTGTACAAAGGCATTCACCTCATCCACGGTCTCCTGGGTGACCTCAGCAACCTGTTCTGTTGTTTCTGTCATTGCACAGCTCCTCCTTATTCCTTCAATGCCAAGAAAGCACTGACATTTCCTCTCTGATTTCCTGTAGTTCTGTGGGAAAAGAAGACTTCCGGATTACAATGGGTGCAGGCATTTGTGATGGCCATATGGTCCTCCTTAATTCCTGCTTCCAAAAAAATCTGTCGATTAGCCTCCCAGAGATTTAATTGATATTTCCCCTGCTCCTTTTGATCCTCTTTTTGATAAAAAAGCTTGTCCCACAGACTCTCAGGAAAGGCTTCTTTAAACTTAAGGATCACATCCTCGCTGACTTCATAGCAGTCCTGACAAATGGAAGGCCCGACTGCTGCCAAGATATCTTTAGGATTACAGCCAAAAGTTCCCACCATCTTGTCCACCGTAACCTTGCCCATTTTTCCAACCGTGCCCCGCCATCCGGAATGGCTAAGGCCGATGACTTTTTTTACAGGATCCAGAAAATACAAGGGCACACAGTCTGCATAAAAAGTCACCAGGCAGATTCCCGGGACATTCGTAATAAGGCCATCGGTTTCCGGAAAAGTCTTCCCCTTGTCCTCTGCTCCTACCACTTCCACATGGGTCGTGTGAGTCTGATTGGTATAGGTAAAATCCTCAGGATGGACCCCTAAGGCCCTGGCCATACGTCTGATGTTTTCCTTCACATCCTCCGGGTCATCTCCCCTGCTGGTACTGATATTCATGCTGCTGCAATATCCCTTGCTGACCCCGCCAAATCTAGTGGAAAATCCATGATTTACAAGGCCTGTCTCCTCAAACATAGGATAGGTCAAAAAAGGCACCCCGTATTCTTCTCTCTCTCGAAATATGGATTTTTTATTTTTATAATGAATTTCAAGCTTCATCCTTTTCTCACCCTCCTATCCTACATAGTCAAATGCGTTCTTAAATAAGTCGATTTTTTCACCCTCAATGCTCACCACATCAAATCTGCAAGGCAAATTTTCTAACTGATGAATTGTAATATAATAAAGCGCGCATCGAGAAATTTTTCTTTGCTTTCTAAGGTCCACAGCCTCTGCCGGATGGCCGGCTTTCGGGTCCTTCCGATACTTGACCTCACAAAAGACCAGGTAGTCTCCATCTCTTGCGATAATGTCGATTTCTCCTCTGGAATATCTGAAATTATATTCCAGGATCTCATATCCTTCTGCTTCCAGGTAAGCCCCTGCCTTTTTTTCATAGGCTGTCCCTAGGCTTCTTTTATTCTGCTTCTCCATGAATAATATTCTTTATAAAGCTCCTTCTGTGAATTGGCGTTGGCCCCAATTTTCTTAAAGCTTCCATGTGGGCCTTGGTTCCATAGCCTTTGTTGCTTGCAAAATCATATCCCGGCAGGGTCTTATCATATTCCACCATCATTCGGTCTCTTGTAACCTTGGCAATAATGCTGGCAGCTGCAATGGAGACACTTTTTGCATCTCCCTTGATAATAGGAACCTGGGGAATATCGACCTCCGGAATGGTTACAGCATCATTTAGCAAAAGATCCGGGCGGACTTTTAGATTGCCAATAGCCTGTCGCATGGCCTCGTAGGTTGCCTGCAAAATATTGATCTCATCGATTCGCTCGGGCCCTACTATCCCGATGCCTGTAGCATATGCCTTGTCCATGATTTCCTCATAGAGGGCCTCCCTTTTTTTCTCAGAAAGCTTCTTGGAATCATTAAGATAAAGAATGGTTTCGCCTTTTGGAAGGATAACTGCACCTGCCACCACCGGTCCTGCCAAGGGTCCTCTTCCCACCTCGTCAATGCCGCAAATATACTGGCAGTAGTCATATTCCCGCTCAAATTCCTTCATGGTCTCTAGGCGGGCCAACTCTTTCTCTAGCTTTTCCTGCTGCTTTTTTGCTCTTTCTTCTTCTCTTTTATTCATGCTGTCCGGCTCTTTCTTTTTTTCTTTACTTTTATTCGTGCTTGATCATTCCCAGCTTGTCAAAGGGATAAATACGCACCCAGGCTCTTCCCATAAGTTCGCTTCTGGTAATGAGTCCTACCGCCGGGTCCCTGCTGTCAGAGCTATGGTTTCGGTTGTCACCCAAAACAAAATACTCATCCGCTCCCAGAGTAATGGGATTTTCTGCAGTTCCGGCATCTTCCATAAGCTCGGCCCCGTAGATATCTGAGGTCAAAAGCTCTCCGTCAATATATACATAGCCATTGACCACCTGAACCGTCTCTCCCGGGAGTCCGATGATCCGCTTGATATAATAGGTATTGTCCTCATAGCGATAAGGGAATACTACAATATCAAAGCGTTTCGGCTCATGAAAATGATAGCTTAATTTATCTACAATAAGGTTATCTCCGTCACTTAAGGTGGTCTCCATGGAGGACCCACTCACCCGGGTTCTCTGTCCTACATAAGTTACCACCCCATAGGTTAAGACCACAATGATCAGAAGATAAAAGATCCAACTCAAAAGTTCTCTTGCCACACTAGGCTCCTTGTCTCGTCTTGCCACTTCTTACACTTCCTTTGTTGCTTCCTCTGTCTCTTCTTCCGTTGAAGCCTGTGGATACTCTAAGGTAAATCTTCCGATACGGCCATTTCTAAAATCATCCAAAAGAAGGCCGGCTGCCTTTTCTGTATCCAACTCGCTGCCCCGCACCAGGCAATGTCTGCTTTCTGCAATTTGTTCCAGCATTACATAAGCATTCTCATGGCCTTCAATGCTGTACTTTTCTTCCAAGATTCCCCTGTAATTCTGGTTCATAAATGAGATCAGTTCTGCCGCCAGTTCTTCAGTATTTAAAATTTCATCCTTAATAGAACCAATAAAGGCCAGCCTTAATCCCACTTCCTGGTCCTCAAACTTGGGCCATAAAATTCCCGGCGTATCCAAAAGTTCCACAGATTTATTTAGGCGGATCCACTGTTTTCCCTTGGTAACCCCCGGCTTGTTCCCGGTTTTGGCTGCAGCCTTTCCTGCTAAAGCATTGATGAAGGTAGACTTTCCAACATTTGGAATTCCTACAACCATGGCCCTGACGGGACGGTTTAAGATTCCTCTTTTTCTGTCTCTCTCGATTTTCTCCTTGCAGGCCTCGGCAATCACACCCTGAATAGACTTAATCCCTGTACCCTTCTTAGAATTTACCTTCACCACGTGATAACCCTTAGCCTTAAAATATTCCGTCCAGGCATCATTCCACTTCTCTTCTGCCATGTCCGACTTATTTAACAAGATCATTCGGGCCTTATTTTTTCCCAACTCATCAATGTCCGGATTCCTGCTGCTTAAGGGGACTCTTGCATCCACAAGCTCAATCACCAAGTCAATGAGTTTCATATTTTCCTGCATCATACGCTTTGCTTTCGTCATATGACCCGGATACCATTGAAAATGCATAATCTGCCTCCTACTCTATAAATCCTCTATGCTTACCCGGAGAGGAAATGTACCAGGCTTTTCCATAGATATAGTCTCTTTTTACCAGTCCGATATCAGCATTCCTGCTGTCTTCGCTACTTGCACGATTGTCTCCCAAGACAAAGTATTCATCGTTTCCCAGGGTAATTTCCTCCCCCGCGATTCCTACATCGTCAATCTTGCTAACTTCGTAGTCTTCTTCTAATTTTTCACCGTTAATATAAATGCGGTTTTCTATGATCTGTAAGGTCTCCCCCGGAAGTCCCACAATACGCTTCACGTAATACTGCTCTCGCTCGTTTCCCTTAGGTTTGAATATAATAATGTCTCCCCTCTTGGGACTGGAAGCGTTATAGGTAACCCTATTTACCAGCACGACATCTCCGTTATAAAGCACCGGATTCATGGAGTCTCCTACAATACTGATCTTCTGACCATAATACCAAACGGCCACAAAAGCCAGAAAGCATACTAAGGCAATTTTGAAAATCCAGATCACCACAACTTTTAAAATTCCAAAATCCGGATGCCATTTTTTCACATTCTTTTTCAGCTTTTTTTGCAGCTTCTTATACTTTGCATTCTGCGGCTTTCTACGCTGATACTTTCTCTTTCTCGCCATACTACCACCTTTTTAAGCATCTCTCTTTTCCCTGATGCTTAAAAAGGACAACTAACATGATGTAGTTGTCCTTTTCCATAGTTTCTTATTTAACTAACTCTTTAACCTTTGCCTTCTTACCAACGCGGTCTCTTAAGTAGAATAATTTAGCTCTTCTTACTTTACCTCTTCTTACTACTTCGATCTTCTCTACGTTTGGTGAGTGTAATGGCCAAGTCTTCTCAACACCTACTCCGTTAGAAGTCTTTCTAACTGTAAATGTCTCTCTAGCTCCACCGCCCTGTCTCTTAAGTACGGTTCCTTCGAATACCTGTACTCTTTCGCGGTTTCCCTCTTTGATCTTTCCGTATACTTTAACAGTATCTCCTACGTGAAATTCTGCAACTTCTTTTACCTGAGCTGCTTCAA
Source organism: Clostridium sp. CAG:343 (assembly GCA_963634745.1). Taxonomy (GTDB): domain Bacteria; phylum Bacillota; class Clostridia; order Lachnospirales; family Lachnospiraceae; genus CAKRJP01. The sequence continues at coordinate 22,251 of CAVHCX010000010.1, forward strand.
TATTCTTAATAATATCGTTCATGTGTGTGACCTCCTTAGTAATATTGGATGTTCTTAATACCCTTGGTACCAGAGGACCATCTATTTCTTCACAACAAGCCATATAATATCATATTTTATCTTGCTTTACAAGCATTAATTTCTCTATTCCCAGCTTATTTTTAAGCTTCTGCTTGCTCTTCCAGAATTTTTCTTGCCAATTCTTCCTCTTGTTTGCTAAGCTCTGCCCCGGCAAGTAAATCCGGCCGGTTTTTAGCTGTCCGGATCACAGACTGCTCTCTTCTCCATTTTTCAATATTGGCATGGTGACCTGACATCAAAATAGGCGGCACAGCCTTCTCATGCCATACTTCCGGCCTAGAATATTGCGGATATTCTAGGAGGTTTCCCTGAAAACTCTCAAACTCCGCAGACACGTCATTGTGAAGCACACCCGGGATCAGCCTGGAAATACAATCCACCATGATCATAGCAGGAAGTTCTCCTCCTGTGAGAACATAATCTCCGATGGAGACATAGTCTGTAACAATCTCCTCCAGGACCCTCTCGTCCACACCCTCATAGTGTCCACATAGGAAGACCAAATCCTCTTCCTTTGCAAATTCTTCGGCCATGGACTGGTTGAAGGTCTTTCCCTGGGGAGATAAAAATACGGTACGAAGATTTTTCTTTCCCGTCTTTTCCTGAATGGCCTTATAGGTCTGATATACAGGCTCTGCCTGCATCAGCATGCCGGCCCCTCCACCGTAGGGATAATCATCTACGCTCTGGTGTTTGTTAAAAGCATAATCTCTGATGTTAATGGCATCCACGGATAAGAGTCCCTTGTTTACAGCCCTTCCGATAATGCTGGTATTAAGGCCGTCCCGCACCATATCCGGAAACAATGTCATAATATAAAAATTCATCTATTTTTTTCCTCATTAAGCTCAAAAAACTTATAGCAGGCCTTCCATCAGGTGGATGGTGATCTTTCCGGCCTCCTCATCTACATTTAAAATGCATTCCTTAATAGCCGGAATCAGTACCTCCCCGTGGTCCTTACTATCTATTACATATACATCGTTGGCGCCGGTCTCCATGACATCTTTCAAAGTCCCAAAAAGGCTGCCGTCCTCCGTATATACTTCCATTCCCATAATATCTGCTATAAAATATTCATCTTCTTCCAAATCCACCGCATCCTCTCTATTTATCAAAAGAGGGCATCTTTTATAGCGTTCAATGTCATTTATATTATCAATCCCCTTAAATTTTAGGATTACAAACTGCTTAAAATATTTTACACTTTGAATTTCCAAGGGGATCTGTTGCTTTCCTGCGTCAAGAATTACTTGTTTTAAATCATCAAATCTGGTGGCATCGTCCGTGGTGGGATATACCTTTACTTCTCCGCGGATCCCGTGGGTCGCTGTAATTACTCCTACCTGCAACATTTGCTCCATCTTAAATCCTCCATATAAGCCTTCATCTATTCCTTCAAAAGCATCCGGCTTTCCTTTTTAGTAAATAAGGACAGACCTTACAGCCTGTCCTTATCTTATACTTTTCGTTCCATTAATCTAAAATATCAACAGAAACTTTCTTATCTTCCTTAGCTGCAGCTGCCTTAACAACTGAGCGGATTGCCTTTGCAATGCGACCCTGTTTTCCGATAACCTTTCCCATATCAGAATCAGCTACACGTACTTCCAGGACAGTATTTTCTCGCTCTTCACGTTCGGTTACAACTACACTTTCAGGATCATCGACTAATGCTTTCGCAATTACTTCAACTAATTCTTTCATAGTGCACCTCCGAAGCATCTATTATTTTTCAATACCAGCTGCTTTAAAAATCTTATTTACTACTTCTGTAGGCTGAGCTCCGTTTGCTAACCACTTCTTAGCTGCTTCCTCATCTACGCTGATTGCGCTTGGATCACAGTTTGGATCATAAGTTCCGATCTCGTCGATGAACTTTCCATCTCTTGGTGATCTAGAATCTGCAACGATGATTCTATAAAAAGGAGCCTTCTTCTGTCCCATTCTTCTTAATCTGATTTTTACTGCCATGTGTATGCACCTCCATAAAATATTAATTATAAACTTCTTTCGCGAGTAATCTTCGCGTTCATATATATAATGCGATAATCGCAGTATACCTAATTCATTTCTTCCACCAATAAATGTCTCTTGTCATTTATTAAAATGGAAATTTAAACTTGCCTCGCTTACCGGCCTTTCCAAACTGCTTCATCATCTTGCGCATCTCATTAAAAGATTTCACCATACGGTTGACTTCGCTGATATCTACCCCGGCTCCCTTGGCGATTCGATGTTTTCTGGATGGATTGATAAGGTCCGGATTTGCTCTCTCCTCCGGTGTCATAGACCGGATCATAGCTTCCATGCGAGCCATATTCTTCTCTGCCTGAGAAGTCTGCTCCTCGTCCATGTTCATGCCCTTCATCATGTTGCCGCCCATACTTCCTAAACCAGGCAGCATGTTCATGATACTTCCAAGGCCTCCCATGTTTCGCATCTGACTCATACTTTCTAAATAATCGTCATAATCAAACTGAGCCTTCTTAAGCTTCTGAGTCATAGCCTTGGCTTTTTCCTCATCGATCTCTGCTTCTGCCTTCTCAATAAGGGTCAGCACATCTCCCATGCCAAGAATACGGGATGCCATACGGTCCGGATAAAATTGTTCCAGATCCGAAAGTTTCTCTCCCATACCTACATAGAGAATAGGCTTTCCTGTAACGGCCTTAACGGAAAGGGCCGCACCACCTCTGGTATCGCCGTCAAGCTTTGTGACGATCACACCGTCAATGCCGATCTTCTCGTCAAATTCCTTGGCAACATTCACTGCATCCTGACCGGTCATGGCATCAATTACCAAGATGGTCTGGTGTACAGTAACCGCTTGCTTGATCTCCTGAAGTTCTCCCATCATATCCTCATCAATATGAAGACGACCGGCGGTATCCAAAATCACAAGATTATGGCCGTTCTTCTGGGCATGCTCCAAAGCGGCTTTGGCAATGTTTGCAGGCTTATGAGAATCTCCCATGGAGAAAACCTCTACGCCCTGCTTCTCACCGTTGACCTGCAACTGCTTAATTGCAGCCGGACGATAAACATCGCAGGCTACTAACAAGGGTTTCTTTCCCTTAAGCTTAAACTTACCTGCAAGCTTTGCTGTTGTGGTTGTCTTACCTGCTCCCTGAAGACCTGCCATCATAAGAACAGTAATACTCTTACCCGGCTGAAGTTTTATCTCCGTGGTCTCAGATCCCATAAGACTAACCAGCTCTTCGTTAACGATCTTAACCACCATCTGTCCCGGATTCAAACCATTCATAACATCCTGTCCGATGGCTCTCTCCTGGACTTTCTTCGTGAAGTCCTTCACTACCTTGAAGTTAACATCTGCTGCCAGAAGTGCACGTTTGATCTCCTTTAAGGCTTCCTTTACATCATCTTCTGTCAGGCGACCCTTATTTCTGAGATTTTTAAAAACGTTTTGCAGTTTTTCTGTCAAGCTGTCAAATGCCATATTATAACTCCTCCAAAATCTCGCCGGATATTCTGCGAATCTCCTTTACAAAACCTGTCATGTCACTGGGTTCCCCGTCCTTTATCAGATCGTTGATCTCATCGACCTTCTCTCGAATGGAAACAAACTTCTCCACAAGGTGAAGCTTCTCTTCATATCCTCTGAGTGTCTGATCACAACGCTTGATCAGATCATGGACTCCCTGGCGGCTAATCCCCGCCTCCTTGGCAATCTCTCCAAGAGATAGGTCCTCTAAAACAAATTGTTCATAGATCTCTTTCTGATGATTCGTCAGGAGTTCTCCATAAAAATCATAGAGTAAGGTTTGTTCAAGAATTTCATTCACATTAATCACCTGAGCTATCATACAACAAGAATCTTATGGGTGTCAAGTATTTTTTCTTTACACTTCATTTCTTCATTGATTTCATTATATAATTGTCGTAAACTATCCATAGCTATAGACCGAAAATAAGGATACGAAAAATTATGAGTACAGAAACCTTCTACGATATCTTGGAGCTTGACCCTAAGGCTTCCCTCCAGGAAATCACTCAGGCAAAGAATAAATTAGCCAAGAAATATCATCCCGACGCTAATATGCGCCATGGCATTGATACTACAGACAAGATGCAGCAGATTTTGGAGGCTTATAAGGTTCTCTCCGACCCTGACGCCCGCAAGGATTACGATAAAAGCCTTCTTGGCATTACACCCATGGCAAAGATGCAGACCTTTGACCTGCAGCATCCGGAAAAAGATGATACAAGCCGCACCAAGGATGCCCCCATGGTTCGATGCTGGAAGGTATCAGAACGACTTTATCAGCTGGTAAGCGAAAGCGAAGACTTATTTAAAAGCCATAACAAGACCCACAAGCTGACTAAGCTTTCCGAGCGGGCCACCAAGTATACCAATTATTTAAAAAAGCATGGGATCTCAGAAGCCTACTGGTACCCGGAGGCCATGAACTGGCTCTTGTTTAATTGGTATAAAAATAGGAATTACAGCATTAAACATCTTCTAAGTCTCTATGATGCTTACCTAAAAGAAGACTTAAAAACCATGGATCGCTTTAAAATGCAGCGGCTACAAGTAAAATACCAGCGAGCTGTAAAACGCCTATGTAAGTATTAAATCGGCAGGCACCAGATCTCTGATCATAAAAATGGCAAAGAGCCTCTTCTTTTTCACAGGTTCTTTGCCATTTTTTTATATGAAGGAACTTATCTTAAATCTCTCTCAAGCTCTAGCTTTCGTAGTTCTCTGCGGTGTTCTGCCTTCTTCCATTCCTCCCGCTCCTCGTCCGTCTCAAGTTCCAAACGATTTACAGGAACCGGCTTATCATTCTCATCTAAGGCTACCAGGGTAAGAAAGGCCCGGTTCATAAGGTCTCTTTTTCCACCTATATGTTCCACATAGGTATCCACCTTGACGACCATAGAGGTAACTCCTACATAGGTAAGTTTCCCCTGGAGCACCAAAAGATCATTCTGATAGGCTCCTTTTAAAAAGTTAAGATTGTCTACACAGGCAGTGGTTACATTGCACCTGGCATGACGCTTACCTACCACTCCTGCCACCTCATCAATCCACTGCATGAGCATGCCGCCGAAGAGACGTCCTGCCGCATTCAAATGATTAGGTCGGACTAAATGCACCGATTCTACCATGGAATCCGCAACTTTCATTGTCATTAGTTCCAAAACAATTCCTCCTTTTTTCTATTTTTCGATTTCCCCAGAATGCTTTCATTATAACACAAAATTTGCTATACTATTTTCAAATTAGGCATTGTTTCTAATAATGTCCACAATGCCAAGACGCAAGATTTTTCTTGCCATCCAAGATAAAAAAGGAGATTTACTTATGAGAAACATTAAGTTAACCATAGAATATGACGGAAGCCGCTACCAGGGATGGGCTCGCTTAGGAAGAGAAGAATCCAACAATACCATTTCCAATAAAATTCTTGAAGTCCTCAAAAAAATGACCCAGGAGGAAGACATTGAGCTTTTTTGCGGCTGCCGTACGGAGGTTGGAGTTCATGCCTATGAGCAGGTGGCTAATTTTAAAACTTCCTGCCAGATGAGGGTGGCGGATATGAAACATTATTTAAACCGCTATCTTCCCATGGATATTGCTATCACCGATGTTTCAGAAATGAGCGACCGCTTCCACGCCCAATTAAATGCCACTTCCAAGGTTTATGTCTATCGCATGGCCATCGACGATGTGCCCAGTGTTTTTGACAGAAAGTATATTTACCACTGTTTCCAGATTCCGGATAAGGCTATGATGCAAAAAGCCAGCGAATACCTAATCGGAAAACATGATTTCAAAAATTTTTCTACGGTTAAGAAGAGTAAGTCTACGGTAAAAGAAATTTACGACATTGACATCTACTCTGATATAGAGGAAATGCAGATCATGATCCATGCCAATGATTTTTTGCATAATATGGCAAGGATCCTTGTGGCTACCCTGATAGACATCGGCCTGGGAAATAGAAGCCCGGAGGAGATCCCTGCAATTTTTGATGGCCGCACAAAAGCCAGCGACCCCTGCGATCCCAAGGGGCTCTACCTGCAAGAAGTAAGATATTCGAATTAAGGAAATAAAGCTACATATAACAAAAAGCCCTTCTGCTTATATAAATCCTCTTAAGAAGATCTATATAAGCAGAAGGGCTTTTTTGTCTTTACTTTTTATTTTAAGACTCTAAATATTCCATCAGAGACTTAAACTGTCTTTTCATCAAGCGATAGCCGTGAAGATAAAAATGGGTTAAAGTTTCCGGATTTTGCTCAATTCTTGAAACCGTAGGGATGAGTGGGCGAAGGACAAAAACCTTTCCTTCCTCCTCTAATTTTTCCACCTGGGCTAATTGCTGATTATAAACCTCATTGCGGTCAATGGCTGCCTCTACAAGATTTGGATATTTCTTATAATAGCGCTGATAAAGCTTGGCTACTGATTTCTTGGTAGCCTTCTTACGGTAACCGGCATTTCTGGTTAAGATCAAAACATTCTTTTCATTTCCAATCTCCAACGCACGTCCCACCGGAATGGAATCTGCAATTCCTCCATCTAGATAAGGCACTCCATCGATATTAACCACCGGGGCCAACAAGGGCATACTGCTGGATGCCCTACAAAGCTTCATAAGGCGTTCCTTATCACTTCTCTCATCCATATATTCCGCCTTACCGGTCTCGCAATTGGTAGTAACGGTGTCGCACTTCATTTCCGAAGCAAAATAAGTGTCAAAATCAAAGGGGAAGGTCTCATATGGATAGACCTTAAAAATCTTCTCCATATCCATAATGCTCTTATCTTTTACAAATTTGGGAATACTGTTGAGGTAACGATTCTCCTCTTTTTTAGGGATCATACAGTCCTTAGTTCTTCCCGGCTGCTTAGAAACATAGTCCACAGCATTGCAGGAACCTGCACTTACTCCGATCACGTGGGATAAGTATACATCCTTCTCCATTAAATAATCCAAAACTCCGGAGGTAAATAAGCCTCTTACAGACCCTCCCTCCAAAACCATGGTTCCATTTATCATCCTAATCACACTCCTATTCATATGGCCACCCAAGATCCACAAGTTTGATTTCGGACCCCGGCGATTCTCCAACTAACGTTTCCTATTATATATCTTTTTCTTGCCTTTTGCCAACACATTTGCTATATTAGCCATGTATGTGTAAAGAAGTTTAGAATTTTCATAAAAAATAAGAGGATGAATAATCATGATTAGTACAAGTAATATCACACTTCGTGTAGGTAAAAAGGCACTTTTTGAGGATGTTAATATCAAATTCACCGAGGGAAACTGCTATGGTCTCATCGGTGCCAACGGTGCCGGTAAATCTACCTTTTTAAAGATCTTATCCGGACAGTTAGAGCCATCCAAGGGAGAGGTTATCATCACTCCGGGAGAGCGTCTTTCTTTCTTGCAGCAGGACCATTTTAAATATGATGAATATCCGGTCCTTGATACAGTTATGATGGGAAATGCCCGTCTCTACGAGATTATGAAGGAAAAAGAAGCCATCTATGCCAAGGAAGATTTCACAGACGAGGATGGAATCAAGGCCAGCGAGTTAGAGGGAGAATTTGCATCCATGAACGGATGGGAAGCAGAATCTGACGCTGCTACTTTATTAAATGGTCTTGGTATCGATACAGACCTTCACTATGAGATTATGGGAAATTTAAATGGTCCTGAGAAGGTTAAGGTTTTGTTGGCCCAGGCCTTATTCGGAAACCCGGATATCCTGCTTTTGGACGAGCCTACCAACCACTTGGACCTAGATGCCATTGCATGGTTGGAAGAATTTTTGATCAACTTCAATAATACAGTCATCGTAGTATCCCATGACCGTTACTTCTTAAATAAGGTCTGCACCCAGATTGCAGATATCGATTATGGCAAAATCAAGCTTTATGCCGGTAACTATGATTTCTGGTACGAGTCCAGTCAGCTTTTGATCCGTCAGATGAAGGAAGCTAACAAAAAGAAAGAAGAAAAGATCAAGGAATTACAGGACTTTATTTCCAGATTTAGTGCCAACGCTTCTAAGTCTAAGCAGGCGACTTCCAGAAAGCGTGCCTTAGAAAAAATCCAGTTAGATGACATTCAGCCATCCAGCCGTAAATATCCATATATTGATTTCCGCCCAAATCGTGAGATCGGAAATGAAGTATTGATGGTAGAAGGCTTAAGCAAGACCATCGACGGAGAAAAGGTATTAGATAACATTTCCTTCACCTTAGGCCGTGAGGACAAGGTAGCCTTTGTCGGAAGTAATGAGTTGGCAAAGACCACCCTCTTCCAGATCCTTATGGGAGAGATGGAGCCGGACGAGGGAACCTACAAGTGGGGAATCACCACTTCCCAGGCTTACTTCCCACTAGATAGCGGAGATGACTTCGACAATGACTATACTATCGTAGAGTGGCTGACCCAGTACTCAGACGACAAGGACGTAACCTATGTTCGTGGTTTCTTGGGTCGTATGCTCTTTGCCGGAGATGACGGTGTGAAACGAGTAAAGGTATTATCCGGAGGCGAGAAGGTTCGCTGTCTTCTCTCTAAGATGATGATTTCCGGAGCAAATGTGTTGGTATTTGACGAGCCTACCAACCACCTGGATATGGAAAGCATTACTGCCCTTAATAATGGTATGATCAAATTCCCGGGCGTTATTTTATTTAGTTCCAGAGACCATCAGATCGTACAGACCACTGCCAATCGTATTATGGAGATTGTTCCGGGCGGCAAGCTGATCGACAAGATCACTACTTACGACGAGTATTTGGAAAGTGATGAGATGGCAAGAAAGCGCCAGACCTATACGGTTCAGGAAGAGGACAACTAAAGCTAGCGGAAATTCTATCAGAAGACCTAACAGAAAATCCACACAAGAAATCTATACAAAAAAATCCCCATGGATATTCCTTGATACCCATGGGGATTTTTTATGACTTTTTTGACTTTTATGGCTTTCATACCTACACATGCCAGTCTTCCACCTCGTCATCATAATAGACCCGATTTTCAAAAAGGATCTGATAGGTCCCTTCTCTATATTCCACGCAGCTAACCGCACAATTTTTATGAACACCCACCTGCCAAAAGTCTTCCAGTGAATTTCCTTTTATAAGGGTCAACAAGGAGGCCAGGGCCACCCCATGGGTGGTTATCAAAACATTTTCATCCTTATATTCCTTGCTATTGCAAATCTCATCCAGGAAGTCTTTGGTCCGCTTCATAAGGTCTTCGTAGGACTCGCCTCCCTCCGGAGTCACATATCTCTCCGGATGGTTAAATCCTTCCCGGTAATTTTTAAGGCCAGCATCCTCTTGATCTGTAAGATCCTTTCCCTCATAGATTCCAAAAGACATCTCCAGGAGTCTTGAATCTTCAAGAATCTCCACATTTTTTCCTTCCAGGATTAATTCTGCCGTATGTTTGGCCCTCCCCAAAGGGCTGGTATAGCAAATCTTAAAAGGAATATCCTTAAGCCCCTCTCCTGTTTTTCTTGCCAATTCCTCACCAAATTCATTTAAAGGAATCTCCACCTGGCCTTGCAATCTGCGGATCACATTCCAATCGGTCTGTCCATGGCGAACAAAATATAGTTTCATAATTCCATACCTCCAACTGCCTTTGATTATAGCTTAGAGCCGCAGATCCTACAAGGGCATGGAGGGACTACTCGAATTTTAGATTCTATGCTATAATCATATGGTTACAAAAGGTATCCTATGGAATCCCATATATTATCATAAAATTTAAGGAGACTAGCATGGAAAAAATTACAAGTTTTACAATCGATCACCTAAAACTGGTTCCCGGGCTTTATGTATCCCGCATTGATCATGTGAAGGACCAGCCGGTAACTACCTTTGATATTCGTATTACCAACCCCAACGAGGAGCCGGTTATGAATACTGCGGAGGTCCATACCATCGAGCATCTGGCCGCCACTTTTCTTCGCAACCACCCGGACTACAAGGACCAGGTCCTCTATTTTGGTCCTATGGGATGCAGAACCGGTTTCTATTTGATCTTGGCAGATTTATACACTTCCGAGGATATTGTCCCTCTTATGAAAGAGATGTTCACTTTTATCCTTGAATTTGAAGGAGATATTCCCGGTGCTTCTGCGAAAGACTGCGGAAATTATCTGGATATGAATCTTGGCACTGCCAAATATTATGCAAAGAAATATCTTACAGAGGTATTAAATGATCCAAACAAGGAGCAATTAAATTATCCTGCATAAGCAAATTTCCCAGAAATCCAGGAACTAAAAATCTAGAAGGTGATAATTTAGAAAGCAAAAAAAGCGTCGCAACCGATTTTCCAGGTTCCGACGCTTTTTATATACTTTATTTATAAATTAAGCTAATTTGCTCTTTGCTGTCTCAACAAGTGTTGCAAATCCTGCTGCATCATTTACTGCCATCTCTGCAAGCATCTTTCTGTTGATGTCAACTCCTGCAACCTTTAATCCGTGCATAAGCTTGCTGTAAGAAAGACCATTGATTCTTGCTGCTGCGTTGATACGAGCGATCCAAAGCTGACGCATCTGTCTCTTGCGCTGTTTTCTACCTGCATATGCAGATGTAAGAGCTCTCATTACAGACTGCTTAGCAACTCTGTACTGCTTAGAACGTGCTCCTCTGTATCCCTTTGCTAACTTTAAAGTTCTATTATGTTTCTTCTTTGCGTTTAATCCGCCTTTAATTCTTGCCATTCTTAATATCCTCCTTCAATCATTTACCTTATCTTATAGATATGGTAATACTTTCTTCATGTTCTTTACATTTGTCTCATCAGTGATGATGGATTTTCTAAGATTTCTCTTTCTCTTTGTAGACTTCTTAGTTAAGATATGGCTCTTGTAAGCTTTATTTCTTTTTAATTTTCCTGTACCTGTTTTTTTGAAGCGCTTTGCAGCTGCTCTATTTGTTTTGATCTTTGGCATAATATGTTCCTCCTTAAGAAATAATATATATTTTTAACGTTTTTCAGTTAAAACCATGCTCATACTGCGGCCTTCCATCTTTGCCGGTTTCTCAACGCTAGCGATATCTGAAAGTGCCTCTGCGAAGTCATCTAAGATGTGCTTGCTCTGCTGTACATGAGCCATCTCACGACCTCTGAATCGTAAGGTAACCTTTACCTTGTTGCCCTTGCCGATAAACTTCTTCGCATTGTTCATCTTGGTATTAAGATCATTGGTGTCAATGTTTGGAGACAAACGAACCTCTTTGATCTCGACAGTCTTCTGTTTCTTCTTTGCTTCTTTTTCTTTTCTTGCAGCCTCATAGCGGTACTTACCATAATCGATAATCTTGCATACCGGCGGCTGTGCCTTAGGAGCAATCTTAACAAGGTCTAACTCTGCTTCCAAAGCCAACTTCATAGCTTCCTTGGAAGACATGATTCCTAACTGCTCTCCATCCTGTCCGATTACTCGAACTTCCTTGTCTCTGATCTGTCCGTTAATCATTAATTCGCTAATTGTCTTGCACCTCCAATGCATAATATAAAAAAGTGGATAGCCATAGACTATCCACAATATCTGCGCAACAAATAAATTCTTATCATCTGTTATCAACAATATCAAACCATTAGTCACTCAATCGTGCTAAGGTGAGAGTGGATACTCTACTTTATTTTTTCCTCAAGCAACAACTACTTTACCATAGGCCAATCTAGTTGTCAAGCTTTTTTGTCATTTATTATTTCGGTCTCCACCCATGCAAAAGATAGCCAAAACTCCCGGTCCCGTGTGTCCACCAATCACATTTCCGATATTATGGATGAGAACTTCTTCAATCCCCATCTTTTTTCGAACCAGGTCTGCCATATATTCCGCTTCCTCCGGGCAGTCTCCATGGGTGATCATAACCAGATCGTTCTCCTTCCAGCAGGATGCCTGAGCCGCCGCTATATCTACCAATTTATGGATGGATTTTTTACGGCCTCTTACCTGGCCTACCATTTGAAGGGACCCGTCATAGTCCACATTTAAAATAGGCTTAATCTGCACCAGAGTTCCCATAATAGCTACCGCCTTGGATACGCGGCCGCCCCGGTGCAAATGATTGAGATCATCCACTGTAAAGTTGTGGCATACATGCATCTTATGGCTCTCAGCCCACTCAGCTGCCTCTTCGATGCTATAGCCTTCAGACTGGCGCTTTAAAACATAATAAAGAAGCAAGCCTTCTCCCATGCAGGCGCACTTGGTATCAATGACTATAATCTTTCGATCCGGATACTCTTCCCCTAACTCTTCGGCAGCAATCCGCATGCTATTATAGGTTCCGCTGAGGGCGGAGGAAAATGCCAGATGCAAAACATCCTTCCCTTCTTTTAGCAAGGCTTCAAATCCCTCTCTTGCCTCCTCCGGGTTGATCTGAGAAGTTACGGGCAACTGTCCCTCTCTCATAAGATCAAAAAACTCCTTGGAGCTATATCCGGTCCGGTCTAAAAAAGTTTTATTATTAATTGTATAATGTAATGAAAAAACCGGAATCCCTTTATCTTCCAACCAACTAGCAGGTAAATCTACCGTACTATTTACAGTAACTACATAATCGCTCATTCAAACTCCCCCTCAAAATCTGTCGGATCCTAGTCTAAGCTTCTACTTAGTCGTACTTCCAAATCCTCCATTGCGGACATCAGTTACATCATCGTCTAAAGTAATTCCGTATTCCAAGAAAATTCCTTGCATAAATCCGGTTCCTTGCGGAACCTTCACGGTCTTTCCCTCATTGGTATCATTGGTGATCTTTGCAAAAATATGTCCTTCATTATCTGAATAAAAATAATCACTGTCAATAATACCTACTGTATTATTGAGCTGCAGGCGATATTTAAACCCCAATCCACTTCTTGGATAAAGCTTTAATACCCAATCATTTTCCATCTTGGCTCGAATGCCTGTAGGAACCTTTAAGGTCTCTCCCGGTGCCAGTTCTAAATCTAGCGGTGCAAAAAAGTCATAGCCTGCAGAACCTGAGGTTGCCCGTCTTGGAAGCTTAATCTCCTCATATACCTTCAGGACCTCCTGATCAGGGGCTTCCCCGTAAGTATCTATATATGCTTCCTTATATTGTTCAAAACTTACCTTCATAAATTCTGCAATTCTCTTTGCCATCTTCATTTACCCCTTCAAAGCTTCCCGAACAAAATCTTGTCTATTAATTACCACACTCAATACTGATCTCGTTAAAGAGTTTTAAAATCTCGTCTACACCCATTCGACTCTTTTCTTCATTCTTCTTATCAAGAATCGCCTCGCCCTGGTGCATCATCACAATACGGTTTCCATATTCTACCGCATATCTAAGATTGTGGGTGACCATAATGGTGGTCAGTTTCTTCTCTTTTACGATCTTGTCTGTCAATTCCATTATAAGCTCTGCCGTCTTGGGGTCAAGAGCCGCTGTATGTTCATCTAAGATTAAAAATTCAATAGGGGTCAATGTGGACATAAGAAGGGCCATAGCCTGGCGCTGGCCTCCGGAAAGAACTCCCACCTTCATATCCAGCTTGTCTTCCAGTCCAAGATTCAACTGGCGAAGTTGTTCTTTGTAATAGTCAATACGAGCCTTGTTGGTACCTCTCCCCAGACCATACATCCGTCCCTTGTTGTCTGCCAAGGACATATTCTCTAAGATGGTCATAGAAGGGCAGGTTCCCATGGCAGGATTTTGATAAACTCTTCCGATTTTTGAACTTCTCTGGAACTCCTTTAGCTTTCCGATATCCTGGCCGTCCACAAGGATCTGACCCGCATCCACAGGAATACTTCCACAAATAAGGTTCAACATGGATGTTTTTCCCGATCCATTACTTCCTACTACAGAAACAAATTCCCCATCCTCAATCTTTAAATTAAATCCATGAAAGAGACACATTTCATTCACTGTCCCCGGATTATAATACTTCATTATATCTTTTAATTCAAGCATTTCCCTTCACCTTAGTCTTTCTTCCATTGCTGATGATCAAAATTACTAAGAACAATACAGCTGTGATCAGTTTCATAGCCTGTGGTTCAAAATTCTTAAGGGCGATTGCCACACAGGCCTTATAAATAATAGATCCGATCAAAACCGCTGTTGTGGTTTTTACAAAAGTAACCTTCTTAAAAATACTGATTCCGATAATCACACTGGCCAGTCCGATGACCATTGCTCCGGTTCCGGAGGAAATCTCAAAGACCCGCTCCTCCTGGGCAAAGATACAGCCGGATAAACATACCAAGCCGTTGGAAATGGCAAGTCCCATAATCTTTACATTTCCCTCTGCCTTGGCAAGGGAGGTAACTAATTTCGGGTTATCTCCTACCGCCCGAAGGAGGTAGCCGGACTTGGTCTCCATATAAAGGTCCAAAAGGACCTTACAAAGAAGGGCTAAAACAAAGATCACTGCCAGGGTCTTATATGAAGATAAGGATTCCGGAAAGATCCCATTTATGAAGCTATTATTAAAAATGGTCTCCTTTGAAAATAAAGGAACATTGGAAGAACCAGCAATATAGAGGTTGATGGTCCAAAGTCCTGTCATCATGATAACTCCGGATAAGAGGTCTCTGACTTTACACTTTACATGAATCAAGCCGGTACAGATACCGGCAACTACTCCTACTAAAAATGCGATTGGAAGGGTTAAAAACGGATTCATTCCCTTGGTAATAAGAGCGGCAGTAACTGCCGCTCCTAAAGGGAAACTTCCATCTACCGTAAGGTCCGGGAAGTTTAAGATTTTATAGGTAATATAAAGTCCCAAACCTAGGATTCCATAAATTAATCCTTGTTCGATTATGGTAATTGCAAAACTCATGGATGTCTCCTTTTCATCTGTTCTCTCTTAGATCTACTCACTTAGATCTTCTCGCTTAGATATTTACTCTGCAGAGGATTCTGTGATCTCATCAAAGCTTTCCACTGCACTGTCTTTTAGATCACTTGGCACCTCAATTCCAAGATTCTCTGCAACCTTTGTATTTACATAAAATCCCGGCTCTGTGATAGTTTCGTAGTTCATTTCTGAAGCACTCTTTTCTCCCTTTAAGATCTGGGCTGCCATCTTACCGGTCTGCTGTCCTAAGGCTACATAATCAATACCCTCCGCTGCAAGGCATCCGATTTTCACCTGCTCGATCTCGCTTCCGAATACCGGCACGTTTTTGCTGTTTGCCTTATCCAAAATAGTCGGAAGAGAAGAAACTACGGTATTGTCTGTCAGATTGGTAATACAGTCTACTTCACCTACCAGCTCTTCTGCCGCAAGAGGAATATCTGCAGTAGTTGAGATTCCCTTTGTAACCAACTCAAATCCGTAATCATCTACCAAATCCTCATATTCCTTGATAGCTGCTACTGAGTTTGCCTCGCTGGTTGTATACATAATGCCCAACTTCTTTGCCTTTGGAAGCATCTGACGGATCATCTTTAACTGGGCCTCTACGGGAAGCTTATCAGAAGTTCCGGTCACTTCTCCAACAGATGTGCCATCCTCATTTGCCAGCTCTGCTGCCACCGGATCTGTAATTGCTGTATAAACCACAGGAATGCCTGCAGACTCTGCTGCATTATAGGCTGCCTGGGCTGCCGGTGTTGCAATGGCACAGATCATATCTACTTTATCAGATACAAAGGCATCTGCGATCTGTGAGGAAGTTCCCATATCTGATGCAGAATTCTTATACTCTACATTGAGGTTTTCACCCTCTACAAAGCCTTCTTCTTCCAGTCCTTCTAAAAATCCTTCTCTACAGTTATCCAAAGAGCCATGCTCTGCAAACTGAGAGATTCCGATGGTAACCACATCCTCGGAAGAAGCACTGCTGCTATCTGATGAAGCAGAACTGCCGGACTCGCTTCCACATCCCATTGCCATTGAAGTTACAAGTGCTGCTGTTAATAATACTGTTACTAATTTTTTTCTCATGATTTTTCCTCTTTCCCAATTTGATATAGTATTGATGTTTCTTCCTCCATTAGCCAGAAGAAAGAAAAGTTCCTGCATAAGCCAGTAAATCCTATTCTCATTTGTTTTCCGGGAGGATTTATACATCCCATAAAACAAAAAAGTCTCAGATATCTAAATAGATATCTGAGACGGTAATTACAAGAATAATTATCGCGGTACCACTCAAATTGACGGATGTCCACTCTTATGATGTACTAACATACACTCCTGATTGATAACGGGTTCGGTTCCCGACAAGCCATACTCTTATGCATCTGTAGATTCTAAGCATAATTTCAAGCTGCCCTCGAAAGTCCATTCAACAACGATCTTAATATGACAATTCCACCATCTGTCACTCTCTAGCATCTCGATTCGCTATCTACTACTCTTTCTCAACGGTTTGCTCTTATTGGTTAATACTTTACACAAGTAAATTCTTTTTGTCAACCCAAAAATTTTATCAAAAGTTTAAATTCAAACGTTTAAAAGTTCCACACTCTTAAGAACATGCTTGGCCAAGACAGAGGTAGTAACACTTCCTACCCCGCGAGGTACGGGGCTTATGTATGCGGCCTTCTTTTCTGCCGCCTCATAATCCACATCTCCGCAGAGATTTCCGTTTTCATCCACATTAATTCCTACATCGGCGACGATGGCTCCTTCTCCTACCATATCACCCGTGATCATCCTTGCCTTTCCTGCAGCTGCCACCAAGACCTCTGCCTCTCTTAAGGTTCCGGGAAGATCCTTTGTCCTTGTATGGCAGATGGTGACGGTTGCATTCTTTTTCAGCATGAGCATGGCCAAGGGTCTGCCAACTACCATGCTTCTTCCCACGATAGCCACCTTTTTCCCGGTCAGGTCGATCTGATAATAATCAAGCATTTCCATCACAGCCTCAGCTGTACAGGGGGCATGTCCGGATGTATCCCCGGAAAATACCTTGGCCATATTGACCGGGCTCATACCATCCACATCCTTATAGGGATTGATCATCATGCGCAAGGGGTCCTCGTTTAAATGCTTTGGCAGGGGACGGAATAATAAAATACCGTGAACCTCAGGATCCGCATTGATCTGGCCAAAGCTTTCTTCTAATTCTTCCTGGCTAATATCTTCAGGAAGCTCCACCACTTTACAGTCAATGCCTGTAAGTTCCATACGTTTTTTTGCACCACGCTCGTAGGCCAAGTCATCCTCCCTAGCTCCTACCCTTATGATAGTAAGGTTGGGGACTAGGCCACTTTTTTTCCACTCTTCTACTTTTTCAATCATCTGGGTTTTCATGGCTTTTGCCACTTCCACCCCCAACATAGATTCTGCCATTGATTCTAAAACTCCTTTTTTATTAAATGCAAGAATTATTTTAAGCTTGCAACTACATTCCCATATACCTGGCTTTCCAGGTCCCTTGCCTTCTGAATCAGATTTTCCGCCTTCTCATTTAAGGCTTCTGCCTGATCCCGTTTTTTCATAGATTTGGTATTTATAAATACATTCAAGGAAGCGCTCTCCACTGCCGCTCTGGCAAATAAGATTCCTACCCCTACATCACTGATGGCCATTTTGCTTCCCTTCTCTCCAAGTACCTTCAGAAGCTCCATAACCTGATACATAAGGTCCATGGACTCAAGGGGAACGATACTTGCAGTATAGAGGGCCTCCTCCATGACTTTAGCCTTGTAGCCTTTCTCCTCCTCGGTCTCTTTCGGAAGCGAGTAGGCTTTTGCCAAAGGTTCAAAGGCTTCTGCATCCTTATCAACATAGTCCACCAGCCGGTCTCTTAAAGCTTGCAGCTTGTCTCTTACTTCCACGACCTCTTCTTCCACGTCCTTATAGGTTTTCTTTCCTACCGTGAGGTTTGCCACCATCATTCCCAGGGCTCCTGCTAAGGCTCCCACTGCAGAGGCCGCACCGCCGCCTCCCGGAACCGGTGCCTTGGACGATAACATTTCAATAAATTCACAGGCATTTTGGTCTAACATCCTGCCCTTTTCATTTTTTAATTCCATATACGTTTACCCTATTCTTCTTACTTTGCGTCTTACATAAACAAAACATACTAGCTGCATGAGGATTGTGATAATCCAAGATACCGGATAGGACAAAAACAAAAATGCAAGACTTCTATGGCTCGGAAAGAGTCCATAGATCCAAACAATTCTGGTTCCCACAGTTCCGATAATAGATAAAATCATAGGCACTGTAGAAAATCCCATCCCTCTGAGGGCTCCCGGAAACAGGTCCATAAGTCCACAGAAAAAGTAGGTAGTGGTTGTAAAAGACAATATTTCCATACCACATGCTACAACCTTTTGCTGGTCGGTATAAATATGCAGGAGCTGATTTCCAAAAAAGAAGGCCAAGCCCCCCATAACAAGGGAAATTCCGACCGACAGGATCATACAGTCCCTAAGGACCCGGTCCATTCGCTTAAATTTTCGAAGGCCATAGTTCTGACTGGTGAAACTCATGCAGGCCTGGGTGACTGCATTTACCGAGAAATACAAAAATCCCAAAATATTATTGGCCGCTGTATAACCTGCCATAGCCGTCGATCCAAAGGAATTTACCGAGGACTGTAAGAGCGCATTGGAAATATTAATAACCGTACTCTGGATCCCCGCAGGAATTCCCACCTGGAAAATCTGCTTTAGATAGGCCCCCTTTATAGTCAGCTTTCGAAAGCGAAACTGATAGGACCCATCGGAAAGGTAGAGACAGCGCAGTACCAAGACTCCGGACACAAGCTGAGATGCCACCGTTCCGATGGCCACACCGGCGACTCCCAAATGAAAGACAATCACCAGGATCAGATTCAGGGCAGTATTCATAAGACCTGCCACGATCAAAAATATCAGGGGTCTTTTGGTATCACCCACTGCTCTTAGGATCGAAGCCCCGTAGTTGTAAACCATAAAAAAGGGCATTCCTAGAAAATAGATCCGCATATACAAGGTCGACTGACCAATAATATGGTCCGGGGTTCCCATAATTTTAAGAGCAAATGGGGAAAGTGTCAATCCCATAAAGGTCATAAAGATTCCGCTGAAGATAGCGAACAATATGGCAGTATGCACCGTATCAGACATCTCCTGCCCCTTGCCTGTCGCATAAAATCTAGCCGCCAACACATTGGCTCCCAGAGATATTCCTATAAACAAGTTAATAAAAACTGCAATCAAAGCCGTGGTAGCACCTACCGCTGCCAGGGCATCACTTCCACTAAATCTTCCCACTACAATAATATCCACTGCATTAAATGTTAATTGCAGCATACTGGATATCATTAAGGGAATGGAAAAGGATATGAGCTTATCCATGATCGAGCCATTGCACATATCAATCTCAAATTTTTTACTGCTCACGATTTTCTCCCCCAAGCTTAAATGAAATGGCAGCCATAAAGCTGCCATTCAAAATTCTACTAATAAATAAAAGTTCTGGAATCACTGGTGGTAACTCCTTCGTAGGTATCAGCCGGAGCACTCTCCCCTTTTTTTACCAATACGATCTGAATCCCTTCCAGTCGTTTTCCCAGCCCCTCTGAGCCGGATGCTTCTCCATTTTTTGCCCAGGCAAGCCAGCCATAGGTTTGAATATGGACTCTGTAATATAGGTCATAATATTCCTCCAGGTTGCCGGTTAACTTCATGCAAATTGCTTCCAGACGTTTCCCCTGGCCACTGGTTCCTGCCATCTCACCATTCTGCAGCCAGGTACTGGAATCATTGGCATCCTGCTGCCAGCCATAGGTCTGCACATGGGTAGTATAGGCAATACCGCCGCTGTGATCTGTATTAGACAGGGAAATCTTAATCGCTTCCAGACGCTTTGCGATTCCACTGGTTCCTGCCATAGTTCCATTGCTTACTGTAGACTGCCAACCATAGGTCTGCACATGGGTGGAGTAATTTACAGATATTTCTTTTGCCTTCATGGCCTCCTGGCTTACAGATGTTACATCCTGGTAGGTATTATCCGGAGCAGCAGCTCCCTTAGCTACCAAGACAATCTGAATCGCCTCCAAACGTTTTCCATAGCCGGAACTTCCTGCAGACTCTCCGTTTTTTGCCCAGCCAAGCCAGCCATAGGTCTGGGCGTGCACACGATAGTAGACGTCATAATGCTCTGCCATCTCTCCGGTCAGCTGAATCTTAATGGCTTCCAGACGTTTTGCCTCCCCGCTGGTTCCTGCCATAGCTCCGTCACAAGCCCAAGTGTTTACATCATCCATATCCGCCTGCCATCCATAGGTCTGCACATGGGTGGTATATCGAATACTTCCTTCATAGGGGGCATTCTTAAGGGCGATGTCAATGGCCTCCAGGCGCTTTGCCTGACCACTGGTTCCTGCCACTGCTCCGTCTGCCACCCAGTCTTTCCAGCCGTAGGTCTGAATGTGGGTTTTATACTGAACGGAAGGACTGGTCAAAGGCTCCTCCTCGGCCTTGCCTACATTGTTGGTATAAGCCTTAATGCAATAATTTCCACCGGATTCCACCTGGTAAGCATTGCCAGATAAATAAAAGCTTTTGCCGTTTCCACTGCTGATTTCTTGACGCCAGCTTCCTCCACCGCCGTCTGTAGTAGTATATTCCTGATAAAGAGCCCCTGACTGGTTGACAGTCACAACCACCCCATAGCTGGATCCGGGACTTATATTAATCTCCTCATTCAAAGGTATGGTATACATGCCCTCGTAGGTAGTTTCTCCCTCTGTAGTAGCATTCTTTTGCAAGTTGCCACTGGTAGGATCCTTTGCATTTTTAAGATCTGTATAGATTTCTATCTTATATTGTACATTAGCCTTTGCCAGGGAAATAGAAACTGCCTTTAGAGTTTCTGCAGTAATGCCCTTGACCTCTTTACTTGTGAAGACATTTGCCACTGTGGTATTGGCTGAAGGGGTAGCTCCAAGTCCTCCATCCAGCTGATAGTTATTGTCATAATAATCTGCCTGACCGGCTACCGTAGCATCAAAGACCCAAGCAGTTTTCTGAATGGAATGGGTCTCATAAGATAGCCAGAAATAATCGGCATTTTCTGCGCCGGCCCCCCAGCTGTTTCTGACTAGCCAGGCCCCGTCTGTGGAAGGACGGTTATCCTGAGGGAAATTGTCCTTGGAATAAGTATTATCCCATCCAACAATCACAAGTGTATGGCTTCCGGGCTTATATTCGTTATCTTTTGTATCATAATAAGTAAAAGTGCCGCTGCTGTCTGTTTTCATAAGATCCCTATTTAGGTAGAGCATAATTCCTGCCCCGCCATATTCCTGGACTGCTTTTTTTACAGACTCCGGCTGTTCTTTCAAATTAATCTTAAAATAATTTTGCAGGTGGGCGACATCTTTTCCATAGGCCAGCGAACTATCCAGGCCACTATTAATGCTGCCTTCTGCACTAGTGTAAGGCGCTGAAGATTCTTTTGCCGCTCCGATCCACTGGGCAAGTCTTCTGGCTGCATAAGCATAGTTGCCTCCTCTTGTCAAATAATTCGTCTGACCTTCACCCTTAAAGATAGAAACATCTCCCTGGGTACCATTTAAGGGATCTGTTACAAAATTGTAGGTAAAATAACTTAATTGCAAGGCGCTTAAATCAAGACTCTGATCCGCCAATCCTTGATCTGTCAGATTAAATTCCATCAATCCCAAAGCAGCAAATGCCCAACAGGTTCCATAGCCTCCCTGGGCTCTTACTGTAGGATAAGTACTTCTTAAGGTATTAAGATCAGACCTATAGGATGCAGGCAAGGCGGCACTGCGATACAAGGCAGTTGACTCTTCTGCCACTGCCGCGTCCGAGTCTTCTTCTGTTTCCAGATAGCCTCCTCCTGTAACTACAGAAGCATCCAGAGATTTAAAAGCCTCCCCGTCTGTATCCTGTGAAGCTTCCCCACTGTCTGGTGTAGTATCCTGACTGGTCTCCTCGCTGTCTGATGCAGTATCCTGGCTGGTCCCCTCGCTGTCTGATGCAGTATCCTGACCGACCCCTTCGTTGTCCGCTTCTGTATCCTGGCTAGTCCCTTGACTGTCTGATAGGGAATCCGTCTGATTCTCTGTCACATAGCTTGTCCCATCAGTCTCTCCACCTGGCGTCTGCTCTTCTGCAAATGCCGGAACAATTGCAGACATACTCAAGGTCATAGCTAATACGACCGACAAGATTTTTCTCTTCATAAATTTATCATCCTCTTTCTTATCTTACATGCTTGTAAAATCCGGTGCCCCCTTTAAATCATAAGGCGTTACCTGGTATACATAGTAATTCAACCAATTGGTATATAAATTATTAGAAACCGACCTCCAGGTAAGCAAGGGTTTATTCTTCGGATCATCTTCCGGATAATAATTCTTAGGAAGATCAATGGGAAGTCCCTTGGACAGATCCCGTTTATATTCCGAATCCAAAGTCATGCGATCATACTCCGGATGTCCCATAACAAAAATTTGCCTCCCCTCCTTGGCGCTGGCCAGAAAAACTCCGGCCTCATCGGACTCTGCCAGAATTGTAATCTCCTTGTGGGCCCGTATTTTTTCCACCGGCACATCGGTATGTCTGGAATGCGGTGCTAAAAATACATCGTCAAATCCACGAACCAAAGGAATCTTTCGATTTAATACACGGTGCTTGTAAATGCCGAAAAGTTTCCGGTCTAAAAGGCACTTATCAATCCCATAATGATAATAAAGTGCTGCCTGTGCCCCCCAGCAGATATGCAAGGTAGAGGTCACATGGCTATTGGTCCAGTCCATAAGTTCCTTTAATTCCTCCCAGTAGTCCACCTCTTCAAAATGGATTTTTTCCACCGGAGCCCCTGTAATAATAAAGCCGTCAAATCTTCGATCTTTTATATCAGCAAACCTCTCATAAAATTGGTTCAAATGGCTCAAGGCTGTATTCTTAGACTCGTGACTGGACAAGGTGACAAAGGTCACATTCACCTGCAGCGGCGTATTAGAAAGAAGCCGCAGCACCTGTAATTCCGTATCCTCTTTTAAAGGCATCAGATTTAAAATCCCGATTTCTATGGGACGGATATTCTGATGGGTTGCCCGATGCTCGTCCATTACGAAAATATTTTCACGTTCCAGAATCTCTTTTACCGGGAGATCATTCTGTACTTTAATTGGCATAATTTTCTATTCCCCTTTTTCCTTCTTAAATTCACTGTCTTTATGACGCTTGGAATTTACATAATTTCCCTCATCATCCACATAACTCATCTCATCGTAATAGCAGGACTCCACCGGCAGGTTCTTTTTCTCCAGTTTTTCCTGCATAAGCATGCCTACCATATAATAGATTACCGCAAAAGTAGGAACTCCCAGGACCATACCTACAAAGCCAAAGAGGCCACCACCTAAAAGAATGGCGACAATTACCCAGAAAGCAGACAGGCCCGTAGAATTTCCCAGAATCTTAGGTCCTAAGATATTGCCATCAAATTGCTGCAATACCAAAATAAAGATCAGAAAATACAAGCCCTGGATGGGTTCTGCCAAGAAGATCAAAATCGCGCTTGGAATGGCGCCAAAATAAGGTCCGAAGAAAGGAATTACGTTGGTAACACCTACAATCACACTGACCAAGGCTACATAAGGCATCTTAAGAATGGTCAATCCAATAAAACACAAGACACCGATAATTGCAGAATCGATAATCTTGCCGATCACAAATCCTCCAAAAATTTCATTGGTCTTTGTAGAAAAATGCAATACTAAGTTAGCCTGTCTTGCCGGAAGTAAGGCATATACACATTTTTTTATCTGGCTTACAAAAAGCTCACGGCTAAAGAGCAGATAAATGGACACGATCATACCGATCAACAAACTGGTGACTGTGGTAATAATGGCAGATACTCCGTCGGTTACATTGGACATGAGGCTATTTGCCTGAGACATGAGACTATTCTTCAGCCAGTTCTGGAACATATCGGTTCCCTGAGACAGCACTTTCTTAAAGATCACACTTAAGGTGGAATCGCCCTTTACCATATCGTCAATGTGGTTGACCCAGGTATTCAACTGCCTTGGCAGGGTATAAACCAGATTCCTGATACTGGTATACAACTCCGGAATCAACATATTACAGAGAAGAACCACCAGCAAAATCAACAAAATTTCAGACAGGAAAATTCCGATAGTTCTGGAAATCTTCTCCCCGCGACCCTCTTTTTTTATATAGGTCTTCACATAGGGATTCAAAAAATTCTCGATGGTCTTTACCAAAGGATTCAATAAGAATGCAATGACAAAGCCAAAAATCACCGGCATGAGGACCCCAATGATCTGCTTAATAAGGTCCGACAGGTCCGGGAATCGGAGCAAAACAAAATAAAAAGCAATGGCTGCCGCAATTACCAAAAAAGCTGTAATTCCCCGATTAAAATGCTGTCTTAGCTTAGATGTTCCCTTCTTTTTCCCAAGCTTTGGCTGATTGGCATAGTAAACCTTCTCCGAAGCCTCGCTATTTTTCTTATGAGAATGAATCTTCTCTGTAATTTCTTCTCGTTCCTTTTCCACTTTCTTAATGGTCTCCTCTAACTTTTTTCAATGATATCATTAATTATACTATTCCGGTCAACCAGCGTCAACCGCCGACCACTTTCCCCAAAAGGGCAGCCCAAACAGGTGTTCCTATGCTTTCTAGTCTCTACAAATCAAAAAAAAGAGAGCTCCCGCCTAAGCAGGATCCCCCTCTCTCACCCTTAATTTCTCAAGCAAATTCGCCATATACTAGGCGTTTCTTCCACAGCACTTCTTATATTTCTTTCCGGAACCGCATGGACATGGATCGTTTCTTCCGATCTTCTTCTCCTTACGGATGGTTCCTGACTGCTTTTGCTCTCTATAAAGTTTCTTTAATTCTTCTTCTGTGAAGATCTCCTTCCACTGTGGGAGTTCATACAGCCAGTCAGCCTTTGCGTCTACCATGTTCTTGTAAAGCTTAGCCTTATCATAAACAAGATTTACCTGGGTATCCTCATCCATAGTCTCGATCGGGTTGGCCTCTACCAAGCTGTCGTTGATTCCATCCAAGAATCCGACCATAGTAAGAACCTTCTGTCCGTACTTCTCAGCCAGTTCCTTTACAGTACCTCTTACCTGCTCTTCCGGATTAGAAAGCAGCTGCTCATAAATCTCCTTCTCAATCTGGAAATAAGTTCCCCAAAACTTCTGAAGAGTTCCTCTATCTGCACTTTCATCATAAGCAATGGCTCTCCACTGGTCTAATAATGTATTTGTGTCACTCATGGTTAAAAACTCCTTTATTTGTATTCATTGCAATTTTTCATCGCTCCTTATATAATACTAAAGTAAAAACAAGTTGTAAAGGATGATTCCTATGAAAAATTTCAAACGAATTTTAGCAGCGATCGGGGCAATTCTCCTAATTGCCATGTATGTCAGCACCCTGGTCTTCGCTTTTATCGATCATTCAAAGACCTTGGGACTTTTGAAGGCATCAATAGCCTGCACCATTATCCTGCCATGTCTATTGTATGCCTATGGCTTGGTATATAAGATCTCTAAGGGTCAAGATCCTAAGTCTCCCTTAGAGGAAGAGGATCCCTCAGAGAATCCTTCCTCAGGCGAGAATGAAAGTTAATCCTTTTCTCCGGGATACATAAAAAGAAGTGGAAGCAACACTCCTCTTGTTTCCACTTCTTTTTTTATAGACTTATGTTTATAGACTTATGAAAAAGATGCTTCCAATCTAGCCATCTCATAGCAAGCCATATTCATTCGATCTCTTGATTCTGCGATTCCTTCCTCTCCTCTAAGCTGTTTTTCTCTCTCCTTGGCTTCTTTTTGTTTTCTACGTTTATTCAGGTATTCTTCAATTGATATCACTTCATGTTGCTCCATACAAAAAACCTCCTTAAATTACTTGTCGCAGCTATTTTTGCTATTTTTGCTACTTTATATTATTTATATTCCTTTTGTTCGATCAAATTCATCTTCTTTTCTATAAGATATACTTATTGTAAAACATAAGTGTGTCAAATATATGGCATAATTATTAAATAAAACTTAACTCCTCTGTAACAGTTTCTAAACTTTTATACAGGGGCACTGTCGAGCAATAATAAGGCGGTTGTCAGATTCCTATGATTTTAAAAAAGCAGCTGCTCCGGCATTCTCTGCCAGGTCAGCTGCTTTTTATCAGGCATCTTTTTGCCTGTCTTTTATTTATTTCTATAAATAATATCAGAACGTCCCGGTCCATTAGAAACCATTGTAATCGGATAACCGATCTGGTCTTCAATAAACTCTACATACTTTCTGCAATTTTCCGGGAGGTCTTCATAATTTTTAATTCCACGGATATCACACTTCCATCCCGGAAGGGTCTTAAGTACCGGCTTCGCCTTCTCCAACAAGTGAGTGGTTGGGAATTCGGTTGTAACCTCACCATCGATCTCATAGCCTACGCATACCGGAATTTCATCCAAATATCCAAGAACGTCTAATACAGTAAAGGCAACATCAGTCGTTCCCTGCATACGGCATCCGTACTTGGATGCAACGCAGTCAAACCATCCCATTCTTCTCGGGCGTCCTGTGGTAGCTCCAAATTCTCCTCCGTCACCACCGCGGCGTCTAAGCTCATCTGCCTCCTCACCGAAAATCTCGCTGACAAAAGCACCTGCACCTACTGCACTGGAATATGCCTTACATACAGTAATGATCTGCTTAATCTCATAAGGTGGGATACCTGCTCCGATAGCTCCGTAAGCAGCCAAGGTAGAGGAAGATGTAACCATTGGATAAATTCCATGGTCCGGATCCTTCAAAGAACCAAGCTGGCCTTCTAAGAGTACTTCCTTTCCTTCCTTCAGGGCCTTGTGAAGATATAGGCTGGTATCGCATACATATGGCTCGATCATCCGCTTATACTCTTGAAGCTCTTCATATAATTCATCAGGATTAATGAGTGGTTTGTGATACAAATGCTCTAAAATAACATTCTTCTGCTCTGCAACTCTTACAACCTTCTCCTTTAATAGCTCATCATCAAACAATTCGCTAACCTGGAAACCGATCTTTGCATATTTATCTGAATAGAAAGGTGCAATTCCTGACTTTGTAGATCCAAAGGACTTACCTGCCAAACGTTCCTCTTCATAAGCATCAAAATTCTTATGATAAGACATTACCATCTGGGCTCTGTCGGATACTAAAATCTTTGGCATCGGGACATCACGATCTACGATGGACTGAATCTCCTTAAAAAGTACCGGAACGTCCAAGGCAACACCGTTACCAATGATGCTTGTTGTGTGATCGTAAAAAACGCCTGATGGCAATGTGTGAAGAGCGAACTTACCATAATCATTAATAATGGTATGTCCTGCGTTGGCTCCACCCTGAAATCTAACAATGATGTCTGCTTTCTGAGCTAACATATCGGTAATCTTACCTTTTCCTTCGTCACCCCAGTTTGCACCTACTACTGCTTTAACCATATCATTTCCTCCTGACATGCTGTCTGAAATAATCTATACAAGGCTCCTTAAAGCCTTAGCGAATAGATTATACTATATTTTGTTTCATATGTAAAATGCATTTTTTCATATGAATCGATTCATCCGCTCTTACATAAGGGGGGCGATCAATCTTAAGAGTCGACCCATAATCTTGCTATAGAGGGTTCGTTTGTGGACCTCCAGCAAAGAGACCTTATGACATTGGCGTAAAGTCTTCTGGAAATCTCTCTCAATTTTTTCTACTTCCATATTGTTGTAGATAAAGACACCGCATTCAAAATGCAGATAAAGGCTTCGAAAATCAAGATTTATAGTTCCTACCGTCGCTGTATCATTATCAGAGACAAAGACCTTGGCATGTACAAATCCCGGTGTATACTCGAAAATCTTTACCCCGGCCTCGATGAGTTCCTCATAATAGGTCTGAGCTACCACAAAGGCATACCATTTATCCGGAATATGGGGCATGATGATGATTACTTCCACCCCGCTTTTTGCCACCCTTTTTAAGGTGGTGATCATTTCATTATCCAGGATCAGATAGGGGGTCATAATGTGAACATATTTCTTTGCATGATTTAAGATGTGGAAATATACTTCCTCTCCCACATTCTCATCATCGTAGGGGCTGTCCCCATAGGGAATCACATAGCCTAATTCCCTGTGAAGACTTTTTCTTTTTGGGGTCAGATATCTGCGATAATCTTCCGAATCTTTGGTATCCAGATTCCACATCTGCAAAAACATCATGGTGAAACTTTGAACCGCATCCCCTTTTAGCATGACTGCTGTATCCTTCCAGTGGCCAAAGCGCTCTTTTCTATTGATATACTCGTCTCCCAGATTGACGCCGCCGGTAAAAGCCACCTTGCCGTCAATGACACAGATTTTTCTATGGTCTCGATTATTTTGTACCGTAGATAAAAATGGGCGGATCTTATTTACCATCTTGGCTTGGATTCCGTACTTTTGAAGCTCCTCCGGATAGTTGTAGGGAAGCATAGAAATGGCGCACATGCCATCATACATAAAGCGAACTTCAACGCCTTCTGCTGCCTTTTCCTTTAAAACCTTGAGGATAGAGTGCCACATATACCCTTTTTCCACAATAAAGTATTCCATGAAAATGAACTTTTTAGCTTTCTTAAGCTCCTCGATCATGGCTACAAATTTATCTTCTCCCAAGGGGAAATATTTTACTGCTGTATTTCGATAAGTGGGATATCCCAGTTGCCTGCACAAATAAGTAGACAATAAGGAATTTGCCGATTTGCTTGCCCAAATTCCATCAAAGGTATCCTGATTTTGCTGCATATAGGGTTCTATTTCTGATCGAAGTTCTGACAAACGCCCTCGCACATATCTTGTTTCCAGCTGAACCTTAACAAAAATATAAAACAAAGCTCCCGCAATAGGGAAAATCATAATACAGAGGATCCAGGTTAATTTAAAAGCCGGATTATCTTTTGAATTAATAATAAAGACAATGGCAACGGCCTCCAAAACAGTCCGTCCTGCATAGATAAATGTAACATAATTGCGCAGATAAGAACTCATTACAAAGAAGAGGCCAATCTGCACAAGGATCAGCAAAAGAATGATACCTATACGGCTGAACACGAATCGAAACAGACCTCTTTTTGCCTTCTGTCCGCTTCCTTCTTCCTTCATTCTTAATAACTCCTTAACCTTTTAATTCGTGCTTCAGTGTAACACAATCTAATATACTTCTCAACTTTTTAGCCTGCTTTTAATAATTCCTTAATGCCCGGCATTTTTCTGCATGAAATCCTTAGATTATTTTATTCTTTTTTTAGAACATCTCCCAAAGCCTTGTGCTATAATGAAACACAGCTAGTGCTGATAAGATTGAGTATATAGAGGAAAGGAGCTTATCATTATGTCAAAGTTAGGAAAGAGATTATTAGGGGTTGCTACTTTGGGAGCTGCCGCAGGAATTGGAGCAATCTGCTACATGCGCAAGAAAAACGCAGAAGAAATCGATGATTTTGATGAAGATTTCGAAGACGATTTTGATGATATTCTTAGTAAGTCTGAAACCGGAGAACGTGAGTATGTGTCTTTAAACAAGACAGAGACCGAGGAGACTTCAGAAGAGACCGATGCTGCCGAGGAAACTACAGAGACAGAAGAAAACACAGAAGCTGAAGTTGCTGAAGAGACTGAAGAAAGCGAAGAAGCCGATGCTGATGAAGCTGATGAAGCCAGCCTCACTGAAGTTTAAAAAATTAAAATTTTGATATCAAAAAAGGATTATGCTCGACGCATAATCCTTTTTCTATATTCAGATTCTTATTTTTTTGGAAGCTTGAAAGAACTCTTTAAAGAAACGATCCGATTAAATACCAACTGGTCCGGACTTGAATCTTTAGAGTCCACACAGAAATAACCATTTCTTACAAACTGGAAGCTATCCTCTCCCTTAGCATCAGAGAAGTTATCCTCCACATAGCACTCCTTGCGGATTTCCAATGAATTAGGATTCAGGTTCAAAGAACCGTCTTCTTTGTTATATACACCCTTCTCTTCATCTACCAAGTTCTCATAGAGACGAACCTCTGCCTGTTTTGCAAACGGGGCAGCTACCCAGTGAATGGTTCCCTTGACCTTACGACCTGTAAATCCAGTTCCGCACTTGGTCTCCGGGTCATAGCTACAATGAACCACTGTAACATTTCCATTCTCATCGGTCTCATAGCTTTCACATTTTACAAAATATGCATGCATGAGTCGTACTTCATTTCCAGGAAAGAGACGGAAATATTTTTTCGGAGGCTCGATCATAAAATCGTCTCTCTCGATATACAGTTCCTTGCAGAAAGGAACCTTACGCATACCAAGCTCCGGATTCTCTAAGTTATTCTCCACATCCAGATATTCCATCTGGGCCTCCGGATAATTATCGATCACCAGCTTAATGGGATCAAGTACTGCCATCATACGAGGACGTTTCATCTTAAGGTCTTCACGGATACAGTACTCTAACATTGCATAATCCACAGAACTCTGAGCCTTGGATACGCCACAAAGCTCCACAAACATCTTAATAGATTCCGGTGTAAATCCACGTCTGCGAAGTGCTGCGATGGATACCAGTCTGGGATCATCCCATCCGTCTACAATACCATCCTGGACTAACTTTTTAATATAACGCTTTCCGGTAACTACATTTGTCAAATATAACTTAGCAAACTCGATCTGTCTGGGTGCCGGGTCAAACTCGCACTCTCTAACCACCCAGTCATACAAAGGTCTGTGATCCTCAAATTCCAAGGTACAGATGGAATGGGTGATCTTCTCAATAGCATCCTCAATCGGATGTGCAAAATCGTACATAGGATAGATACACCACTTATCCCCGGTATTGTGGTGGGTCATATGGGCCACACGATAAATAATAGGATCTCTCATGTTAATGTTGGGAGATGCCATATCAATCTTGGCGCGAAGAACCTTTTCTCCGTCCTGGTATTTACCGTCTCTCATCTCCTCAAAGAGCTGCAAGTTCTCTTCTACGCTTCGATCTCTATAAGGGCTGTTCTTTCCCGGCTCTGTTAAGGTTCCGCGGTACTGGCGGATCTCCTCTGCATTCAGATCGCAGACATAAGCCTTCCCCTTCTTAATAAGCTTTACTGCGCACTCATACATGGCATCAAAATAATCGGATGCAAAATATAAATGTTCCTTCCAGTCAGCTCCCAACCACTGTACGTCCTTCTTAATGGACTCTACAAATTCCATATCCTCTTTCATAGGATTGGTATCATCAAATCTCAAATGGAAGGTTCCATTGTACTTCTTGGCCAATCCTGAATTTAACAAAATTGACTTTGCATGTCCAATATGTAAATAACCATTCGGCTCCGGTGGAAAACGGGTACATACCTCTGAATAAACGCCCTCCGCCAGATCTTTCTCAATCTCCTGCTCAATGAAATTTTTTGAAATCACTTCTTCTGCCATGATTTTCCTCCTTAAAGGTAACTAAAAAAATATTCACATTATATTATCATAAATCTGAAAGAATGTCTAATTTAAAAGAAATTTTGCCACAACAAAAAAATTTAATTTTTATGTTGACAAAACCTAGGGATCCGTAGTATAGTATCACTGTTGCATCGCTCATGCAACGAGATGCTGCCTTGGCTCAGATGGTAGAGCGTCGCCTTGGTAAGGCGGAGGTCGGCGGTTCAAGTCCGCTAGGCAGCTTTTTAAAAAAGAGATTGCAGATTGCAATCTCTTTTTTTATTTTGTAATATAACCATTTATTAGTCTTCTCCTTTTTCAAGGATCTTTGTCATCTTTCCCCGGATTCTCTGGAGGGCATTATCCACAGTCTTATCACTCTTATCCAAAAGTTTTGCAATGGTTCTGTAGTCAAATCCCGAAACATACATATAGAGGACCCTCTTTTCTAAATCACTCAAGGAATCTTTAAGTTTTCGCTCCAGAACCTCCGCATACTCCTGACTGATAAAAAGCTCCTCCGGATTGCTTTCCTCAGAGGCTTCCATCTGGTCAATCAAACTTCCCTGATCCTCATCATTATCATACAAAGAAATATAGGAATTTAAGGGCGAATGTTTTTTTCGTTTGGAGGCCTCAATGGCAGAATACATTTGCCTAGTGACACATAATCTGGCAAAGGTATAAAAAGAAGCTTCCTTTTCCTCATTGTAATCCTGGATTGCCTTAAAAAGGCCAATCATGCCCTCCTGGATGAGATCATCATTCTCTCCTCCCAAAAGAAACATGGCATTGGCCTCTTTTCGCACCAGATTTTTATATTTTTCCATGAGATAATCCATGATCTGCTTGTCCCCTTCCCGGTACTTGCAGATCAACTCTTCGTCTGTCATATTCTCATATGTTCGCATGGTTATTTACCCAATCTTTGTCTCACAATCTCGTAGGATAGGACTCCTGCGGCAACCGAAGCATTTAAAGAGTCGATATCCCCCTTCATAGGAATGCTTGCTATGAAATCACAGGACTCCTTCACCAGTCTGCTGACGCCCTCTCCTTCATTGCCGATTACTAAGCCTATAGGGCCCTTTAAGTCCAGGTCATACATACTGGTTCCACCCATGTCCGCGCATACAAACCAAAGGCCTCTCTCCTTTAATTCCTCCATGGTCTTTACAAGATTTGTAACCTTGGCAACAGGCGTGTAATTCAAGGCTCCTGCTGAGGTTTTTGCCACCGTAGCGGTAAGACCTACGGCACGTCTTTTTGGAATGATCACGCCATGAGCCCCTGCTAAATTGGCAGTCCGGATAATGGCTCCCAGGTTGTGAGGGTCTTCAATATTATCAAGGAGGATCAAAAACGGAGACTCTCCTTTTTCCTCTGCCAGGGCAAACATATCCTCAATATCGCTATATTCATAGGCTGCCGCAAAGGCGATCACCCCCTGATGGTGGCCGGTCTCTGACAATTGGCTTAGGCGTTCCTTTGCTACAAACTGCAAGAGGGTATCGTGCTTTTTTGCTTCCCGTACGATGGAACGAACCGGTCCATCCTGACAGCCATCTAATACAAAGAGCTTGTCAATGGGTCTGCCGGAACGGAAAGCTTCCATAACTGCATTTCTTCCTTCAATCAGATTTTCATTCACATGCTCTGTCTTGTAATTTTTATTATTTTCCTTCGCCTCTTTGTGGTCTCTTGCCATGGCTTCTCCTATCTATCCTTTTATTCATCTTCTTTGAGGGCATTCAAATGATCCAGTCCGATTTTCACAAGGTCCATCATACGCTTGTAATCTTTTTTCAGGTAGAGATATCCCATTAAAGCCTCAAAACCTGTGGCCCTGCGATAATCGGTTACAGACTGATTTTTAGCCGGGGAAACGCTCTTTGCATTGCGGCCCCGCTTATAAATTCCATGCTCCTCTTCTGTCAAGTGCTCCTGGATCTTTCGCATCATGAGCGACTGGGCGGAAGCTTGCACCAGGCTGCTGGTTTTCTTGTGCAGCTTTTGTACCGGGGCATTCCCTCCATTCATCACCATTGTTTTTATGATCAGATCGTAAATACAATCTCCGATATAAGCTAAGTCCAAGGGGGAATAAGAACTTATATCCACTTCTTTTAAATTCAGCACTTCCTGTAAATAATCATCAAACTGCCAGCTTATGCTCTCGTCCATTTTACTCCTTCGCGGGTATCCTTAAGGACAATTCCCTTTTCTAATAATTCATCACGAATTGCATCCGCTCTCGCAAAATCCTTTGCCTTTCTAGCCGCCTGCCTCTCTTCAATCAGCTTTTCAATCTCCTCGTCTAAGACTTCTTCCTTCTTATCAATAATAAGTCCCAAAACATCGGCAAGCTTAACCATACGGTCAAAGAGCTTCTGCAAATACTCCTTAGAACTATCTGCCGTGGCATTGGTATTGGCATACTTTACAAGATCAAAAATGGCCGCAATGGCATCTGCAGTATTAAAGTCATCCTCCATGGCCCGCTCAAAGTTTTCTACAAAGGCATCTGTCTTAGCAAAATCAGCCTCTTCCTCGGGACTCATAGCCTCATTTTTCGCACTCTTTAGCAAGAACTTTAAATTATCTGCAGAATTTACAATACGCTCCAGGCCATTTTTAGAAGCCTCCATAAGCTCCGCGCTGAAGTTTAATGGGCTTCTGTAGTGGGCGCTTAGCATAAAGAAACGAAGAATCTGCAGGTCGTATTGCTCACTAATCTCACGAACAGTGCGGAAATTCCCCAGAGACTTGCTCATCTTATGATTATCAATATTCAAGAAGGCATTGTGGAGCCAATATTTTGCAAATTCTTTTCCATTGGCCGCCTCACTCTGGGCAATCTCATTCTCGTGGTGAGGGAATACCAAGTCCTCTCCACCGGCATGGATATCAATCTGCTCTCCAAGATATTTCTTAGACATCTCGGAACACTCAATATGCCAGCCCGGGCGGCCCTCAGACCACGGAGATGGCCAGGAAGGTTCTCCTTCTTTCTTTGGCTTCCATAGAACGAAATCCAAAGGATCTTCCTTCTCATCCTCTCCGGTAACCAAAAGAGACCTCTCACCGGAACGAAGATCATCCAGGTTCTTGTGAGATAATTTTCCATATTCCTTAAACTGTCTGGTACGATAATATACGGTTCCGTTTTTCTCATAGGCATAGCCCTTGTCAATGAGAATTTGGATCATATTTACCATACCGCCGATCTCTTCCGTAGCCAAAGGGTTGGTGGTGGCCGGCTCAATATTCATGCCTTCCATATCCTTCTTGCACTCGGCAATATAGCGCTTGGAAATCTCTTCGGCGCTAACCCCTTCCTCGTTGGCCTTTTTAATGATCTTATCGTCTACATCTGTAAAATTCGATACAAAATTTACATCATAGCCCTTGTACTCAAAATATCTGCGGACCGTGTCAAATACGATCATGGGTCTTGCATTTCCTATATGAATAAAGTTGTATACGGTAGGTCCGCATACATACATCTTGACCTTACCTTCCTCTAAAGGCACAAATTCTTCTTTTGTCTTAGACATGGTATTGTATACTTTCATTTTTCTTCTACTCCTATCTGTATCCATATCATATAGAGAAGATATTAGGGGATATTCCTAGTTTTGTCAACTTTGAAAGGCCGCCCCTTATACCAGCTCATTGATGCAAATTTTCTTTAATGGAATGATTTTTTTAAGTTCCTGCTGCAATCGATCGGTCATCTTAACGCCCTCTTCCTTGCAAAGCTCTTCCACGGTCTTCGCACCAAAAAGGAGGTCTCCTAAGGCTCCGACTGGCAGCCTTCCCTCACTGTTTTTTTCCAAGCCATCCATCAAAAGGAGGCCTGAAAATTCGGTTCCTGTAATGGTAAGGCAAACATTATTTTCAGGGATCAAGGGGTCTGTCACTGTAAAACATGCTGCGGTTAAGGTCTTTAATTTCATGGACATAAGCATCCGCTTCACATCTACAAGCCGGATCATGATAAGCGGATCAACTTCCGGCTCTTCATCATTTTCCGGATAGTAATATGCCAGGCCAAGGACCTTATCATCCTTACGTTTTACATAAATCTTTCCCCCATCTGCATGGTACTGCTTTAATTGCTTCTTATAATATGCCTCATCCCGAAGGGTATATAGCTGAAAGTTTTCTTTTAAGCTGTCTGCTTCCTGCAAGGCCACTTGCTTGCAAAGATCCGGGGTCAGCTCCTCATAGCCTTCTGACAACAAAGCTTTGGCATCAGAAACCGGGACCACATCCTGCCGGTAGACCCTACGAAAGTCAAAGGGCAAGTATATTTCTTCCCTGGCCGGCATCAGATAGGTAAAGGGCTTACCTTCCCGGTACATATCCTTTAAAGCTTCTTTTAAGAGAGCCCTCATGCAGCCCCTGCGCCTTGCCTCTTCTTTTGTAGCCACAGCCACTATATAATCCAGGCGGTTTTCTTCCCCGTTAAGACTGATCTGATAGGGATTTAGGTGCAGCATAGCCTGAATCGTTTCCCTATCCTCCACTACATAAATCTCGTTATCTTTTGTCACTTCTTCATAATAATAATCTACAAATTCCTTACTATCCTGAGAAAAGCAAGCTTCATAGAGAGGACGACTTTTTACTTTCTCATCCTGGGATAATTTTCTGATTTTAAAATCCACTCTTTTTCACTCCATTTCCATCCTTAGCTGTTAGACTTTAGACTTCCCTAGTCTAAGAAGTCCTATTTTATCCACGGTGCCGGTGTGTACTTACTCTGGTTTTCAACATTTACTCTGATTTTCTACAGCCTCCGCATCCCGAGCAAGGGGCGCCTCCCTCTACATCCACCGCATAGCTGTAGTTTGTAATCTTCTCTAAGCATGCGATAGCCTGGGAAGAAATTCCTGCGCCGGAACCTGTAAATCCAAGCCCCTCTTCGGTGGTGGCCTTTATATTTACCTGGTCCACATCAATACGAAGGGCCTTGGCAACATTCTCCCGCATCTTTTCAATATGGGGTGCCATCTTGGGCTTTTGCGCAATGATGGTGGCATCTATATTTTCAATTATATAAAGCTTCTCTTCTATCAGTCTTCCTACATGTTCCAGCAACTTGATACTGGAAGCCCCCTTGTAGGCCGGATCCGTATCCGGAAAATGTTTTCCAATATCTCCCAATGCCGCTGCCCCAAGCAGGGCATCCATAATGGCATGCAAAAGAACATCCGCATCCGAGTGACCCAAAAGTCCCTTCTCATAGGGGATGGTAACCCCTCCTAAAATCAAATCCCTGTCTTCTACTAATTTATGTACGTCGTATCCTAAACCAACTCTCATATATTCTCACCTGCTTGTCTTTCATATCGGGTTACATCTTTTAGTATTCTAGCACAGGGAAGATTTCAATTCAATCATTCTCCTATTGCAGCACTAGCAAAAAAGAGAGCCCCCGCTTGATCATGCGACAGCCCTCTTTTGTTTCTTAATTTTCTTGTAAAAAAAATAGCGGGAACTGGATTTGAACCAGCGACACCACGGGTATGAACCGTGTGCTCTAGCCAACTGAGCTATCCCGCCACAAAAAATATTGCAATCATACTTGCAATAAAATAGCGGGAACTGGATTTGAACCAGCGACACCACGGGTATGAACCGTGTGCTCTAGCCAACTGAGCTATCCCGCCATAGACAACATATAAATGTTGTAATGGGACCAATAGGGCTCGAACCTATGACCCCCTGCTTGTAAGGCAGGTGCTCTCCCAGCTGAGCTATGATCCCATATTTTGCAGGTTCTGTACCGAACCTGCTTTGCTATTATATAATCACAAGTTGTTTCTTGTCAATATATTTTTTGAATTTTTTGAAAAATTTCTATACAATCCCCTGGGCATTCATTGCATCTACAACTTTTTCAAATCCGGCAATATTGGCACCTACTACGTAGTTTCCTTCAAATCCGTATCTCTTTGCCGCATCGTCCATGTTGTGGCAGATATTTACCATGATTCCCTTAAGCTTAGAATCTACTTCCTCGAAGGTCCAGCTTAATCTCTCGCTGTTCTGTGACATTTCAAGAGCGGATGTTGCCACACCACCGGCATTTGCTGCCTTTCCGGGTGCGAATAATACACCATTTTCCTGCAAGTACTCGGTTGCTTCCAGTGTAGTTGGCATGTTAGCTCCCTCGCATACTGCGATGCAGCCGTTTGCCACCAACTCTTTTGCATCCTCTAAATGTAATTCATTCTGAGTTGCACATGGAAGAGCAATGTCTACCTTTACAGACCATACGCCACGTCCCTCATGATATTCAGAATTCGGACGGTAATTCTTATACTCTGTTAATCTTGCACGTTTTACTTCTTTGATCTCTTTTAATGCAGCTACATCGATTCCTTCCGGATCATATACCCAGCCGGTAGAGTCGCTGACTGTCACAACCTTTGCTCCCAACTGCTGGGCCTTCTCTGTTGCATAGATTGCTACATTTCCTGAACCGGAAACTGCTACAGTCTTTCCTGCAATTTCTTTAGCATTGATTTTTAATAATTCTTCTGTTAAATACAAAAGTCCGTATCCTGTAGCTTCGGTTCTTGCCAAAGATCCGCCGTAGGTTAAGCCCTTACCTGTAAGAACGCCTTCATACAAGCCTCTGATGCGCTTGTACTGGCCAAACATGTAACCGATCTCTCTTCCGCCTACACCGATATCTCCTGCCGGCACATCTGTATCTGCCCCAATATATTTGCAAAGCTCTGTCATAAAGCTCTGGCAGAATGCCATAACTTCTCTGTCTGATTTGCCCTTCGGATCAAAATCAGATCCTCCTTTTCCGCCTCCGATCGGAAGTCCTGTTAAGGAGTTTTTAAAAATCTGCTCGAATCCTAAGAATTTAATGATTCCTAAGTTTACAGAAGGATGGAAACGAAGTCCTCCCTTGTATGGTCCGATGGCGCTGTTAAACTGTACACGATATCCGGTATTCACCTGAACCTGTCCTTTGTCATCTACCCAAGGTACACGGAACTTAATCTGTCTTTCAGGCTCTGTCAATCGCTCTAAGAGCCCGTCTTTTCTGAATTTCTCTTCGTTGGCTTCTACGACTACACGCAAAGACTCCAACACTTCCTTTACAGCCTGGTGAAATTCCGGCTCTGCAGGATTCTTAGCTACTACACGCTCCAATACCTCATCTACATACGACATACCATTTACCTCCTAAGGTTTTAAAAATATTTTAAACCTGTCACTTGTAGTACTTTTAAACGTAGTTCCCCGCAAGCTACGTTTACCGCTTCTATTAAATTTTTCTTTTGTCCTACGAGTCCCCACTCGCACCACACAAATTGTCTGCGCCCTCTCTTGCAGACAATTTCCGGAAGAAAGCTCTTTCTTCCAGCGACAAATTTCTGCTTTATTGTACTAAAGTTTTCTCTTCAGAGCAAGTAATTTCGCTACAAAAAACAAGATTTTTGAAATTTATTTTCATTAAACTTGCAAAAAAAAGCGATTGACCTGTTTAAATTCACAGGCCAACCACCTTATTTTTTGCTATATTGATTTGATTATTCTTTCATCTGCAGGGGATAAGCGATCTTATTTAAAATATGCCACACCCGACTCAAAGATCTTCATATCCTGCTCTCCGTAAATATTCATAGCTACAGATCTTGCACGTCTCTCGGAATGAGCCATCTTACCAAGCACACGGCCATCCGGGCTTGTGATACCCTCGATGGCAAGGTAAGAACCGTTGACATTCCACTCTTCATCCATAGTAATATTTCCTTCCGGATCGCAATACTGGGTTGCTACCTGTCCGTTGGCGAAAAGCTTGTCTAACCATTCCTTATTTGCTACAAAACGTCCCTCTCCGTGGGATGCCGGATTGGTATATACACCGCCTAAGTCAGCCTGGGCAAGCCATGGAGACTTGTTGGTTACTACCTTGGTATAAACCATCTTGGAAATGTGACGGCCAATGGTATTGTAGGTCAAGGTCGGTGAATCCGGAGTCTGACCGGTGATACTTCCATTCGGAACAAGGCCTAATTTTATCAAGGCCTGGAATCCGTTACAGATACCCAGTGCCAGTCCGTCTCTTTCCTGTAATAGCTTCTCCACTGCCTCCTTGATCTTGGCATTCTGGAATGCAGTCGCAAAGAACTTGGCTGATCCGTCCGGCTCATCACCTGCACTAAAGCCACCTGGAAACATAATAATCTGGGCATCATTGATTGCCTTCTCAAAAATATTTACGGAATCCACAATGTCTGCTGCCGTCAGGTTCTTAAATACTCTTGTCTCCACCTTAGCGCCGGCTCTCTCAAAGGCCTTTGCACTGTCATACTCACAGTTGGTTCCCGGGAATACAGGAATAAATACCTTTGGCTGGGCGATCTTATGGCTGCAAATGTGAATGTCTTTGCTATCAAAAAGACCGGTTGTAACCTTTTCATCCTGGCCTTCTGCGCCGGAATTGGTAGCAAATACAGATTCCAAAGTCTCCTTCCATGCATCCTCTGCCTCAGAAAGTGTAAGCTTTGCATCTCCGTAGCTAAAGGTCTCATCATCAGTTACTTCACCAATGACAGTATAAGCAAATCCTAAGTTTTCCAACTTCTCTGCCGGTACTTCTGCTACCAGATCACCAAAGCCGGGTGCAAAAAGATCCTTAGCATCTACATCGCTAGAAAGAGCCACTCCCATTCTGTTACCGAAGGCCATCTTACTAACTGCTGCCACAAGACCATGGCGATCCAAAGCATAGGCTGCCTTAATAGCTCCTGTATGGATAGCCTCTGTAAATTTCGCATACTGGTCCATAACCTTCTCGTAAACCGGAACATCATATTCATCGGTAGGAATCTGAAGCCATACCAGTTTATCTCCTGCAGTCTTTAACTCAGGGCTGATAATATCCTTCTCTGTCGCGATATCTACCGCAAAGGAAACCAAGGTTGGAGGTACATCGATGTCCTCGAAGGTTCCTGACATACTATCCTTACCACCAATGGATGGAAGTCCGTATCCTAACTGGGCATCATAAGCTCCGAGAAGGGCAGCAAAAGGCTGACTCCATCTGCTTGGCTCCTCTGTCATTCTGCGGAAATATTCCTGGAAGGTGAAGCGGATCTTAGAATAGTCACCACCGTTTGCTACAATCTTTGCAATCGACTCTGTCACTGCATAGATTGCCCCGTGATAGGGGCTCCAGGTAGAAAGATATGGATCAAATCCATAACTCATCATAGTTACTGTATCGCAGTCTCCCTTAGATATCGGAAGCTTTGCTACCATGCTCTGGGTCTCTGTCATCTGATACTTACCGCCGTGAGGCATAAATACAGATGCCGCTCCGATGGAACCGTCAAACATTTCCACAAGACCCTTCTGAGAGCAAACATTGAGGTCTTTTAAGGTCTCTAACCATTTCTTCTTAACATCTGTCACTTCTGTCCTGGTTAAAATGCTGTCTTTTCTTGCCGGAATATCCACGCAAACAGATGTTTCCTGGTGGGCTCCGTTGGTATCAAGGAAGGCTCTGGAAAGATTTACAATTTCTTTTCCCCTCCAAGACAGTACTAATCTCGGCTCCTCGGTTACCTCAGCTACAATGACTGCCTCCAGGTTCTCTTCATTTGCATAGCTTAAGAACTGGTCTACATCTTTTGGATCTACAACAACAGCCATACGCTCCTGGGATTCAGAAATCGCAATCTCAGTACCATCTAGGCCGGCATATTTTTTCGGTACCTTATCTAAGTTTACGCGGAGGCCATCTGCCAACTCACCGATGGCTACGGATACACCACCGGCACCAAAGTCGTTACATTTCTTAATGAGCTTACTAACTTCTTCTCTCTTGAACATGCGCTGGATCTTACGCTCTGTCGGAGCATTTCCCTTCTGGACCTCAGCCCCGCAGGTCTCAATAGACTCCATGGTGTGAACCTTGGAAGATCCGGTAGCTCCGCCACAGCCGTCACGGCCTGTACGGCCACCTAAGAGGATAATGATATCTCCCGGATCTGAAGTCTCACGGATGACAGCCCGTCTTGGTGCTGCTCCCATAACCGCTCCAATCTCCATACGCTTTGCAACATAATTCGGATGATAGATTTCCTTGACAGCTCCTGTCGCCAGACCGATCTGGTTACCATAAGAGCTATATCCATGGGCAGCCTCTCTGACCAACTTCTTCTGTGGAAGCTTTCCCTTTAGGGTATCCTTTACAGATACGGTAGGATCTGCCGCTCCGGTCACACGCATGGCCTGGTATACGTAGGTACGTCCTGACAAAGGATCACGGATAGCTCCACCCAAGCAGGTAGCCGCACCACCGAAAGGCTCGATCTCTGTAGGATGATTGTGGGTCTCGTTTTTAAAGTTTACAAGCCACTCTTCCTCTACACCGTCAACCTTTACAGGAACAACGATACTGCAGGCATTGATTTCCTCAGACTCCTCCTGGTCCTCAAGCTTTCCTTCTGCCTTTAATTTCTTAGCAGCCAGAAGGGCAAGGTCCATAAGGCAGACAAATTTATCGTCTCTTCCTGCATAAATAGTTTCAAAATCCTTCTTATACTGATTGTAGGTAGCCTCGATCGGAGCCTTATAGTCCCCCTCTTTAAAGCTTACATCTGTAAGCTCTGTAGAAAAGGTTGTATGACGGCAGTGGTCAGACCAGTAGGTGTCAAGTACACGAATCTCTGTCATAGAAGGATCTCTGTCTTCCTCTCCGTGGAAATACTTCTGAATATGAAGGAAATCCTTAAAGGTCATAGCAAGTCCCAAGGAATCATAAAGCTCCTTAAGATCTGCCTCGCTCATATCCTTAAATCCATCAAAGATCAACACATCCTCTGGCTCATCAAACTTTGTAACTAAAGTCTCAGGCTTTTCTAAACCGGTCTCTCTGGAATCTACCGGGTTAATACAGTGTTCCTTAATCGCTGCAAATTCTTCATCAGAAACTAAACCTTCTTCTCCTACAACCACATAGGTGGTAGCTGTACGGATGACCGGCTGTTCATCCTCTTTAATAAACTGAATACATTGAACTGCAGAATCTGCCCGCTGATCAAACTGACCCGGCAAAAATTCTACAGAAAAAATTCTGCTGTTTTCTCCAACCGGAAAGTCTTCTAAATATAAGGTATCTACCGGTGGTTCTGAAAAAATTCCATGGCATGCTTTTTCAAAGGTTTCATCTGAAACGTTTTCTACATCGTAACGGATCAGCACACGAACTTCCTTCACATCCTTGATGCCAAGATAGCTTTTGATCTCGTGCTTTAAATCCTTTGCCTGTACAGCAAACTCTGGTTTTTTCTCTACGTATACACGTCTTACATTGCTCATAAATTGTCCTCCACTTATGAATCTGTCTTTAGTAATAGTTGTATGATTTTATTGTAGCATAGTTCTTGTTATTAAGTATATTAATATATTTAAATATATTTATAATCTCTGCTAATTTAATTACGAACTAACCCCTGCAAGCTTCTCTTTCTGCTTTCAAAGACTACCAGCCCTCCAAGTAAACCCGTAATTCCTATTAAAAAGGCCCCAAAAAGCCTGGCAATCCGAACCACAAAATCAAAGAAGAAGCCTTCGGGAAGCATATTAATCATATAATCCGATCTAGGATCAAAGATCCAAAGATTATTGGTAAAGAAAATTCGATGGAAGATACGAAAGCTGGCATCAAAATTGACCATGCAACCAGCTCCTATTACAAGGGCAAAAAGTGCC
The DNA here is from genome assembly GCA_963634745.1 of Clostridium sp. CAG:343. GTDB lineage: Bacteria > Bacillota > Clostridia > Lachnospirales > Lachnospiraceae > CAKRJP01. The sequence goes on from CAVHCX010000010.1 coordinate 65,552, forward strand.
ATCACCAGTAAGGCTCGCAGGTGCCCCCAAAGGTATTCCTTCCCCATAGGCAGTCCCTCTTGATCCCACCGCTTCTTTACCAAAGCCGCAAAAAGCAATAAAAAAAAGGAAGTAATCATACAAACATTCCGAAGCAATAAGCCTCCCAAAAATAAATTCTTTACATCTGCCAAATGCAATCTGTCCTGCTCATTAAAGAAGTCCTGATACTCTCCGTCTACCATAACATCAATGGATAGCTTGTCCTCTTTTCCGATCAGATAATCCATCATATGCTCTGTGACCTTCATAATATCAGCATCTGTCATATCTAAAATATTGGCAACCCCGTAGGTCTTATATTCTTTTTCATAAAATCCATAGTCCGCATCTCCGTAAATTGCCACTTGAAAAGCTGTAAGAAGAAGGCCAAAAATAAGGAGCAGCATCCCTATGGTAGTAAGTATTTTAAACTTCAAACATCCACCTTACCTTTCTTATAATTCTTATTTTTTTCTCTCCCAGCTTTGAAATCTATTCTATCAGAATGCCCATTGTTTTTCACCCTGTTTTGACTTATAATACAAATAGTTTTTAATAAGGAGCACTTATTATGGATATCAATTATGAATTATATAAAGTTTTCTATTATGTGGCTTCTACTTTGAGTTTTTCGGAAGCCTCCAAGAAGCTTTTCATTTCTCAATCGGCGGTCAGCCAATCCATTAAATCTTTAGAGAAAAAATTAGGACAGACTTTATTTATCCGCAGCACCAAGAAGGTATCTTTGACTCCGGAAGGGGAAATTCTTCTACGCCACGTAGAGCCGGCCCTCCATATGATCCACAGGGGCGAGTCCCAGCTTTTAGATGCCAATTCTACCGGCGGCCAGATCCGGATCGGGGCCAGCGACACCATCTGCCGCTATTTTTTGGTACCCTACCTAAAGCAGCTTCATGAAGAATTCCCTCAGGCCCATATTAAGGTTACAAACGCCACCTCTATCGGCTGTGTGGAGCTTCTAGAGAGCGGACAGGTGGATTTAATTGTGGTTAATCTACCCAATCCCTACCTGCGCAATATTTCCAATGTGCAAGAAATCCACACCTTCCGGGATGTTTTTGTAGCCAATAATTCCTTTAAAGAACTAAAGGGCCGAAAGCTTAGCCTAAAAGAGCTGTCGGATTATCCTATTTTAATGTTAAATAAAAATAGTACGACCAGCGAATTTTTGCACTCTATTTTCCAAAAGGAGCAGTTAGACCTGATTCCGGAAATTGAACTTAGCAGTAATGATCTTTTAATTGATCTTGCCGCCATTGGCTTAGGAATCGCTTTTGTGCCGGATTATTGTATTCCAAAAGATTCTAAGGAACTTTTTATCGTGGAAACCACTACAGAGGTTCCCACCAGACAATTAGCAGTGGCCTATAACAGCCAGATACCGATTTCCAAATCTGCACAGGCCTTTTTAAATCACTTACTCGGTCTGCCCCAAAACTAATTTTCTCGGGCAGCTTTCAAAATTATTTTTAGTCAAATAGGAGGTTTTCATGGATTTTTATAATTTTTATACCGGGCAATGTTTTGATGCCTACACCTATCTCGGAGCCCATGTAGAAGAAAAGGGCGTGACCTTTCGGACCTTTGCCCCGGATGCTTCCGGCATTACTATCCAAGGGGATTTTAACAAGTGGCAAAACTGGGAGATGCACAAGGTCCACGACGGGAACTTTTGGGAGTGCTGGATTGAAAATGCAAAAGCCGGCGATATGTACAAGTATCGTATTTATAAAAAGGATGGGTCCTACACCGACCACTGTGACCCTTATGGCTTCGGCATGGAATTAAGACCGGGATTTGCTTCCATTGTCCGCGACCTGAAAGACTATAGCTTTAAAGATCAAAAGTGGATGAAGAAAAGAAGCATCCAAAAAAACGAAGCCTTAAATATTTATGAAATGCATTTTGGTTCCTTTAAAAAACCGGGGAAGGATCCGGACAGCTGGTATACCTATAGTGAGATGATCGACATTTTAATTCCCTATTTGAAGGAAAATGCTTACAACTACGTGGAACTTATGCCCCTGTCCGAGCACCCTTGCGACGAATCCTGGGGATACCAAAATACCGGCTTTTTCAGTCCCACTTCCCGCTACGGAACCGCCACAGACCTCAAGAAATTTGTTGATGCCTGCCACAAGGAAAATATCGGACTGATCATTGATTTTGTGCCGGTACATTTTGCCATTGATGATTATGCCCTTGGAAAATACGACGGCACCAGCCTCTATGAATATCCTCATGGGGATGTCGGCGAGAGCGAATGGGGAAGCTATAACTTTATGCACTCCAGAGGCGAGGTGCGAAGCTTCCTACAATCTGCTGCCAACTACTGGCTTAAGGAATTCCATTTTGATGGGATCCGCATGGACGCCATTAGCCGAATCATTTACTGGCAGGGGGATCCAGCAAGAGGGGTAAACGGAAATGCGGTTTCCTTTATCCAGACCATGAACCAGGGCCTTAAAGCGCTCCATCCTACTGCCCTCTTATCCGCGGAGGATTCCACCTCCTTTCCAAAGGTTACCCGACCGGTAAACGAAGGCGGCCTTGGCTTTGATTACAAGTGGGATATGGGCTGGATGAATGATACCTTGAATTATTTCCGTACAGCACCGGAGTATCGCAGTGACAATTATCACAAGCTTACCTTCTCCATGATGTACTACTATAACGAGGATTATCTCTTACCTCTCTCCCACGATGAGACCGTACACGGGAAGGCCACCATTCTTCAGAAAATGTACGGAGACTACGAAGATAAATTTCCACAGGCCAGAGCCTTTTATATGTATATGTATGCCCACCCCGGAAAGAAACTTAATTTTATGGGAAATGAAATCGGCCAGCTGCGGGAATGGGATGAAAAAAGAGAACAAGATTGGGACATTTTAAAATATCCTCTTCACAGTGGTTTCCATCACTTTATGAAGGATTTAAATCATATTTACCTGGAACATCCGGCCCTTTGGGATATGGACTATTGCTCTGCCGGTTTTTCCTGGCTGGACTGCCACCAGGAGGAGCGCTGTATCTATGCCTTCCAGCGCACCGGAAAAAACGAACGGATCATTGCTATCTTTAATTTTTCTGATCATAAGCAAAAAGGCTTTGAGCTTTCTCTAAAAGATAGTGGTTCTCTGCTTCCTCTTTTAGACAGCCAAACTGATATTTACGGTGGATGCAAGCCTTTAAGCAAGACTGCCCTAAAACCTAAGGCCGGAAAAATTATTTTAGACTTGGAAGCTTACAGTGCAAGATTTTATCTTTTATCTTAGATCAGTCAGAAAAGAGCCGCGAAGCAAATCACTTCGCGGCTCTTTCTTATCTTATTCTTATTTTTACTCTTCTACAACTGCAATTAATTCAATCTCGCAGAGGGCTCCCTTTGGAAGGGTCTTTACTGCGACGCAGCTTCTTGCCGGCTTAGAAGTAAAGTACTGGGCATATACTTCATTAAAAGCTGCGAAATCATCCATATCTGCCAAAAAGCAGGTAGTCTTTAATACTTGATCAAAAGAAGAACCCGCCTCAGCAAGTACTGCTCCAAGATTCTTGCAAGCCTGATGTGCCTGAGCCTCAATGCCGGTCGCCTCAATGGTGTTGCTTTCCGGATTAATCGGAACCTGGCCTGCTGTATATAAAATCCCATTGTGGATATATGCCTGTGAATAAGGCCCTACTGCATCCGGTGCTTTTTTTGTTGCTACTACTTTCATCATCATCACCTTCGACGAAATCTCCTTCGCCGTCCTTTCTTCCCAGTCATTATACTACTGTCTTGTTACATCCCGCAACCATTTATACTGCTTATATCTAAGGGTTCCCATAGGCACCTTAATAAGTTCATCACACATAAGAATGGCATAAACCACCTTTACGGGTGCATGAAAAACAAAGGCAGCCAAGGCCCCTAAAATAATAGAAAAGCCCCACATAGTGGATACGTCCATAAAAAGTCCAAACCTTGTATCTCCTCCGGACCTGAAGACCCCTATGATCATGGTACCGTTGTAGGACTGGGCAATGGTAAAGTATGCCATGACAAAAAACATAAATCCAAGATAATTTTTTGCCTCGTCCGAAAGTTCCAGTCCCGATCTTGCCAAAGGAATGGCGCATAGGATAATGGCAGCTCCTAAAACTCCAAGCCCGATACTAAGCCAAATAAATCGCTTGCTATAGGATCTTGCCAGCTCGATTTTATGCTCCCCTATCGTTTTTCCAAGATAGATTGCTGTAGCATTTGCCACTCCCAGGGTCACCACCTGGGCCAATTGTTTTGCCATCTGGGCGACAGAATTGGCTGCCACAGCAGGGCTTCCAAGGTGGCCGATAATAGCTGTATTTGCTGAACTTCCTATTCCCCACATGACTTCGTTTAAAACCACAGGCAGGGAATAAGTAAGATAATCCTTCATAAGAGCTGCATCCGGATGCAAAATATAAGAGAATCGAATCTTTACCACATGATTCCTAAAATGGGCATATAACATAGCCATCAACATCTCTGAGATCCGGGCAGTCAAGGTTGCAAGGGCCGCACCCCTGATTCCCATTTTCGGAGCTCCCAAGTTTCCAAAGATCAAGATCCAGTTTAAACCTACATTGATCAGAAGGGAAATACTATAGATTCCTGTGGAGATCATTACCCGCTCAATGCTTCGCATGATATTTAAATATACCTGGGTCACGGCCATAAAAATATAGGAAATTCCTACAATCTGAAGATACTTAATTCCCTGGGCAATCACCTCTGGGTCGGAGGAATAGATTTTCATAAGTCCCCCGGGGATTAAAAGGGCAAGTCCGGAAAAAATAGCCGCTGTCACTGTTCCGATCAGAAGGCCGATTCCCAATACCTTCTCAATAGAAGTCGTATCCTTCTTTCCCCAATACTGGGCAGTCAGAACATTTGCCCCCGAAGTGATTCCGGCAAAAAGCAGGGTCATAATAAATTGCACCTGGCCGGCCAGGGAAGCGCCTGAAAGGACCTTCTCTCCCACCCTTCCCAACATGATCACATCTGCTGCCGTAACACCTACATTGATTAGGTTCTGCAAAGCTATGGGGATGATCAGAGCCATGACATTTTTATAAAATACAAGCGTTTTCTTATCAATTGTCATCATGATTTAGTCCGAAAGAAACCTTTGATGATTAATCATCAAAGGCCTCTTTTACTTTATCCATAAATTTTTTCTTTTTCGGTGTCTTCTCTTTTTCCGACTCATCACTTCCTGCAGGGGTAAGATCTAGGTGTAAGGAATTTCCTGTAAGGGCATCAAATTTTTTCAATGCTTCCTTAGCTTCTGCACTTAAATGTTCCGGAGTCTGAATCACCAAGGTTACATAGTGATCGCCTCGAACCTGTTTGTTTCGAACAGACGGAACTCCCTTTCCTCTTAGGCGAACCTTGGTGCCTGTCTTAGTTCCCGGTGCAACAGTATAAAGCACGTCTCCGTCCACAGTCTTTACCTTGATATCTGCGCCGAGAGCAGCCTGGGCATAGGTAATGGGAACTGTAGAGAACAAATGCATATCCTGTCTTTCGAAAATCGGATGTCTGGAGACTACCACCTCAACCAAGAGATCTCCTCTCGGTCCTCCGTTGATTCCCGGCTCTCCCTTTTCTCTGATTCTCACGCACTGACCATTGTCAATTCCTGCAGGAATGGTAACAGAAATCTTCTTCTTGTTGGATACATAACCACTGCCTCCACAATCGGAACACTTCTCTTTAATAATTTTACCGCTTCCCTGACAGTTGGGACAGGTCTGTACATTCTGAACCATACCAAAGAAGGACTGCTGGGTATAAACAACCTGGCCTTTACCTCCACACTTCGGACAAGTCTCCGGTGAAGTTCCGGGCTTTGCTCCTGTCCCATTACAGGTAGGGCAGGAATCCTTCAAAATCACGTCCAATTCCTTCTCGCATCCAAAGACGGCTTCCTCAAAGGTAATCCTTACGCTTTTTCTGAGATTAGCTCCCTTCATAGGACCCTGGCTTCGGCCGCTTCTTCTGCCGCCGCCTCCAAACAGATCTCCGAAAATGTCTCCGAAAATGTCGCTAAAGTCTGCTCCGTTAAAATCAAATCCGCCGGCTCCTGCGCTGCCATCAAAGGCCGCATGGCCGTACTGGTCATACTGTCTTCTCTTTTCATCATCACTAAGAACCGCATAAGCCTCAGAAGCCTCTTTAAATTTCTTCTCTGCCTCCTCGTCTCCGGGGTTTACATCGGGATGATATTTTTTCGCTAATTTACGGTAGGCGCTTTTAATCTTTGCGGCATCTGCATTCTTATCAACGCCAAGAATCTCATAATAATCTCTCTTAGTCTCTGCCATTACAATGTATTCCTTTCAACATGGAACAATCCGAAATACCCGTAGGGAATCCTCTGCGAGTATTTCGGAGTCGTTCTTCGTATTTTATGATAACTTTTTTTCGTTATCTTCTATGTTTAATTAGACTTCCTTGTAATCTCCGTCTACAACGTCATCACCCTGGAAACCGTCCGGTGCCGGGCCTGCCTGTGCATCAGATGCCCCTGCATTTGCTCCTGCCTGCGCCTGAGCTGCCTGCTCATACATCTTTGTAAATACCTTCTGTGCACTCTCGTTTAACTTATCCTGGGCAGCCTTGATCTCTGCAACCTGAGCGTCAGTGATATCATCCATATTTACTTTCTCAAGGATATCCTTAAGAGCCTTAACGTCTGCCTCACAAGCAGCCTTGTCTGCAGGATCTAACTTGTCTCCTGCCTCAGAAAGAGCCTTCTCTGTCTGGAATACCATTGAATCTGCCTGGTTCTTTGTATCGATAGCTTCCTTACGTTTCTTATCCTGAGCCTCGAATGCTGCAGCTTCTTTTACAGCCTTATCGATCTCATCATCTGACATGTTAGATCCGGCTGTAATAGTAATGTGCTGTTCCTTGCCTGTTCCGAGGTCTTTTGCGGATACATTTACAATACCGTTTGCATCGATATCGAAAGTAACCTCAATCTGCGGTACTCCACGTGGAGCCGGTGCGATTCCGTCCAGTCTGAACTGTCCTAAGGACTTGTTGTCTTTTGCGAACTGTCTCTCACCCTGAACTACGTTGATATCTACTGCTGTCTGGTTATCTGCTGCAGTAGAGAATACCTGACTGTTCTTTGTAGGAATTGTAGTATTTCTCTCGATCAGACGAGTAGCTACACCACCCATAGTCTCGATAGAAAGTGAAAGTGGAGTTACATCCAAAAGAAGGATGTCGCCGGCACCTGCATCTCCTGCTAATTTACCACCCTGAACGGAAGCTCCTAAAGCTACACACTCATCTGGGTTCAAGGACTTACTTGGCTCCTTACCTGTCAACTGTTTTACCTTATCCTGAACAGCCGGGATACGGGTAGATCCACCAACTAACAATACCTGTCCAAGCTCTGAAGCGGAAAGTCCTGCATCAGAAAGGGCTCTTGTTACAGGCTCAGCTGTCTTCTCTACAAGGTCATGGGTCAACTCATCGAATTTAGCCTTTGTAAGGTTCATATCCAAGTGAAGTGGGCCGGAAGCATTCATGCTGATGAATGGAAGGTTAATGTTGGTCTGAGTTGCGGAAGACAACTCCTTCTTAGCCTTCTCTGCTGCTTCCTTAACTCTCTGAAGAGCCATCTTATCTGCAGCAAGGTCTACACCGTTTTGCGCCTTGAAATCAGCTACGATATAATCAACAATCTTCTGATCGAAGTCATCACCACCAAGTCTGTTGTTACCTGCAGTAGATAATACTTCGATAACTCCATCACCGATCTCGATAATAGATACATCAAAAGTACCACCACCAAGGTCGTATACCATGATCTTCTGCTCTTTCTCATTGTCAAGACCATAAGCTAAGGCAGCTGCTGTAGGCTCGTTGATGATACGTTTTACATCAAGTCCTGCAATCTTACCGGCATCCTTGGTAGCCTGACGCTGAGCATCATTAAAGTATGCAGGAACTGTAATAACAGCCTCTGTTACTTTCTCTCCCAAATATCCTTCTGCATCTGCTTTCAGTTTCTGAAGGATCATTGCTGAAATCTCCTGTGGAGAATACTTCTTATCATCTACAGTTACTCTGTAATCTGTACCCATCTCTCTCTTAATAGAAGAAATGGTTCTCTCTGCGTTGGTTACTGCCTGACGCTTTGCAGGCTCACCTACCAAACGCTCTCCGTTCTTTGTAAATGCGACGATGGATGGAGTTGTTCTTGCTCCCTCTGTGTTGGCGATTACTGTAGGCTGTCCACCTTCCATAACTGCTACACAGCTATTTGTAGTACCTAAATCAATACCAATAATTTTTCCCATGGTTGTTACCTCCTAATTTATTTAAAGTGAAAACTAACTTCTTTTATCTATAAAAATTGCAACTAATTTGCAACCTTTACCATACTGTGTCTTACCACACTGTCGCGGTACATATATCCTTTTTGGAACTCCTCGGCTACCACATTCTCGCCAAGGCTTTCATCCTCGATATGCATAACCGCATTGTGGAATTCCGGATCAAAGGGTTGTCCCACGGCCTCAATGGCCTTTACTCCGGCTTCCTCTAATGTGGTGACAAGCTGCTTATAGACCTTGTCCATACCGTCCACAAAAGGATCGTCTTTTTTATCTTCCCCTGCTGCAGCAAATCCTCTCTCGAAGCTATCTACAACCGGAAGAATCTTCTCAATAATATCTTTGGCTCCCACCTCATACATCTGGGATTTTTCCCTTTCTGTACGCTTGCGGAAATTATCAAATTCTGCCATCTGACGAGCAACCTTATCGGTTAACTCCTCGATCTTTTCATCTTTTTTATCTTTTTTCTTCTTGCCAAATAATCCCTTGGATGACTTGTCATCTGACTTTGAAGCTTCCTCTGATCTCTCCTGATCTTCTGCCTGAGCCTCTTTTGCCTCTGCTTCTTCAGAAGGCTCCTGTTCGGATTCAACCGCCTTTTCTCTGGCTTCCTCAAAAGCTTCTGTCACCATCTCTTCCTGGCTTTTTCTCTGATTTTCTTCCAAGAAATAACCACCTTTCTATGATTTTTTATGAAACATCTCATCCAGCTCTGACTGGAGCCGTTTCATAGATGATAATACATGTTCATAATCCATTCTCTTAGGACCTACAATACCTATGGTACCCTTCACCCCTTCACCTAATTCATAGGTGGCGGTTACGATACTACAATCTTTCATGGTCTCCACGGGAGTCTCCTCTCCGATATAGACTTGAATTCCTGTATTGTCTTCCCTTGACAATGTCTGAGTCACAAGTTCCGTCAACTGCTGCTTTTCTTCAAAAGCACTGATGATCTCCTGGGCACTTTGCTTGTCGCTAAGCTCCGGATATTTAAAAATGTTGGTTGCACCGCTGGTATAGATCTGCATGTCATCGCCGATCTGTATGGCATCTGCCACAGCATCCAGCACATGTCCCACCACATCCCCGTGGCTTCCTGCCTGCTCCTTCATCCTTGCGATGAGTCCCAGATTAATCTCCTCTATGGGCATTCCGTTTAATGTGGTATTTAGCAACATGTTAAGCTTCAACAAATTCTCATTGTTAATGGGCTCCTCCATATTGATAATGCAATTCTTAATGACGTTGCCACTTAAAACAATAACTGCAAGAATCTGGTCTTCGTCTACGATAGACAGCTGAATGAACTTGATCTTATTCACATTGCTCAAGGGACCGGAAACCAAGGTTGCATAGTTGGTATTGTTGGCCAGTACCCTTGCAGCCTGCTTTAAAAGCTGGTCCATCTTGTCAGCCTTCTCAAGCATCTGCTCTTGCATCTCGTTGATCTCCTGTTCCTTCTCACTCATCAGGATGTCTACATAAAGCCGGTATCCTTTGTCCGAAGGAATACGTCCTGCCGACGTATGGGGTTGGATGATATATCCTAATTCCTCCAAGTCCGCCATCTCATTGCGGATGGTTGCGGAACTTAACCGAAGGTCCGAATACTTGGAAATGGTTCTGGATCCTACAGGTTCTCCTGTTTCCAGATAGTTCTGAATGATCGCATGCAATATCTTCAGCTTACGCTCACTTAATTCTACATTTTCCACGTCTCTCCTCCTTTCGGCTTTTGTTATTAGCACTCAAAACAAAGGAGTGCTAACATCTACGGTTATTAATGTAGCACTCCACTTTCCATTTGTCAACACAGTTTATATTTTTTTTACTAGTTAAATCTTTCTAGTCTCTAATATATTTCATCCACTCTTTAATGTCCTTCTCATAACCATTATCCCCCGGATGATAGAAGCTTTCGTCCTTAATCTCCTCCGGCAAATATTGCTGATCCACGTAATGCTTGGGATAATCATGGGCATACTTATATCCCACTCCATGGCCTAATTTCCCGGAAGATTTATAGTGGGCATCCTGTAAGTGAGCGGGCACGGTGGTCTTATGATGTTTTACATTATCCATTGCCGCATAAATAGCATTGACTGCGGAGTTGCTCTTGGGAGCCGTTGCCACATAGAGCACAGCCTGAGACAAGATAATCTGCGCCTCGGGCATTCCCACCCGCTCCACGGCCTGGGCCGCAGACACGGCCAGCATCAGGGCTCTTGGATCTGCATTTCCCACATCCTCAGCAGCACAGATCATAATCCTCCTGGCAATAAATTTAATATCTTCCCCTGCATAGAGCATTTTCGCCAGATAGTAAACGGCCGCATCCGGATCAGACCCTCGCATGCTTTTAATAAAGGCTGAAATAGTATCGTAGTGGTTGTCTCCATCCTTATCATAGCGGACGACCCTCTTTTGAATACACTCTGATGCCACCTCCAGGCTGATATGTATGATTCCATCCTCACTTCTTTTGGTGGTCAAGACGCCAAGCTCTATGGCATTTAAGGCATTTCTTGCATCTCCCCCTGCAATATCCGCAAGGAAGTCTAGGGCATCCTCATCAATCTGTGCCTCGTAGCTTCCCATACCTTTTTCTTTGTCGGAAAGAGCTCTTAATAATAAAGTCTTTATATCTTCTTTACTTAAGGGATAAAGCTCAAAGATACTGGACCTGGAGATCAAGGCTCCGTTTACTTCGAAATAAGGATTTTCTGTGGTAGCTCCGATTAGGATCAGGGTCCCATCCTCCACAAAGGGCAGTAAATAATCCTGCTGACTCTTATTAAATCGATGGATCTCATCCACAAAGAGAATGGTCTTTTTCTGATACATTCCCAGAGTATCCTTGGCCTTTTTTACCACTTCTTCCATGTCCTTTTTCCCGGCCACTGTTGCGTTGATCTGGGTAAATTCTGCGCTGGTGGTATTGGCGATGACCTTAGCCAAGGTAGTTTTTCCTGTTCCCGGAGGTCCATAAAAAATAATGGAGCTGATTTTATCTGCCTGAATGGCCCGATACAAAAGCTTGTCCTTTCCAATAATATGCTGCTGCCCTACCACCTCATCTAGGGTCACCGGTCGCAGTCTGGAAGCCAGGGGCGCCTCCTTATCCATATTTTTTTCTCTCATATAATCAAAAAGATCCACGATTTCATCCCTCCTTCATGTCACAAATAAGATCCACAAAAAACATCCGCCTTTTATTTATTCTTCTTGACGCTCCAGCCAAAGGTTCCCAATTTCTTTCCAAGTTCTAAATATTCTCCGTGGGAATAAGCTAAAAGCCCCATCTTACTTAGTTCAAGCTTGCCCGTCTTATTCATATAGGAATCCTCCACCTGAACTGCCACCACATTTGCGATAAACATATCATGGGATCCCAAACGCTTAATCTCTGAAACCTTACACTCTATATTGACCGGGCTTTCTGCTATGGTAGGGGCATAGGCAAGCTTGCTACTTTTCCCCTTGGTAAGTTTCATTTCCTTCCACTTATCCACATCCTTGCCGGACCTGACTCCACACCAGTCTGTGGCATAGGCTAGTTTGCCGGTCGTCAAATTCACTACAAACTCACCGCTTTCTTCTATAATATGGTGGGAATACCTTTCCGGCCTTACGGAAATATAAAGCATGGGAGGATTGGTGCAGATGGTTCCGGTCCATGCTACCGTTAATATATTATCTTCCCCGGAAGAATTTCCACAGCTTACCATAGCAGCCGGCAAAGGATAAACCATATTTCCGGGTTTCCAAATTTGTTTACTCATAGTGCATACTCCTTCAAAGCAAATATGTAACTTCCAAGAGCTTACTTTAACATATCTGCCTTAAATTTAAAAGTTACACATGAAAAATCGACCTTTGTCAGCAAGCATTCAAAGGTCGATTTCTTCACTTTATCCCTTTATTATTTTACTCATTCAAGACATTCATCAAAGATGGAATCAATTGTTTCTTTCTTGATACCACCCCTTCTAATACCACCTTGTCATAATCATCCGGCAAATTGAAGGCCTGTATTGCTTTTAATTCTGCCGACTCTCCACAGCAGATGAGCTCTGTACTCTCCTTCAAAATATCTGTCAGCATAAAGAAGATCATTTGCAGGCCGTTTTCCTTCATAACCTGGGGCAAATGTGGCTCCAGCAAATCTCTGGCTTCTTTTAATTCATCCGGGTTTACGGAACTGATCTGGCCTACTCCAAAGATTATATTATTTCCGGCCTTAAACTGCTTAAAATCCTGGAAGCAGATTTCATCTGCACTCTTTCCTTTCAAATTGCTTCCGGCTGTAAACATCTCCTGAGCGATCTCTTCCAAATTGATATTGGCAATCTTTGCCAGGCGCTTTGCAATGCTCTCATCCAATCGGGTGCAGGTTGGGGAGCGGAACAATAAGGTGTCGGAAATAATAGCGCAGCACAAAAGGCCTGCGATCTCCGGTGTGATCGTTACCTCATTTTCCTCATACATCTGATAGATAATCGTTGCTGTACAACCAACCGGCTGGTTTCTGAAATAAAGAGGAGCCGCTGTCTCAAGATTTCCCAAGCGGTGGTGGTCGATGATCTCCACGATATCTGCCTCCTCGATACCATCTACTGCCTGGTTCTTCTCATTGTGGTCTACCAGGACTACCTTTTTCTTACGATTTAAAAGGAAACGTCTGCGGGAGATAAAGCCCTGGAACTTTCCTTCCTCATCAAGGACCGGGAACTCACGGTACTTCTTCTGGCGCATAATATCCCGGATATCATCCACAAAATCCAGCATTCTAAAAGTAGTAAGTGGCATCTTGGTCATATATTCCTTAACCGGAATACTTTGATTAATAAGTCTGGCCACGCTGAAGGTATCATAAGGGGATTGGATAACGGCAATGCCCTTTTCCTTCGCCCGCTTTACTACTTCCGGAGAAACTTCCTCTCCATCTCTTGGCGTACAAATTACCATGCAACTAACATTAATATCAATGGCAACCATCTGGGACTCATAGAGGTTTCCCAAAATAACCAGATCATCCGGGTCAATGAGTTTTCTCATGACCTCTGCATCGGATGCTGCAATCTGCACCTTTCCCTTAGAGAAAAAGTCCTGCTCATCGCCTGTAAGCATCTTTCCGTTCAAGGTCTTCATAATGGTATGATAGGGGGTCTTGGCTCTTGACAAGATGCTATTATCAATCACATCCATGTAGGATGTAGCAATATCACTGGTAGAAATAACTCCCACAAGTTCCTTACTATTAAGAACCGGAATGGTTTTATTTCCCTCGGTCTTCATCTGATCCCAGGCATCTCGGATAGAAACGGTAGGACTTACCCCCTCTACCTGCAGAAGCTCAATATCCTTCACCTGCAATTGTACCGTATCAAGAAGCGGCGGTGTATGGATCCCAAATCGTTTCAATACATATTCCGTCTCTGTGTTGAGTCGTCCCGCCCGTCTTGGCACATACTCTTCTCCTGTAACCTCTTGCTTTAAATGCGCATAGGCAATGGCGGAGCAGATGGAATCTGTGTCTGGATTTTTATGACCCACAACATAGATCTTTTCATTTCTTTTACTCATAAACTTGTTCGTTCTCCCTTATTGTAAATATTCACAAGGGTTCAAAGCTTTCCGGTTAAAATTATGAAAATTTTTAATCCTCCAGCTTTAAACCTGTGTAAAACCCTGGTGTTTTTCTACAAATTACACAAAGCCTTTATATTAAGAGTGCCATTTTTCAACGATTTAGTCAACCTTTTCAAACTTATTTATGGTACAATATTAAGTACATAAATCCTAAAGATGGGATGAAGAAAGGAAATATACTATGAGTGAAGAATTATTACAAGAAGAGCTGGAAAAAGAGCCACAGACCATGGCAGATTTAGAGGACCATTTTGACGATGCCAATCCATGGAATGTAGTTACTTCCTATATGGAGAAGGGCACCATTCTCCCGGTAAAGGTAGAAGGGATCGTAAACGGCGGTGCCATTGCAATGGTGGAAGGCCTTCGTGGATTTATCCCGGCATCCAGACTGTCACTGTCTTACATTGAGGATTTGGAAACTTACCTTCTAAAAGATATCGAGGTAAAGGTCATTGATGTAGACCAGGCAAACAACCGCTTAGTTCTTTCAGCCAGAGAGATCTTAAAGGAGAAAGAAGAAAAGGAAAAGGCTGCAAAGATTGCCTCTATCCAAGTGGGAAGCATTATGACAGGTACTGTCGAGAGCCTGCAAAACTATGGTGCCTTTGTTCGCCTTGAGGATGGTTTATCAGGACTGGTACATGTTTCCCAGATCAGCCAGAAACGTATTAAATTTCCAAAAGATGTCCTGGAAAAGGGTCAGGAAGTTACTGTTAAGGTCATTGGCATCAAGGACGGAAAGATCAGCCTCAGTATGAAAGCTTTAGAGGAAGCAGCCGAGGAAGAGCCGGAAGTAAAGGTTGAAATTCCAAAGGCTGAAAATATCGGAACCAGCCTCGGAGACTTATTTAAAAATTTAAAATTCTAGACAAATTCCCAAACAAAATTCCGGACACGAAAACTTCATAAAAGCTTGCCCGGATACAAAAAATCCCGGAGTTCTCATTTTCCTAAGAACTCCGGGTTTATTTTTTGCTCTTAAATCTTATATCTTATTGATATTAGCAGATCTCGCAGATCCATCCTTCCGGCGCTTCAATATGTCCCATCTGGATACCTGTAAGAGTATCATATAACTTCTTAGTTACAGGTCCCATCTCATCCATTCCTGAAGGCATGCAGATTTCATTTCCATGATCTACAATCTTTCCTACCGGTGAAATAACAGCTGCTGTTCCGCAAAGACCGCACTCAGCAAAGTCTTTTACTTCATCGAAGAAGATTTCTCTTTCTTCTACTTCCATTCCAAGATAGTGCTCTGCTACATATACGATAGAACGTCTTGTAATAGAAGGTAAGATTGTGCTGGACTTTGGTGTCACAAGCTTTCCGTCTTTTGTGATGAAGATGAAGTTTGCTCCACCGGTCTCCTCTACCTTTGTTCTGGTAGCTGCATCTAAGTACATATTCTCATCGTATCCCTGCTTGTGGGCATCTACGATCGCATGTAAGCTCATGGCATAGTTAAGACCTGCCTTTACATGACCGGTTCCATGCGGAGCTGCACGGTCGAAATCACATACACGAATGGTAATTGGCTTTGCGCCGCCCTTAAAGTATGGTCCGACAGGAGTTGTAAAGATACGGAACTGATATTCATTTGCCGGCTTTACTCCGATAATTGCATCGGATCCAAACATAAATGGACGAATGTAAAGGGATGCTCCTGATCCAAAAGGTGGAACGTAAGCTGCGTTGGCTTTTACAACCTCACGTACAGCTTCTACGAAACGGTCTTCCGGGAAGGCCGGCATCTCTAAACGTTTAGCAGAATCTGCCATACGGGATGCATTTAAGTCCGGGCGAAATACAACGATCTTTCCCTGCTCGGTTGTATAAGCCTTCATTCCTTCAAAACAAGTCTGCGCATATTGAAGTACACATGCACACTCACTCATGGTAATGGTATCGTCCTCTGTAAGAGTTCCCTCATCCCACTTACCATCTTTAAAATTAGACACATATCTCTTATCTGTCTTCATATAACCAAATCCAATGTTGCTCCAATCAATGTTCTTCTTTTCCATTGATATATCCTCCATTCCATAGACTTTTTTATCTCAAGTTTATTTCTTGATCCTTAAGCTTGTTTCATTATAATACTGTGGTTTCTAAAATTCAAGAGTGCACTCTGTTTTTATCGCTCCATCATGCTGATGGACTCAATTCCTACACTTCCTCCACGAACGACCTCGATATTTTTGAATTCTTCCTTCATAAGTTTTACCACTGCATCGTTCTTTGTTGCAGTCTGAACAAATTCCATAAGAATGCTGTCTTTTCCATAATCAATGACCTTGGCTTTAAAGGTCGTAGCGATCTGGAAAAGTTCCATCTTATCATCCTTGGAACAGTCTCTGATCTTGATATACATGATCTCTTTCATTCTGACAAAAATATCTGTAAAATCAATGACCTTAATAACTTCCACCAAACGGTTTAACTGCTTTTTGATCTGTTCAAAGGTCTCATCGTCACTAACTGTAGCAATGGTCATTCTAGATACGGTAGGATCCTCTGTGGTACCTACGGTAAGACTATCCAGGTTGTAGGATTTTCCTGAAAATAATCCTGAAATTTTTGATAATACACCTACCTGATTTTCTACATATAAGGAAATCCATCTTTTCTTCATTTTCATACTGTCACCTAACTTTCTATGCTTCCACTTTAGCAATCCATAATCAGTTCTTCTAGGGTTCCGTTTGGTTTTACCATTGGATATACCAAATCCTCCGGATCAATGTCGAACTCAATAATATAAGGCGTCTTTGTACTCTTCATAGCCTCTCTGAAAGCAGGCTCAATCTCTTCCTTCTTTGTTACATGAAGGCCCTTGGCCCCGTAAGCTTCCGCCAGTTTTTGGAACTGAGGGGTATAGGTCGGACACTCTACCTCTCCACATTTTCCCCTGCAGGCAGCCCCGGATCGAAGACAGGTCATAGAATATCTCTTTCCATAGAAAAGCTTCTGCCACTGACGAACCATTCCCAGATTGTTATTGTTGAAAATACAGCTGATAATCGGAAGTTCCTCTAAGACTGCTGTGGCGATCTCCTGGGAATTCATCTGGAATCCGCCATCTCCGGAAATAGAAATAACAGGCACATCCGGATTTCCGATCTTAGCTCCTATGGCTCCCGGAAGTCCATAGCCCATGGTTCCTAAACCTCCGGACATAAGCAGCTTTTTCTTCTCTGTAATCTCTGCAAATTGTGCGGTAAACATTTGATGCTGTCCTACGTCCGTTACAATAATAGCCTCATCGAAAATCTCATTGATAGCACTTATAACATCCTGAGGCGTCATGATAGGCTTCTTCTTCATCTGAAGAGGGTGTTCCTTGGCCCAGCCATGGATGGTTTCCACCCACTGGTCTGTCTTGCAAGGCTCTACATATTCCAACATTTTTTCAATAGCATCCTTGGCATCAGCAACGATGGGGACATCTACCTGTACATTTTTAGAAATAGCCGCTGTATCAATATCAATATGAACGATCTTTGCATTTGGCGCAAAGGAATGAAGCTTTCCTGTGATTCTGTCATTAAATCGGGTTCCGATGGAAAATAAGAGGTCACATTCTGTCACTGCCATATTGCAGGCATAGGCCCCATGCATTCCAAGATTTCCAATATAGAGGGGATGTTTGGTGGAAATTGCCCCCCGTCCCATTACAGTTGTTACAACCGGAACCTGCGTTTTATTTACCAAGTCTGTAAATGCAGCATTTGCATGGGAAATATTAACTCCGCCACCTACTAAAAATAAGGGTTTTTTAGCGGTAGACAACATTTTAATGGCCCGCTTTAACTGTCCGACATGGGCAGAATGATTGGGCTTATAGCCTCGAATATTGACCGTTTCCGGATAATCTGCGCTTCCAAGCTCTCCCATTACATCTTTGGGAAGGTCTATAAGTACGGGGCCCGGTCTTCCTGTTCTTGCAATATAGAAGGCCTCTTTAATGATTTTACCCAGGTCTTCACGATTTCGAACAGTCACTCCGTACTTTGTAATGCTCCTCGTAATTCCTACGATATCTACCTCCTGGAAGGCATCATTACCAATCAAGTGTCTGGCCACCTGTCCGGTAAAGCATACTAGGGGTACGCTGTCATAATAGGCAGTTGCAAGTCCTGTTACCAAATTAGTAGCTCCTGGTCCACTCGTTACAAGACACACTCCAACCTTCCCCGTAGAGCGGGCATAGGCATCTGCCTCATGTACCAAAGCGACCTCCTGTCTCGGAAGAATGACCTTGGTATAATCCTGCTTATAAAGCTCATCGCTGATATCAATGGTGCAGGCTCCCGGATAGCCAAAAAGTGTATCTACCTGCTCCTCCCGCAAAGCCTTTACCAACAATTTGTTACCACTGATTTTCTTCATAAAAAACCTCCTTTAAGACTCTCTCTATCCAAAAGAAAAGCCCTAAGCCGATATAGCTTAGGGCGAATATTACATCCGTGTTACCACCTAAATTCAGAGATTCTCTCTGCACTCTGTCAATACGGGAGACCTATAAAATCCTCCGATATTGCTTCCTTGTAACGTAGGAAAAACGTTGAAGTCTACTAAAACTGCTGTTGTTCTTTCGGTTCACTGCTCAGAGGCTACTTCCATAAGTCCGTCACGAAGATTCTCACCAACCATCTTCTCTCTAGGCTTCAAGATACCTATGTACTCCTCCTCGTCCTTGCATTTGTCAAACAATTTTCTCTATTATAACTTTTCTATTAAGAGGCTGTCAACCATTTCTGGGGGAAGTCTTGCAAATTTTCCCATTCCCTCAAATGTCCGATTATTTTTTCAGGCGTTCATAAATCGTAAAATAATATTCCAGATCAAAATAGGTCTGCTCCTCTGTGGTTTTTATCATCTCCCAGTCAGGATCTTCATCCAGATTTGGGAAATGGGTATCTGCCACATACTCGTGATCAATCTTTGTAATATAAGCCTTATCACAGTAAGGAAGCAGCTGCCTGTAAATACTCTCCCCTCCGATAACAAAAATATCTTCCGATGGATATTTTTTAAGTTCCTCCAGCATTTCTTCTATGGAGTGGACTATAGTGGCTCCATTTGCCTGGTAGCTTGCATCTGTAGTTAGTACCACATTCTCTCTTTTCTTTAAAGGCTGTCCGCCCGGAAAGCTTTCCAGGGTTTTTCTTCCCATGGCTACCACCTTACCTGTGGTATGTTCCCTAAAAAATTTCATATCCTGAGGAATACTTACCAAAAGTTTATTTCCATTTCCGATTCCCCAGTTTTTATCTACCGCTACTATAATATTCATTTGTTAAATCTCCTTTTTAAAGCAACAAGTGTCTTAGATCGCTACCGGAATGTTTTTGATCTGTTCATGAGTTTCATAATCTATAAGCTTTACATCATCCGTGGTAAAATCATAGAAATCCTTAATCTCCGGATTTAGCCAAAATTTAGGTGCAGGATAAGGAGGCCTTCGAATCAATTCTTCCACCAAAGGCACATGCTTGTCATAGATATGAGCATCCGCAATCACATGTAAAAGTTCTCCCACTTCCATGTCGCAAACCTGGGCTAACATATGAAGCAGGACTGCATACTGACATACATTCCAGTTATTGGCAGTAAGTACATCGTTGGATCTTTGATTTAAGATACCATTTAAGGTTAATTTCTCATGCCCCTTCTTCTTGGTAACATTAAAGGTCATGCTGTAAGCACAGGGATAAAGATTCATTTCATGAAGGTCCTGGTGGACGTAAATATTGGTCATAATCCGCCGACTGTAGGGATTGTTTTTCAGATCATAAATAACTCGGTCCACCTGATCAAACATTCCTTCTTTATATTGGTGCTTCAAACCTAATTGATAGCCGTAGGCCTTGCCGATGGATCCATCCTCATCGGCCCAGCTGTCCCAAATATGACTTTTCAAGTCATGAATATTGTTGGATTTCTTCTGCCAAATCCACAAAAGCTCATCGGTGCAGCTTTTAATGGCGGTCCTTCTAAGAGTCAGGGCCGGGAATTCCTTTGAAAGATCATAGCGATTTACCACTCCGAATTTCTTGATGGTATAAGCCTTACTTCCGTCCTCCCATACCGGACGAACCTTCTCCCCGCTGGTATCGGTGCCGTTATCGATGATATCTCGGCACATATTTATAAATACTGTATCTGCATAACTCATGGTCATTACTCCTTATCCAAAATTAAAACTAGTATAAATTTTTCTATGGAAAATGTCAATAAAGGGCTCTGGCATAAAGCATCGCATGCTATCTAAAAAAGCAAGATTTTCTCGAATGAAAAAGGCCCTCCCAAAAGGGAAGGCCTTTTACGAAAAGGTTAAAGGATTATGTAAATTATGACTGACAACACGTTGCCAACATAGTGTCCAGTGCACTTGCACTGCTTGTATGAGAACGCTCTACACGAATATTGTAACGCTGAGCCTCTTTTAGTGCACAATGTACCATTTTGTGCGCTACCGTGGATGTGAAAAGAATAATCAGATCCGGCTGTCCGATCTGGGTCTTCAGATTTCCGGACATTCTTGTAAACACTTTTGCCTTGCATCTGTGCTTCTTGCAGATCTGCTTATACTGCTGCTCCATCCTTTCATTTCCGCCTATTATTACAACACTCATATAAAACCGTCCTTTCTAGATCTGTATGCCTCCTAACTTTCAGAGGCTTTGCCTTAGCTCTTATACCAGGGCTTTTGCCGCTGCCTTCAGAGCCTCGATTGCTTCATCATCCGGGTAATCATTTGCAATAATACCCTCGTCTTCAACTAAAACTGCTCCGGCCTCTTTCATACGGTCTGCCCAGTTTCTCATCCATTCGCCATCGCCCCATCCATAGGATCCAAACAGAAGAACCTTCTTTCCGGCAACTTTTCCTTCCAAGGCTTCAACGAAAGGTTCCATCTCGCTCTCTTCCAAAACCTCTGCTCCCATAGCCGGGCATCCGAGTGCAAAGGCTGCCTCATTTGCCAGGGCATCTACACTTGCCTGGTCCACGGTAAGAAGATCTGCCTCTCCTCCTGCAGCTTTAATTCCCTCAGCTACCGCATTTGCCATTGCTTCTGTATTTCCTGATCCACTCCAATAAACTACTGATACACTCATGGTTAAATCCTCCTATTTCTATTAAGCAGCGATCTCCTGCAAGGTCTTTCCCTGAAGGAACTCTTGTACAGCATCATCAATAGCCTCATCGTAAGCCGCAAAAGTATTCTTAGCAGCATCCGGGTGATTGTAAACCTTCCAATAACCTACGAACAAGGCTTCCTTGGTACCCTGGTTAATAAAACACTTCACATCATCGATGGGGTAATCAAGAAATGCTCCGATCTCATGGGGAAAACAAATATCATGCTTTGAAAATTCCTCCACCCGATCTTTTAAATGTTCTATAGTGTCTTCCATATTGGAAGATTCATATCCATAAACTTTTAAAAATTCCTGTACATCCTGCTTTTGTAAATGTTTTTTCAAGGTCTCGTCTCTATAGAAAAGCACAAGACATTTCTTCTTAGATGTGGTAAGTATCTCGTAAGAGATATCCGTTCCCTCAAAAAGTTCCGAAAGAATCTCTTTTCCATCCTCTTCAATATTAAGGATGCAGGAAACCTTGATTCCCTTTAAAAAAGGTGCGCACTGTGAAATAAGCTGAAATTGAAGTTTTCTCTTTAAATCTCCCTTTGAAAGTATTTCACGCACTAATTCTAACGACATACTTTTTCCCTCATCACTAGGTTTATTTGATTATGATTATCATTTACATTTGGTATATTAGCACAAACTAACTGGTATTGCAAGGCCTTTTTATGAGATTTAAAATCTTTTACATCTAAGGCAGGAAAGATTATAATAAAAGAAAGATGATTAAAGGAGAAGCTTATGATTTGTCCCAATTGCGGAGGAGAATTTGCTGACTGGGCTCTCAAATGCCCTTACTGCGGCAGCACCAACGAACAAGGTGCTGAATCCGAATATATGAAACACATGGAAGATCTAAGAGGGAAGCTTGATCAACTGGACGAGGAGGCTCAGGAAAGCTACAAAAGCTCCATGAATCTTACCCTTAAAAAACTTCTTAAATGTCTTGGCATTCTATTAGCCACCGCCCTTCTTTTGGCCCTGGGAGTCTTTTTTATCAAGAAAATTTATACACAAAAAGAAGAAGATTTTTATATGGCACAAAAGGCCTGGCAAAAGGAAGAATATAAGAAGCTAGACGCTTTGTATGAAAAGGGAAGCTACGATGAAATCCTGACTGAAAGTTATAATATCTTAGAAGGAGATTATTCTATCAGCACTTGGGATCATTACTGCTTTATTACAGAATTTTATGATAAGTATTCTAATCTTCTTGCTGCCAAAGAGCAGTTAAAAGAAGGAGCCGATGACTCTTACTTCTTGGGATCAGGGCTTTATTCTGCTCTTTATCTGTCCCAGTATGCCACTGATGATTATATCAAGCAATTGAGGGAGGACTATAAAACCAGGGGGACCTATGGACTTTCAGAAGACGAAGTAGCTCTTGTAGAAGACTATCAGACGGAGGCTTTGGATTTTCTTGAAAAGGACCTGGGCTACTCTACGGATCAGATTCACACAGTCTACAAGGAATGCCTGACAGATGGCTACTTATCCGGCGAAGCCTGTTATGATAAGGCCGAAGAACTAGCAAAAAGCTACGGATGGGCCACAGAATAAGAACTTGGGTTTAGTATGAATGAATAGCCCCCTGCCCTCCCCGAAACCAGCGATTTTTCCAAATAGGAGAAAGGAAAGAATTTTATTTATGAAATGCACACAATGTAATGCGCCGGTCACACTTGAGGAAGAATTTTGTCCTTACTGCGGCGCCCTCAATGTAGCTGCCAGACAGCATATTGAGGATATGAAGCGCTTTTCTTCTGATTATTCCTATACCAAATCAGAAGTCATGGACAATGTAACAAAGCAAAGTAAAAAGCACACAAGGATTCTACTATTAGGCAGCCTTATCGGACTGAATATCATCGTATCGGCCCTCCATACCCAGTACTATGATATCCAATACGAAATCAATCAATGGAAAAACAAGGCCCGGGCAAGCTCCTATGAAGCCAGCATGGCCAAATTAGAAGAAAATGGCAAATATCTGGAAATGTATGAGCTTTATAGCAGGAAGGACCTATATGGCTGCTCAGATTCCTTAGAAGGCTATACAACCGTCACAGAGATGGCCTATAATTACAATCAATTAAAAGAAAACATCTATTATTTATGCAGCGATAATTGTGAGGACATTACCAGCAAAAGCCAGGCCTTGGAAAATGCTGCCTCGGGTATTTACGAATTTTATAATAACTATTCCTATCGCGACCAGGAATATTTTAAAGAAAGATTCTCAGATAAGCATTTGAAGGCAATGGAGGATATGAAAGAACAGATGAATGCCATCCTTAGCTCTTACTGCTCATTTGACTCCAAGGATCTGGCAAAACTAGCTGACTTGGATAAAACAGAACTACTTTTACTACTTGAAAAAAGGATGAATATTTATGAATAAAAATTTTAGCGAAAGCATGAAATCTTCTAACTTAAGGTCAACAAAGCTATTTCGGGCCGGCCTTATCATTCTAATCATAATCCTGGCCATTAATATCCTCTCCCTAGCTTTAAAGCTCGGGCAATCCTCCTACTACTCCGGGGGATCGGAATATTCTGATTTAGAATATTATCTCGAGCAAAAAGATTATCCCACTCTTGTGCGTCAGGTTACTATTAATGAAGCCTTAAATTTTAAAAGCAAAAAAGATACCACTTCCTTTGTATATTTCTCAGATTTTTATCAGGCAGCCTTCCTATATAAGGCGTATAAAGATGCCGGACAAGATGAAAAGGCCCAAGCTGTCCTGTCAGAGGCGAAGGATAATCTGGAAGCTATTACGGATTCTAAATTCGATGACGCCATCAAAGATGTAGAAGAACTCTATGATATAAATATTTGACACGAAATAAAAAAGGCTGTTGGAGGTTTATACTTCCAAGAGCCTTTTTTTAACAAAAAAAGAACAGCCAAAGCTGTTCTTCTTAAACTCTATTCGGTTATACCTT
>CAVHCX010000011.1:0-83081 GCA_963634745.1 Clostridium sp. CAG:343
TAATATTTCTTTTTATCTCAAACTCATAATGCAATTTATTATTTTTTACAACTACCTTATGTTTACCTTTCATTCACTATCCCCTAGACATATTCTCCGGCAACATCTAAAAATTCTAGCATATTATGAACCGTCTGACCTGTATTTAATACTCTTGCTTCGAATTTTTCTTCTCCAAAGTCCATAATATGTCGAAGATTTATTGTCAGATCCTTATCTTTCGCAATCTGCAATATCCATTTTGAACAATTATCGCCACATGCTGAGGCGTTAAACACCCGGTCATTTTCATCAAATGCCATTAATATTAGAGTTTTCACACCCCCGGACAGGTCCTTTGGAGATATAGGCCCCAAAACAGGGCTCTCTATCAAATGTTTGCCAATTACTGTAGATTGATCTACGTCAGCAATCATTTTCACCGCTAAAGGATTCGTTAACCATTCATCTTCATACACATTATCAAAATATGTCGGAGGATGGTAGATCGCCTCTGGCATATCCCCTAAAAAAATATTTAACATCTTTTTGCTCCATAGCTTATTTTTTAATAACCTCTACATATTATAAGTGCTTTTATTATGCTTATGCAATAAGATTTTCCAACAAAGGAAGGGTTGCAATAACGATTTATTAATCCTTACTGCAACCCCTTGATTTAACGCAAAGCCATATAATTATTCTACATTCTTGGTAGCCACAATATCCACTCCCGTGTCTGCCACATTTTCTAAAATCACATCTCCGATATGGACCGGGGCTGAAACTTCCACTTCTTTCAGCGCCTTCACACAGTCAAAAATCCTTCCCTTAGGAATATCTTCTTTCGTCTTTACCGATACCATATCGATGCTTCCGCCGGACACCCGAACCGTGGATGTTACGATTCGTGTAGGATTGGTCACTTCTTTTCTTGCATAAATATCCCCGCGCTTGCAGGTATTTCCTGTGACGCTTACCACTTCTTCACCATTCATTACAACTGTAAGAGGGCAGCCCATAGGACAACCGATACAGGTTAATTTTCTCTCTTCCATCCTCTACGCCTCCTCTATCTTTACTGTAATGGTTTTTAGATCCGGATATTTTAAAAGTTGCTCTTTGGTAAGCTTTATCTCTTCCATCTCACCCGGAGCTACTACCGGACGTTTTCTGTGAATCACTCTCTCATCATCAAAATAGGCACTGATATAGCAATTCTTATAGACTCCTCCTACCCGGAAACGCACGGTAAGATTTTCATCCATCCGATCTACGTTAATACTTCCCGGTACTGTATAACGAACGCCTTCTACCGGGTTCATCAAGATCTCATGGCCGGCCTGTCTTGATCCCCCTTCTTCTTTCACATACTGAGCCGCATTTTTTCCTGCAGTCCTTGCTTCCTCAGATACAAAGTCCACCAAATCATGAACGTGCAGTACATTTCCACAGGCAAATACGCCTTCAATGCTAGTCTCCAGACTTTCATTTACCTTTGGTCCTGATGTGACTGGGTTCATATCCACGCCCATGCCCCTGGAAATTTCATTTTCAGGGATCAATCCTACAGAAAGGAGCAGGGTATCGCAGCTATATTCTTCCTCTGTTCCCGGAATTGGTTTTCCGTGGCTATCTACCTGAGCCAAGGTAATTCCTTCCAGTCTTTCTTTTCCTTTTATATCTACTACGGTATGACTCAGCTTTAACGGAATGCCATAGTCATCCAAACATTGCACAATATTTCTCTTTAATCCCCCGGAGTAAGGCATGAGTTCTGCGACTACTTTCACCTTTGCTCCTTCAAAGGTCATACGCCTTGCCATAATAAGACCGATATCTCCGGAACCTAGGATCACAACCTCTCGTCCCGGCATATAACCTTCAATATTTACTAACCTCTGGGCGGTACCTGCCGAGAAGATTCCTGCGGGGCGGTAACCCGGAATGTTTAGGGCCCCTCTGGACCGCTCCCTGCATCCCATGGCTAAAATTACAGCTTTGGCCTGGATCTCAAAGAGTCCTTCCTGGCGGTTCATGGCCATAACCACCTTCTTAGGACTAATATCCATAACCATAGTATTTAACTTATATTCAATATTTAACTCTTTGACCTGATCAATGAAACGTCCTGCATATTCAGGCCCCGTAAGTTCTTCCTTAAATGTATGGAGTCCAAATCCATTGTGGATGCACTGGTTTAGGATTCCGCCAAGCTCTTTATCTCTCTCTAGGATCAGCACGCTGTCCACGCCACTTTTTTTCGCTGAAATTGCAGCCGCAAGTCCTGCCGGTCCCCCTCCAATGACAACAATATCATAAGCTTTCATGATGCAATGCCTCCCTCCTATAACGAATCCTTATTAATACCAGTAACAATTTTTGAATCTCCACCGGATTTTGTAACTTCAAACATGCTTATCTTGCGCTCTCTGGCCAAAATCTCCATGGTCCTTGGGGAGCAAAAGCCTGCCTGGCAGCGGCCCATTCCGGCCCTGGTTCTGCGCTTTACGCCGTCCAAAGATTTTGCTCCCAGAGGACGGTTGATGGCATCCATAATTTCTCCCTCTGTAACCATCTCACAGCGGCAGACAATGGTTCCATATTCCGGTTTTTCTTTGATCAGTTCCATTCTCTCTTCTTTACTTAGAGTATTTGGATCCAAAACCCCTTTTCTGGTGGCAATAAAATCTTCTTTTTCTTCTAAATTCATTTTTTCTTTCAGAATGCCTGCCACCATCTCTCCAATCGCCGGCGCACTGGTAAGTCCCGGAGATTCGATACCTGCACAGTCAATAAATCCCTTTGCATCCTCAACTTCCCCTATCAAAAATTCATGACCATCCTCATGGGCACGAAGACCGGCAAAAGAAGTGATCACCTGGCGCATAGGAAGATTTTTCACATTCATTCCTGCCCCTTGAATCACTTGGTCTAAGCCTTCCCTTGTTGTATTGGTTCCTTCTTTTTCGTCGATATCAATTGCTGTAGGTCCAAGGATCAAATTTCCGTGGACGGTAGGTGCTACTAAAATTCCCTTTCCATATTTTCCCGGAAGAGCGAATATAGTCTTGCTTACATGATTTCCTGCAGTCTTATCTAGCAGGCAGTAATCGCCTCTTCTTGGTGTAATATGGATTTTCTTCTCACTTACCATATTGTGGAGCTTGTCCGCATAAACGCCTGCCGCATTTACCACATATTTAGTTTTTAGGACGCCCTGATTGGTATGGACCTCCCAACCCTCATCACAGGCTTTCAAATCTGTAACTTCGGTATCAAAGCGAAATTCGACCCCATTTACATTGGCATTCTCTGCCATGGCTATATTTAAATTAAAGGGACATACAATTCCGGCGGTAGGCGCATACAAGGCTGCGATCGCCCCATCCGAAATATTGGGCTCCATCTCTCTTAATTCTTCCTGATTTAAAATCTTTAAGTCCTTAACTCCGTTTGCAAGGCCTCTGTCATAGAGAGCCTGAAGCTTTGGCAGGTCTTCTTCATCCAGACATACCACCAAGGATCCATTTTTCTTAAATGGGAAATCCAAATCTTTGGATAGCTGCTCCATCATCTGATTTCCCCTGACATTCAGTTTTGCCATCAAAGATCCTTCTGCCGCGTCATAACCTGCATGGACAATGGCGCTGTTTGCCTTGGATGTGCCGCAACATACATCCTCTTCTTTTTCGATCACACATGCCTTTAGCTTATAACGAGACAGCTCTCTTGCTGTGGCCGCGCCTGATACACCGGCCCCGATAATTATTACATCATACATTCCCAAACCACTCCTTTATCACTGAATCCTTTCCCTATTTTCGTTTTCCCCAAAACATTTTGCTTATAAAAAAGAGCCTGCCAAACAAACGCATTCTCCTATGCGGTTATCCAGTCAGGCTCTCTCATCTCATGCCATTATTTTATTATGATGTCAGCGGAGAAAGTCCCCGACTTTATTTTATTACCAAGGAATTGCTCCATAGAGCAGTACGGCAATAATTGCTCCGATAATTGGTCCAAAGATTGGTACGATCAAGCCATAGCCAAAGTTTGAATCTCCTTTTCCTTTGATAGGAAGCACTGCATGGGCAAGTCTTGGTCCGAGGTCTCTTGCCGGATTAATGGCATATCCGGTAAGTCCTCCCAGGGACATACCGATGGATACGATGATTGCAAATACGAATAATTTGTCAATACCTGTGGATAGGCCTGTTACATTTCCGATTCCCTTGATTGCAAATACAAGTACAAATGTTCCAACGATCTCGCTGAAAAGATTCAATCCTGTGTTAGGAATGGAAGGTGCTGTACAGAAGACACCAAGCTTGGTTCCTGCATCCTCTGTCGCATCAAACTGTCCCTTAAACAAAAGATATACAATACAAGCACCGACAAATGCTCCTGCAATCTGGGCGATAATATAACCTGGCACCATAGACCATGCAAAGCTGCCATCTACCGCAAGGGCAATCGTAAGGGCCGGATTAAAGGATGCACCGGAAGCCTCTCCAAAGATAAATGCGGGAACTAAAACTGCAAGGCCCCAGGCCAGGGTGATCTGAATGGAGCCAGCACCCTTCATACCGGATTTCTCAAGACTTACATTGGCAACTACACTATCTCCAAGAATAATAAGTAACATGGTTCCAAGAAATTCTGCTATATAAGGTAACATAAAAATTCCCCCTTTTTTATTTTATATGCAAAAGCTAATCTTCTTTTGCCCAGCCGTAAGCATACTTAACTGCCTTGTTCCAGCCTTTGATCCGTTTTGCTCTTTCATCCTCAGAAATCTTTGGCTCGAAAGTCTGATCAATGGCCCAGTTCTTAATAACATCCTCTTTGCTTGACCAATAGCCAACTGCAAGACCTGCAAGATAAGCAGCTCCCATAGCGGTTGTCTCTACACACTGCGGACGGTTTACCGGTGCATTGATAATATCTGACTGGGTCTGCATCAAGAAGTCATTGGCACTTGCTCCACCGTCAACCTTAAGGGCTGCAAGGTCAATACCGGAATCCGCCTTCATGGCCTCCAAAACATCATTTACCTGGTAAGCTAAGGATTCCAAGGTTGCCCGGATAATATGATATTTATTAACACCACGGGTAATTCCTACGATAGTTCCTCTTGCATATTGATCCCAGTGCGGAGCTCCAAGACCTGTAAATGCAGGTACTACATAACAGCCGTTGGTATCTTTTACTTTCTTAGCCATGTATTCTGAATCCGGTGCGGAATCAATAATACGAAGCTCATCTCTTAACCACTGGATGGCAGCTCCTGCTACGAAAATAGAACCTTCCAGTGCATAATTTACTTTTCCATCCAATCCCCAGGCAATGGTAGTTACCAGACCATTTTTAGAGAAAATAGGTTTCTCTCCCGTATTCATTAATAGGAAGCAGCCGGTTCCATAAGTATTCTTTGCCTCACCGGCATTGAAACAGGTCTGTCCAAACAGAGCGGACTGCTGATCTCCTGCAGCACCTGCAATCGGGATCGGTCCTCCAAGATAAGAAGGATCAGCCTCTCCGTATACGCAGCTTGACGGCTTAGCTTCCGGAAGCATACATTTGGGAATATCAAGCTCTGCTAAGATTTCATCATCCCATTCCAAGGTATTAATATTAAAGAGCATGGTACGGGAAGCATTGGAATAATCGGTTACGTGAACGGCACCCTTGGTCAGTTTCCAGATCAGCCAGGTCTCAACGGTTCCAAATAATAATTGTCCCTTTTCTGCTTTTTCTCTTGCTCCCGGCACATTGTCAAGAAGCCATTTTACCTTGGTTCCTGAGAAATAAGCATCGATAACAAGTCCTGTTTTCTCTCTGAACTTGTCTGTCAAGCCTTTTTCTTTCAAGCTGTCGCAGTATTCAGAAGTTCTGCGGCACTGCCATACGATGGCATGGTGGATAGGATCTCCGGTCTCCTTGTCCCATACAATTGTTGTCTCTCTCTGGTTGGTAATACCGATTGCTGCAATATCAGAGGCCTCCGCTCCAATCATATTCATTGCCTCAACAGCAACACCCAACATACTTGCCCAGATCTCATCTGCATCATGCTCTACCCAACCCGGTTGTGGGAAATACTGGGTAAACTCACGCTGTGCAACGCTGCACATCTCCCCCTTCTCATTAAACAGGATACATCTGTTACTTGTTGTTCCCGCATCCAGGGCCATTACATACTTTGCCATACTTTGTTCCTCCTTTGATAAATTATGTATTGTGTATGATTTATTACATCTTCCAAACCTCATGGTTAGTGGAAGAAACTGCCATTGCTCCTGCGTTAAGAGCTGCCACTAAGGACTCTTTGTCCGAAATTAATCCGCCTGCAATGATGGGAGTCTTAGACTTCTTACAGACCCTCTCAATCACCTTGGGCATCACTCCCGGAAGTACTTCAATAAAATCAGGCTTCACGGAATATTGCTGTTGTTTGATATTCTCATAGGCCATGGAATCCAGAAGGAAATATCTAAGAACTGTAAACATCTGAAGCTCTTTCCCCCTCTTTACCAGGGAGGCTTTAGTAGAAATAATTCCATCCGCCTCTGTATTCTTCCGGATAAAATCTACCACGATCTCCTTACTGCTAAGACCATTTACCAAGTCTACATGCACCATAGCGATCTTTCCTGCTTCCTTGACCTTGTGAACGATCTCATGGATGGAGCAGATATCTCCGAATAGGATAAATACCACTCGGATCTCTTCCAAGGAACAACAGATCTCTAGATCCTCCATATTCTTGACAGCGGCTATGATTGGATTCTCCTCCACTGCCTCATAAAAAATACGACTCATCTTCTCTCCCCTTTTAACTGCCGTAAAGAACAAAAAAAGAGCGCTTCCTGCAACAGCCTTCCGGCTGCTAAAAACATTCGCTCTCCTATCACGGCATCTCTCTTCAATTACTTTCTTGACTTGCAATCATCCTAACACATTGCACAATTGTTTGCAATTGATTTTTTAAAAAATATACTTTTTGTACAAGTTTTACAAAATTTAGCTCAAAAAAAGCGAGGTTGACCTAGAAACCTCGCTTTTTCTTTATGCAACTTTTTCGTTACTTTCTTAACACTGCTTTTGTTACTTTTTTAACCCTCCCAAGGGGATTAAAATCCTTAGTTCAAACCAGTGGTCCTTAAGCCCTGCAGTTACAGAACCGCCATACTTTTTCACGGTACTCTGAATACTCTTCATGCCAAATCCATGGAATCTTTTGTCCTTCTTCGTAGTTTGGGGAATTCCGTTTTTAAAAACAATATCCTCTTCGCAGTAATTTTCCACACGGATGCGAAGAAAGTTTTTTTGTTTTGCCACCGACAAGTGAATGAGCCGCTTCTCCGGATCCGGAATTTTCTCCGCCCCCTCAATGGCATTGTCCAAAATATTTCCAAACAGAGCGCTGATATCCATCTCTGCCATAAAGTCCAAAAGATAACCATCCGCCACGCAGGTAAATCCAATGCCCTTGTTCTGGCAGTAGAGACTTTTGCTGGTAAGCACCGCATCCAGGACCTTATTTCCGGTCTTATTCTGGGCCTCATAAAATTTAATTTCCTTTTCCATCTCTTCTAGGTAGCGGGTAGATTTCTCACTGCTTGCCTCTGCTTTCAGAAGAAGGATCTGGTGCTTTAGATCATGATATTTCTGATTGACAATCTCGATACTTTCCTGGGACAGCTGATAATTTTTATATTGCATTTCCAGAATATTCTGCAGAGTATCCACCTCGAATTTCATCTGAAGCTCCCAGACCTGAATGTGATAGGCATACAAAACTGCCAGTCCGCTTAAATCCACCAGGGTCCGGATGGTAAACATCTCTCCCGCGAAGCGACTGCTAAATAGGGTACTCTGATCAATATAGCTTAGGTTGCTGACAGCAAAGACTGCTGCCGTAATAATAATCACGGTAAACAGCTCTCTAAAATTAATACTGATCTCCGTACCATCCTTCTGCAGGTGGGCTTCCAGCAAATAAATAATCCCAAATACCAAACCGTAAACCACAAGCATTTCCAGCCAGCGAAAGCCCCACCAGGTCCAGGTATTTTTGCCCATAGTCACAATATAAAAATAAATTTGCCAGCAAAGAGAGGCTGCAAACTCTCCACAGATAAAAGCCCTGGCACAATAGTATCCTGTCTCCTTCCAGCCAAAATCACAGCTGCTGTAAATATAAAGTAATAGCAAGGAGATAGAGACCAGCATACAGGGGATAAAAAAGATCTGGCGGACTCCATCGGTAACTTCCATAAAGCTTACAATAGCTGCAAAGAAGCCCACATGAATCATCCATTTTTTCCACCCCTTTACCACTTCCCGTTTTCGGTTGATCCCAATGGAAATAAATGCTGCAAAAAAATAGGCGATGGAATAGTAGTATCCCGGCGTGTTTACAAGAGTCATTCCATCCATTATTTTCCCACCTCATTCATATAGTCATTGAGGGCATCCAAAAAGGCCTTCTTTCTGGCCCGACTTACCTGGATTACATCCGAATCCACGGTTACATCACTGCCATGAAAATCTTCCACATACTCCAGATTTACAAGATAGCAGCGGTTGCAGCGAAAGAATTTGCTGCCCTTTAAGGCATCCTCCGCCTCCTTCATAGACCCCTTGGTCACCACATTTCCATTGATGCAATGATAGATCAGGTCATGGTCTACCACTTCCACATAGCAGATCTTATCCATATCCAGTTTCTTTTTGCCACCCTTTTGAGCCACGGTAATATAATTGATTTCCTTTTTCTTCACCCTGGTTAAGGCCCGCTCGATCCGCTGGGAAAATGCAAAGTAAGAAATAGGTTTTAGCACATAATCCAAGGCATCCACCCGATAGCCCAAAATCGCATACTGAGGCATATTGGTTATAAATATAATGACTACTTCATTGTCCTTCTCACGGATTTTTTCGGCCGCAGTCATACCATCCATAAAGGTCATCTCCACGTCCATAAGGATAATATCAAAGTCTGCCGAATAGTCTGTTACAATATCTTCCCCGTCCGAAAAAAGCGTAACCTTTATTTTATGATTTGTCTCCCTTCCATAACGCGCAATATATTCTTTCAGCTGCGCAGCATAGGTCTTGTCATCCTCCACTACTGCAATACGAAGCATGCGACGATCCTCCCAATTCCTCTTTATTTTCACTTCCTATCTACCATTTTAGTAGACATTTGTGACACTCACAAGCAAGTTTTCACAAAAAGCAATATAGACGGTCCCCCTGTTTGCGGAAGACCGTCTGTCATTTTCTAGTCTTTGATTTTATTCTTCTGTCTTAACAACCTTAAAATAAGATCCGATAATATTTAATAAGATTGCCACAAAGCAGCATACCATTCCCACGATTGCGCTGGACAGGTCACTCATGGTCTGTGCATTTCTCTCGAAAGAAAGAATGGTTGCAATGCTATTGACACGGGCAGAGATAAATTGTGCAAATGCCACCATAAGAAGGGCGCCGCTTATAACCGGAAGAGCATCCATTCCAAGGCTTGCTCCTGCCTTGTTATATCCTACGATGTATGCTAACTCCAGAATAATTCCTACAATCAAACAACCTAGGATCACTCCGTTTACTCCAAGATTGCTGAAATAATCGGTATTACAATTAATCAGGTAGGCTACGGTTGCTGCCACTGCGGCTATCACTGCCAGGGCCGCAAAGTAAAAGCCTACGGATTGTTTCTTAATAAAGCTCATCTTTTTCCCCTCCTTTATTTACTCTTCTTTGTATTTTTTACATACATGGCGATTGCTGCAATTGTAAGCAGGGCAAAGATTATTTCTGCTGCCGTAAGTGCATTATCATACCAGGTTCTTACAGACTCGATACGGGATGAGGAATTTAATCCATCCATAGCATTGGAATTAGCAAGTGCGTAATTTTGCCAGGTCATATCGTTCTTTAAATCCTGCATAAGCTCTGCATCCTTGCTTACATTTTCCAGGGTCCAGTAATCCCACTTTGCACTGACTGCTTCCATGCTGCTGTCTCCGGTGTTACATGTCATTGTCACACCACAGTGGGCTGCTTCTTTTAATACAGAGTAGTTTGCATCCTGGATAAAGTCCTCACTGATCAGGCCTTTAAAGCCCCACTCCTTACGTAGGATATTCATAAGCAGTCCATAATGCGCATTACCTGCTGTACAGCCGATACGGTTGAAGGTGGTCATAACTGCCAATGCCTGGGCATCCTCTATAGAAGCCTGTACGCCACGAAGTTCGTTCTCTCTAGCCTTTTGTTCTGTCATAAAGGTTGCAATACCGGAACGGTTGATTTCTGTATCGTTAAATGCGAAATGTTTTGGTGCAATGAGCACGCCGTATTTCTGAGCTGCTGTAATATAGTTAGATGCCTGATAAGCTGTCAAAACCGCATCCTCTGAATAGTACTCATGGTTACGTGCATTGTATGGGCAACGGTGAAGGTTGGTTCCTGCTCCCCAGAAGATGGTCAGATTTGACCACAGAGAGTAGTTACCAATGACCTGTCCATATTCAGCAGCCAGTTCCTTACTAAAGGTCTGGGCAATCACTGGCTCAGATACCATGGTTCCAAACTTGTAGTTTAAGTTCTTGTCATCCGGGTCAATGGCACAAGGATCTGCGGAGTCTGTATCTGTATTTGCATACTGTCCCAGGGTATAGGAGTTAAATCCGTTCGGTCCATCATTTTGTACTGCTTCCGGTGAAGAAATAGATGCAATTGGTTTGGTGCTGGTTCCGCCAAATCCTAGACGGATCATACAATCCTCCAAAGTAATCTGATCCATAAGTTCAGACCACTTGTCATCAGAAAGATCAGTCTCTCCCTTAAGGTCTGCCAGAGTCAGTCCATTGTCTGCCCCAAAGGTTACCTCATCGGTATCTCCCTGGTCTGTGATTTCATAGGTATCATTCTGCATGATCTCGATCATCTCATCGGTTGCGGTCAGGTCCTTATAAGTCTTAGGGAAGGTTCCGCTCCAATCATTTCTTGTAAGATAGGTTACAGTGCCTGGCATATAGGTATTTAAATCCATATCCTGAAGCTGATTTTCTACTGCAGTTCCATTCTCTGTCTCGGCAAATGTTCTTGTATCCATCTGGGCCAGATTCCAAGTTTTTACATTGGAAGCATCCCCTGCGCTTGTCATACCACTGGATGTATCATATCCCTGGGCAGCCAGCACGTTGTTTACTGCCTCATGGGCACCATTTCCGATCGTGAAATAATAATCCCCTGCATCTAAAATATAATTTCCTGTAGTTCCTGCTTCATTGGAAGCGGTGCTGTCCCAGCTTGCCATATCCTGGGCATCTGCTGTAACAGTAACTGTTACAGACTCTCCGGGCTCTAACTCTTTGGTCTTTTCATAGTCAAGAAGCTGGACTGCTGATTTCTCTACCAGATGCTCTTTGTCATAATCGGTATAAGGAAGGGAAGTATAAAGTTCTACCACATCTTTACCTGCCACATCTCCGGTATTGGTTACAGTTACCTGGGCAGTTACCGTCTTATTCTCAAGGTCTACATCCAGGCTATCCAGGGTCTGGCTAAATGTTGTATAAGAAAGTCCATAGCCGAAGGCATAAGAAACTTCACTGTCGTAAGTCCAAGCACCCCCTGTGGAACTTCCTACGCTGTCAGATGCATTTCCCTGTCCTAAAACTGTATCAGCATAGCGAGTCTCGTAATATTTATATCCTGTGTAAATTCCTTCTGCTTCTACCAGTTCTGAATTGATGGAATAGTCAGAATCTGCATTGGTCCACTCATAATCTCCGTAGTTTTGAGCTGCCGGAGAAGCGGAGTTATCAACCGCATAGGTATCTGCAAGATGGCCTGACGGATTTTCCTCACCGCTTAATACATCTGCCACTCCATAGAAGCCATATCCACCCGGGATACCTACTTCTAACATAGCATCAATACCATCGTTATTCTTCAGTTCGTCAATTTCCATGGCACTGGCATTATTTAAAAGCACAATCACCTTGCCGCCGTTTTTCTCTTTCGCCTCGATGGCAGCCTGGATGGTTGCCCGCTCTGTGTCGGAGAGCCCTAAAGGATCTTCCTGATTCAGGTCTTGGTCCGGATTTACTCCGTCCGTTCCCGGTGTATAGTTGGTATTCTCACCTGCTGCTCTTGCAATGGTTACGATCATAACATTGTAATCGTCCATGCTGTCCTTCCATGTCGAATCCGCCTGATCCAGGGCCTCCTGTGTCGGCTCAAGACTGGTAAAGGTACCGCCGACGGCCGGTGAAGTTGCGCGATAGTAGGTAGTAACCCCCCAGGGAAGTACAGCCTCAGACTTAAAGTCTTCCTTCAGGCCCTCGTACAGTTTCTGAAGGGTCGGATTGATGCTATAACCCTTTGCCTCAAAAGCCTCCACCAAGTCTACTGTGTCCGCATCTGTCCCCTCATTGTCTGAGAGGCTACTACCAAAGTCACCACCCTGTACCGGATAGTAGCTTGAAAATCCCAGCAAGGACACCTTCTTGGTCTCATCCTCTGACAGGGGAAGGGCCCCGTTGTTCTTTAAAAGAACCGTTCCTTCCTCACTCATACGCTCTCCCAGGTCCTCGATGGAATCCAAAAGCTCTGTAGTGCTGCTGTAGTCAGACTTGTAAGTATAATCCTCCGCTGTCTGATTGTCCGTTACCATCTTGGTGCTCTGGGTTCCTAAGAACTTGTCGATATCCGTACGAAATGTATCAATTACCATCGATGCGGATAAGGTCAGAGCAAGCAAAGATGTTCCTGTGGTCGCAAGGCCACGCCATGCCCGACGCTTTGTCTTTTTTTCTTTCATGATTTCCCTCCCATAGATAAATATTTATTTTTTTGCTTTGGCAGCCTTAGCTGCAGCTTTTGCTTCCGCTTTCTTTTTCTTGTCTGCAAGCTTCTTTTGGTATTTTGCTTCCTCTTCCCGGTAGCTTAATCCCTTCTTCTTACAATAAGCTTTCAGTTCTTCTTTTCTTGCCTCTTCTGCTTTTGCCTCTGCCTCTTCTTGTTCTCTTCGAAGTCTCTCGGCAGGTTCGATCCATTCCCCTCCGGCCGCAAGAACCGCTGCCTTCTGATTCTCCAAAATGGTTGCTTGATCTTCTTTAATATGTTTTTCTACTTTTAAGAAGCTCATCAAGATTACGATTATTGCATAGCAAATGAGCTCCATTCCCAGATAGCAAAGGGTCAGCATGCTCTGTACCCCTCCGTTTTGCACAGAAGCTGTTGCATCATAGCCGCTTGCCGTAAGCAGGGCATTAATGATTCCATTTCCCAGTCCGGTCATACCCACCATAATGGCGCCGTAGACTGACATGGTAAATCCATCACTTCGAAATCCATTTTTTGCTTCTAAGTGGTCCAGGACATCCGAGAGCAAGGCCAAGGTTACATACATGGCCGGGATAGATCCGACTCCTTTTAAGATCACTCCGGCACATACGATTACAAAGCTATGTACATTTAAGAAGCTTACTAAGCCTCCCACAACGGAAATCGCAAGACCAAAGGTTACCGCCCTCTGTTTTCCAAGTTTATCTGCGATCGGCCAAGCAAGGACCATACCGATGGCTGTTGGAAGTCCCCCAATTAATCCAAGGGTTCCCATGGCAGTTCCTGCTGCCGCCTCGGTATTAATTCCGTCAAACATCCATCTGGCGTAATAACTCATGGATCCATTCTTAACCAAGCCCCCAAACTGGAAAAGCAGGAAATATAAAATAATGATCCACCAATATTTATTGGAAACACAGGCCTTGATCTGCTGGCTCATAGGAAGTTTTTCTTCCTTAATGTTTAGCTTCATATTTTCTTCTGTAATACGTTCTCTGGTAAAGAAGTACTCCAGAAGGATGGCTAAGAAGGTCACAATGCAAAGCACGATCATAACCACTCTCCAGTGGCTGTAGCTTGCAGCGGTATCTATCACCCCGTCATGGTCTACAAAGAGAAAACTCTGCAGCAAAATTGGGACAAGAATGCTGGCCCCCACGCCCACTGCCGCAACTCCCGACGCATTGGAAAAGGTTGCTAACATTCCCCTGTGGTTAGAATTCCTTGTAGACAGGGATACTAAAGAGCTGTGGGCTGTGTAATAAAACGGATAAGCCACAGCATAGTAAATATTGTAGGAAATGGCGATCCATGCCATTTGCACTGCCGGGCTTGACTCCCTAGGTGTTAAAAATAACAAGGCGATGGCCAGGGTAACCAAGGGGGCTGACAAAAGCATATAGGGTCTTGCCTTTCCCTGGCTGGTTCTTGTATTATCCATCAGGCGCCCTACCACTAGATTTCCGATAATTACGAAGATTACGGAAATCATTGGAAGAACCGCTGAAAAAATTCCGAATTTACTTGTATCCGTCCAACCCAGGACATCCGAATAATAGCGGTTTAAGTAGGATCCGAAGATGGC
This sequence comes from Clostridium sp. CAG:343, assembly GCA_963634745.1. Classification (GTDB taxonomy): domain Bacteria; phylum Bacillota; class Clostridia; order Lachnospirales; family Lachnospiraceae; genus CAKRJP01. The sequence goes on from CAVHCX010000011.1 coordinate 14,435, forward strand.
ATTTGAGATCAAGGCACAAAAAGGTGCAATAAAATATCCCAAGAGCATTTCTTTCGGTTTTACATTCGCGGATGTAATCTTTGTCCGAAACAAGGGATTGTCGAAAAATGTCTTTTTCTCCATCAATTTTTCCTCTTTCTTATATATCTTTTTCTTTACTTATATATTTCTGTAAATGTGTAAGTTCCGCTTCCGAGCGTCTTTTCTTTGCCACTGGGAAGTCTTACGTAGGCGGTGGTAGAGCAAGGGATCTCCACATTAAGGCTAAAGATTCCATCTTTTATCCACCATTCACTGGCAACTCTTCCGTAGGCTGTGCGGACAGATCCCTTTGCCCGGGTCAGTCCCCCACCAACTAAAGGAGCGATTTTTACTTTTCTACCTCCACCTTCCAGGTTCTCGATTCCTGCAACTCTTCGATAGAGGAAGTCTCCGACCGCACCGTAGGAGAAGTGGTTGAAGGATACCATGCCGCCGGTTCCGTCATCCTCTCCTGTATTGCAGGTTCCATCCTCTCTAAGCGCATCCCAGCGCTCCCAGATGGTCGTTCCTCCTACCTTCATCTCATAGAGCCAGGAAGGACAGGTATCTGTCATTAACATTTTAAAGGCATCCTCCTCATAGCCGTTGTCTGCCAGGGCAAAAAGAATATAAGGAGTTCCAGGGAATCCGGTAGCTATGTGATAATCATTTTCCCGAACGATCCTTGCCAAGTGGGCCGCCGTCTTCTTTCGATCTTCCTCAGAAAGCATGCCGTAATAAAGGGGCAGTACATAGGCTGTCTGAAATTCCTTTTTTACCCTGCAATCTTTCTCCATCAAAAGGTCCCGGTATGCCTCTGCGGTCTTCTCGCTAAGCTTCTTATAGTAGGCTGCATCCTCCTTTTCTCCCAAAAGCTCCGCAATCTGAGATAAAATTTTGCCGGAATGGGACATACATGCGGTGGCCGTCCATTTTCCACGGCCCATCCAGCCCCAAAGTCCAACGCCCGGAGCACACCAATCTCCGTAGTGATGCAAGAGCTTCCAAATATATCTGTGCTTTCCTACGGATCCAAGTCCTGCCCAGAATTTACAAGCCTTCATATAGCGCTTCATGGTCGGATACATGGTCTTTAAAAGTCCCAGGTCTCCCCTGGCCTTGTACTCTGCCCAGGGGGCCAAAATGCAGGCATCTCCCCAGTGGTCCACTGCCATGGGAATCATAATTTCCCACTGGCCCGGCACAACCACCAAAGGCACCGTCACCGGAATTCCTCCGCCCTTATTCTGTTCACTTCGAACATCCTTAAACCATTTTTCTAAGAAACGGCTCATGTCAAAATTGTAGGCAGCTGTAGGAGAAAATAGGGCTATATCTCCGGTCCATCCCATACGCTCATCTCTCTGAGGGCAGTCCGTAGGGATGTCGACAAAGTTCGACTTTGCCCCCCAGCGGATACTGCCTTGCAGCTTATTTACCAATTCATTGGAGCAGGAAAATTCTCCGTTATCTTCCACATCGGAATATAGGGCAATGGCACTTAAATCTACATCCTGCTCCCCGGCCCCTTCCATGCTTACATAGCGAAAGCCCATATAAGTCATCCTAGGAGACCAGGTCTGCTCTCCGTCCCTGCAAATATAGACGGCTTCCTGTTTTGCACTTCTTAAAGGCTTGGTAAATAATTCCCCGTCCATCAAAATCTCTGCATGGCGGAAAGTAATTTTCTGCCCCTTCTTGCCCTTAATTTTGGCGGAAATAACTCCGGCAAAGTTTTGTCCGAAATCATAGATCAAGACGCCACTGGGTGCTTTTGTTACAGAAACCGGATGAAATACTTCCTGGGCCTTTACCGGGGCCCCGTACTGGGCCAGAAGCTCAGGCTTTAATTTCACCTGCTCCCTGGTAGCCTTATGCCAGGAAATCTTATTCATATCTACGGTCGCATCAAAGACTTCCCCGTTATAAAACTCTGCCTCCCAAACCGGGCCGTCCAGGGTCACATCCCAGCTTTCATCGGTTCCGATAATTTCTTCTGTACCATCCTCGTAAGTAATGCGAAGTTCACACAAGAAAGCCTGGCGGTCTGCATAATTGCGGTTGACCCTCTTATAGGTAAAGGATCCGACTGCCCAGCCACCGGCTACTACAGCCAGCAACTCATTTTCTCCTGCTTCCATAGTATGTAGCTGCTTGGTCACATCATAGGTTTGATATTGCAGCTGGTGCTTATAGGAAGTAAAGCCCGGTGCAAAGTAGATATCTCCCACCTTCTCACCGTTTAGGGTCATCTCATAAATTCCAAGTGCTGTGGCATAGAGCCTTGCTTTTTTTACCTTTCCCCGGCATGTAATTTTTTTCCGGAAAGTTATAGGCCTCGGAGATATTTTTTTCTCCGTAAAATGATAGGCTCCGTCGGTAATCCAAGCCCCTTCCCATTCACTGCCCATGCGGCCGGTTTCAAAGCTAGTGCTAGCTACCGCCGCTTCCCCCTTGTTATCCCTAGCTTCCACAAAGACCGGATATTCCGTAAATGGGCTTAACTTCTCTCCTTCATATGGAACAAGAATCTGAGAATCTGTCTGCGTGGTCCAATCACCGATACGGATCTTTGCCTTCTTTAATGAAACATTTTCCTGATCACTTTCTATTTGAAAAGAAACCCTGGGGTGTTGTTCGTCCGTCACACAAGCACCGTTTAAATGTTCCACAGTCAGCTTGCTGATTTTCAGCATATATTGTCCCTCCTCTCCTATTCCTCTATCTTGGCCTCCCTATCCTTTTAAGTTCTCAGATAAGGATTTTGCCAATTTTTACTCGGTGAAATTATGATAGCATTTTGCCTTTTGTACTGCTAAAAAAACACGCGAACGGTCTGATTTTTAACGCGATTAGCAAGCCTTATTTTTTGTGCATTTTGCATATTTTCGCTCTTCTTTCTCCTCTTCGTTTTTCTTGTTTTTTGATATTTTCATCTTATTTTTGTATATTTCATATATTTACAGGCTTGTTTTCATGGCTTATCCCCTTTTCTTTTGTGCATTATTCCAATCCGCTTTCCCTAGAATTTTTGCACAAAAAAACAGGGCCCATTAGCGACCCTGTTTTTATCCAAACTCATTATTTTTAATTCTATTATTTTTCCAAAGCCACAAGTGCTTTTGCAAAGAGCCCCTTGCCATCCTTTTCCCAGGCTTCTACTACAAGATCTCCACTTCCATCTGCCTGCACCACTGCAAGCGCTTCTCCCCAGTAGGTATCGGTCTCATCGGCGCAATATCCGATCTCATTATAAGGGCATCCGTTTCCCAGTCCCAGAAGCTTTCCGCCTCTTACCTTAACCTTTAGAATTCCCCTCTTTAAGGGCTTTAAGATTCCTGCTTCATCTGTATATTTCAGACGGATATAGGCCAAATGATTTTCTCTTACCCTTGTCTCTTCCGGGATTGCCTGCAGAAGGGTCTCATGCCCTGCCGTATAAAGGGTATAGCCGGAAATTTCTTTTCCGCTTTCATCATAGGCGATTGCCTTGATCTTGCCCGGCTGGTAGGTCGTCTTAAATTTTGTAGCACAGCGATTCTTTAGTAAATTGCTTCCCACAATATGTCCGTTCACAAAAAGATCCACCCTATAAGCTCTGACATAAACTTCCACCTCAGCGGTCTTTCCCTCACAGCCTTCAAAGGTCCAAGATTCTATAGCATTGGTCATTTTCCAAGCAGAAGGAGAATGTTTTTCGCCGGTGTGGTTTACCGGGCGCACGGCAATTATAGGATGGTCAGTCAGTTCAAAGGCAGTCTTGGTATAACCTGCCTCAGCCAGGGGTTTTCCCGTCAAATCAATTCTACCGCTTCCTGCCGTGATCCATCCCGGGCCATGCTCGAATTCCGGGGCATAATCTTTATATTCCCAGGAACCAACTCCAACTTCTCCCAGATAGTCCATGCCGGCCCACACAAAATCTCCTACAATTCTAGGATTCTTCTTAGCCATCTCCCAGAAGCTATAGGCGTCATCGCAGAAGGTTTCGCTTCCAAGAATGAGGCGGTCCGGGTACTTCTTTAAATCATGCATATAGCGATTGATTCCGTAATTGTATCCGGCAATATCCATATTTGCAAAGGCATCTCGGGTCTTTACATCACACCCATAGAAGGTTGCCCCTGTCTTCATAAACCCACTGCCCATCAGGCCTGCTAAGTCATTAAAAAATTGACTGCCGACAGCTTTCTTTTTCTTTTGTGTCTTGGCTTTCTCAGCCTGCTCCACTTCCTTCTTCGCCTTCTTATCACTGTAAACTCCCAAGCCAACGGAACTTAAGAAGTTAAAGAAAATATTGATTCCGCAGGAAACCGGTCTGGTCGCATCCAGGCTATGAAGATAGTCTGTCATCTTTCCTGTTAAGCGAATTCCTTTTTTCTGAGCTGTCTCAGAGACCTCATTCCCGGTGGAGTACAGAATAACCGAAGGATGATTGTAATCCTTTTCCACCATATCTTTTAAATCCTGCCGCCACCAGTCTTTAAAATAATTCACATAATCATACTCTGTCTTGTGAATGTACCATACGTCCACAAACTCATCCATCACCAAAACCCCCTGGCGATCGCAGGCCTCAAGCAGGGCCTTGGAACAAGGATTGTGGGCAGATCGGATGGCATTGTAGCCATTTTCTTTAAGGATTCGGATTTTGCGGGCTTCTGCATCCGGATAGCAGCAGGCTCCAAGAATTCCATTATCATGATGAATGCAGGCACCTCTTAGGATGACGCGCTCCCCGTTGACAGAGATTCCCTGCTCCTGATCCCATTTTAACTTGCGAATTCCAAAGGTTACCTCTTCTACATCAACTTCCTGGTTATCTGCCGTAAAGCTTACCAAAAGGCAATACAGGTTGGGACTGTCCGGGCTCCAAAGCTTCGCCTCCGGGACCTTCATCTCCAGGGTAATCTTTCCCTTGGTTTCCACATTTGCACTCAGCACTTTTGCACTCAGCTTGAAACTTGTGCTGTCAGATTCTAAAATTTCTACTTTAAGCCCACCGGCTCCCTTCGTATCTACATCCACCTCGATGACCGCAGGATCTATACTGATCGTGCGGACACGGATTCCATTTCTTATAATATGCTGCTTAGGCTCCACATACATCCAGACCGGCCGATAGATTCCCGCCCCGGAATACCAGCGGCTGTTGGGCTGGTCTGCATTATGAGCAATCACCTGAATCTTGTTAAGGGCCCCATACTTAAGATAGGCATTGGCATCTACATAAAAATTCGTATATCCATAGGGACGATATGCCGCCCTCTGCCCATTTAAATAAACCTCCGCATTGTGGTAGACGCCCTCGAATTCGAAACTTATCTCTTTCTTCGAAAACTCTTCCGGCACTTCGAATTCTTTTTCATAGAGATAATCATAGCCTTCAAACCATCCCGTGTTGATTCCCCCCGCACTATCCGCGCTTCGCTTCTCTCCAATCATAGCGTCATGAGGGATGGTCACCTCTTTTTTCTCCTCTTCTTTCCCTATCCGACAATAGGTCCATCCGGAATTAAAATCCAACTTCTTCATCATGCTTTCCTTCCTCGTTAAAATTTCAGACATACCGTCTTGCTTCTTAGGTCAAATTCACTTCTATTTCTCTATTATAAGCATAGCACAAAGTAAATTGTACCGCTAAAAATACACGCAAACAGTCTTTTTCTTGGCGCAAAAGGTTTCTTTCTCGCAAGATCATAGCAAGAAAAAAGGAGGGCGCTTCCGTCCTCCTTTGCAAAATTGCTTCTTCTATTGTGCACTTTCTTGTGTTATGCAGCTTGTGTCATGAAAGATACAAATCTCACATGCTCATCCATCTTTTCACCAATCATTCCAATGACCTTGCCCATGGTAAATGCGGCAAGAATCGTCCCGATCCCCAATCCGTCTAAATGTCCGAGAACGATACAGGTCATAAGACCCGTAACCGCAAGACTAGTCACATCAAAACCGATTTTAATCTTAGAATATTTAACCTTTGTAATATCCGACAATTCTCTTGGGAAAAGATCGGTAGGAATAATCGGCAGGCCGCAGCGATTAGAAAGAGCGATCCCTATACATACCAAGAGATAACTAATTATAAAATAAAGCACTCGGTAACCAATACCTGTAGGAAGAATACCGATCCACATTTCGTTTACATCCAGCATCTCGCTAAAAGCAAATCCTACAACAAAACTAAATAAATACTGGGGAACAAATTTCTTCCGCATGATCATCAAAGACAAAATCAAGAGTCCCTGGAAGATATAGGTCCAGGTTCCAAGAGAAACTCTCGTAAATACTTCCGAAAAAGCATAAGGAACACTTGAGATCGCCGAGATTCCCGAGCCGGAATACAGCATCAAAACCACTCCCAAGCTATTCATCAAGACAACTAATAATAAGGCCAGCTCCCCCCTAAGGACCGGCAACCGGCTTTCTTCTTGTTTTTCAACATCCTCTGTCACTTTCAAACCCCTCCTAGCATAAGCTAATTTTGTAGACTTCATTTTTTCCACATCACATCATACGCCTAATGGAAGCGCAAAGCAATAGTATTTAGCATTTGTTATACAGGACGTCAAGGGCCGTGCTGCAGGTATGGGATATGCCACAAAAACGTGCTTCGCTTCCTACTTGCTGCAGCCGGCCTTGCCATACAAGCTATCGACGTACGTACTGCAGCTATGAGATGTGTCGCAAAAACACGCTTCGCTTCCTACTCACTGCAGCCGGCCTTGCCATACAAGCTATCGACGTACGTACTGCAGCTATGAGATGTGTCGCAAAAACACGCTTCGCTTCCTACTCACTGCAGCCGGCTGATTCGCGAAGACTACAGCAAACTCGCGCTTTGCGCTCACTCAGGGCTAAAGCCCTTCGGCCCTCCGGGCACAATGCTTTCGTCTTCGCTGCCGGCTGCAGCTCCTAACGGAAGCTCCGCTATCGTTTTTGCGACACAACTCATAGCTACAGTACTGTATGTTAGATGCTGTCCGCCAAAATGCCGGTGGGCGAGTGAAAGCTTCGCAATTACCTTTTGCGACACATCCCATACCTGCAGCACTACATACTTGATGCTGTATGACAAAAACAGCCAAGGAAGAATCTCGTGTAATCTTCGCTATCTCCTTTTGCAACATATCACATACCTGCAATACTATACATTTGATGCTATATGACAAAATCCCAAGTCCATGTAAGGACCCGGGATCTTTTTTTCGCAGCCAAAGCATAGACTGCTAACATCATATTTTCCGATATTTTCATTATTTTTCTAGAGGAATGTCCGTCTTTTTCATACGGCATTAAGCGCACAGTACTGCAGGTATGTGATATATCACAAAAACGATTGCGTTGCTTCCGTTAGGAGCTGCTGGCCGGCTGCGAAGACGTTAGCTTTGTGCCCGGAGGGCCGAAGGGCTTTAGCCCTGAGTGAGCGCGTAGCGCGAGTTTGCTATAGTCTTCGCGAATCAGCCGGGCTGCAGCGAGTAGGAAGCAACGCATGTTTTTGAGATATATCACATACCTGCAGTACGTCCCTTAACAGCCTGTATGAAAAAGCATTAAATTTTTATTTCCAAACTTCTTCTGCGATTTCTTTTACGAGTTTGAGTTTTGCCCACTGTTCTTCCTCTGTTAGCTTATTTCCGATTTCGCAGGATGCGAATCCGCACTGTGGGCTTAAGCATAATCTTTCTAGCGGCACGTATTTTGCTGCTTCATGGATTCTCTTAATGATGGTTTCTTTGTCTTCAAGTTTTGGTGACTTTGTGGTGATGAGTCCTAATACGACGATCTTATCTTCTGATACCTTTTTCAAAGGTTCAAATCCGCCGGAGCGCTCATCATCATACTCTAATAAAAGTGCATCTACATTTTCTTTTGCAAATACATAATCTGCTACGGAATCATAGGCTCCCTTATTAAAGAATGTAGAATGGTAATTTCCTCTGCAGATATGAGAAGTGATGACCATGTCTTCCGGTTTTCCTTCAAGGGCAAGGTTGTTGACCTTGAGAAGATTTGCTTTCACTTCCTCCAGGTCTGAGCCAAGGGACTTGTATCTAAGCTTGGCAGCTTCTCCTACGATGGCCCCCCAGGTGCAATCATCAAGCTGAAGATTTCTGCATCCGGCATCGTAAAACTGTTTAATTACATCTCTGTAAGTGGCTGCAATATCCTGGATCAATTCCTCATCTGTAGCATAAAATTTTCTGGTTGTTTCAATATTATTTGGAACAATAAACTGCTGGAAGGTCTGAGCAGGAGCCGGGATTGTATATTTTGCTACTGTATTTTCATCCTCAAACTGCTTAAGGAATTTAAAATATTCTACAAATGGATGAGCCTTTGCACGGATTTTTCCTACAAGATAGGTATCGTCCAGTCTTGCTAGCTCTGCGTCGAAGGCCACACCATTTCCTGTATCCTCGTGTGCTACGCCCTCAAATCCCCACATAAAATCAAGATGCCAAAAGCTTCTTCTAAACTCGCCGTCTGTGATCACATGGTAGCCCAGCTCTTTTTGCTTTGCAACTAACTTGGTGATCTCGTCATTTACAACTTTGTCATATTCTGCTTTCTCGATATTTCCTGCCTTGTAAGCTTCTTTTGCATCTTTCAGTGCCTGTGGTCTTAAAAAGCTTCCTACATAGTCATATTTAAATGGTGTTTTTAATGTACTCATTATAAATTTCCCTCTCTCTTTTTAGTTTTAGGAAATTATATTACATAACAACTTGTTTGAAAAATACTTTAAAACATAGTTCCTCCATAGTTTTAAACTATGGAGGAATATTTCTTCAAGGCTTCTATATAGGTATTGGCATAGCGAGACAGCAATACATTTTTCTTTTTTATAAGTCCGATGTGCATGTCACAGTCCATCTCCAAGGGCCTTGCAATGATATTTTCCCCATTGATCTCTTTATCGATGACCCCGGAACTTACGGTAAACCCATTCAGCCCGATTGCCAGATTAAATAGGGTGGCCCGGTCTCGCACCTGAATGCTCTTTGGCATGTCTAGGACACTTAAAAATTCCTCGCTGAAGTAAAAGGAATTTCTCTCCCCCTGCTCATAGACCAGATAGGGATAGGGCTTTAGATCCTGCAAGCTTACCATTTCTTTGTCCGCCAGTGGATGGTCTTTATTAATGAATACATGGGGAGATGCCTGAAAAATTTCCTCAAATATCAGGTCGTTTTTCTTAAACATCTTTCTTAAAACTTCTTCATTATTCTTATTTAAATATAAAACCCCCAGTTCACTGTTCCCCTTGGCAACGTCATCTATAATCTCCCCGGTCTGGGTTTCTCTTAGGGTAAAGTTGTATTCCTTGGCATCGTACTGCTTTACCAACTCTACAAAGGCATTGACCGCGAAGGAATAGTGCTGGCAGGAAATGGAGAATTTAGGCTTTCTATTGCTTTCCGTACAAAAGCGGTCCTTCATAATCTCTGCCTGCTCCAGGAGATTTCTGGCGTAGGACAAGAGCTCTTCCCCCTCTTTTGTAATGGAGATGCCCTTATTGGATCGCACAAAGGCTTTCACTCCCATTTCCTCTTCCAGGCCATGGATGGCTGTACTTAGGCTTGGCTGTGATATATATAATTTTTCTGCTGCAGCCGTTATATTTTTGCATTCCGCAACAGTTACCAGATATTTTAATTGCTGAAGTGTCATAATCTTTTTTACTCTAAGGTAAGAAGAAGGGCCATCTTAAACTTTTTTGTTGCTTTTACGGAATGCAAGCCTCCCTTTGCAAAGTGGAAGTTCTCTCCTGCCTTAATCGGATGCTCCTCTCCTTCGTAACCGATCACGCCCTCTCCGTCTAGGGCAAATATAATCGCCTCTCCCGGGGCTGCATGCTCTGAAAGACCGGTTCCTTCATCAAATGCCATCACAACAAATTTCATCTTATCGTTGTGGACCACATCCATATTTACAATCTCGCCCTCCCCATAAGGTACTAACTCTGCTAATTTAAATACTTCTCCTGCTTTGATTGATTTGTTCATACTATCATCCTTTCTTACAGATACTTCTGTATATACTGTGCCTTTAGAAGTTGCCATTCCCATAGGCGTGTCCGTCAGGGTCAGGACACTGTCCCCTGCTTCTAATTTTTTCAGGAAGCCTTCTCTCCCATAGACTTCCAGGTTTCCCTCGGCAACTATGAGCATTTTATAGTAGGGAAAGATTTCCGGGCTGATATCCGTATTCTCTGCCAGGGAAAAATAAGTAATATAATTCTTTCCGCTGTAAATCTCTTTTGAGATGGTACATCCAAAAACCGCCGGATGATCCTTTGCTATCGAAAATACCTCTCCTATCTTTTCTTTCATATAGCCCCCTCTTCCTGCATCTTTTTTGTCTTTCTCCATCAATTATAGCAAATTTTCTCCTTGGCAAAAACAATTTGTTGTTATTTTCAACAAAAATCAAGTCGAATTTTTGTTGATTGTTTTTGACTGAAAGTGATTGATTATGACCATTCTACGTCGTATAATCTAGACAACAGATGACCGAACTTGAACGGTTTCGAACAAAAAGCCATAAAATTGGATCAGGAGGGAACTATGCTTTCAGAAGAAAGACAGGCAGTGATTTTAGAAATGCTGGAAAGCAAGGGATCCGTGGAAGGGACAGAGCTGATGGAGGCCTTAGACGCATCGGAATCCACCATTCGCAGGGATTTGACTGCGATGGATAAGGCCGGGCTTTTAATCAAGGTTCATGGCGGTGCAATTGCTAAGAAGAAGCAAAGCTACATCACAACCGAGCGGGATCTGGATCAAAAAAGAACTGAACACACAGAAGAAAAAAGGAAGATTGCATCCTATGCAGCAAGTCTTATTACCGATGATGACTTTGTATATATGGATGCCGGAACCACAACCGAGCTGATGATTGATTTCATTCAATGTCAGCAGGCAATCTTTGTAACAAATTCCATCAATAATGCAAGGCAGCTTTCCCAGAGAGGATTTAAGACCCTTCTTGTCGGAGGAGAATTTAAATCCATCACCGAAGCCATCGTTGGGGAAGAGGCCATTGCCAATATTGAGAAATATAATTTCACAAAGGGATTTTTCGGCAGCAATGGCATAACAAAGAAGAATGGTTTCACCACCCCTGAGATGCGGGAGGCAATGATCAAGAAGAGAGCCATGTTTTCTTCCAAGGATGTCTATGTACTGGCCGACAGCAGTAAATTCGGAAAGATTTCCCCGGTTTCTTTTGGAAGAGTTCAGTCCGCCCATATCATCACCGAAGCATGCCCCAAGGAATTTGAAGACCTGGACAACATTATTATCGCAGAATAGGAGAGAGGAAAATGGTTTACACAGTTACTTTTAATCCATCTTTGGATTACATCGTGGACGTACCTAATTATACAGAGGGTATGACCAATCGTACCAGCAAGGAGCTTATTTATCCCGGAGGAAAGGGAATCAACGTTTCCATCGTTCTTCGCAATCTTGGAATTGATTCTGTAGCTTTAGGCTTTGCAGCCGGCTTTACCGGGGAAGAAATCAAACGCCTCATGGCAGAGTCCGGAGTAAAGAACGACTTCATCACCTGTGAGGATGGAATTTCCAGAATCAACTTAAAGATCCGAAACATTGATGGCATGGAGATCAACGGTATGGGACCTAATATCAATCAGGCAGATATCGACAAGCTTTATGAAAAGCTGGATGCTCTTTCAGATGGCGACACCCTGATCCTTGCAGGCAGTATTCCATCCAGCATGCCGGAGACCATGTACATGGATATTTTAGAGCACCTGTCTGAGAAAAAGTTAAATATCGTTGTTGATGCCACAAAGGATTTGTTAATGAATGTTCTAAAGTATCATCCATTTCTTATTAAGCCCAACAACCATGAGCTCGGAGAAATCTTCGGCCTGGAATTAAAGACCCAGGAGGAACTGATCGCTCATGCTAAAAAGTTGCAAGATCTTGGCGCAAGAAACATTTTGGTTTCTATGGCTGGGGACGGTGCCCTTCTTTTAGCAGAAGACGGATCTGTATACAGGTCAGAAACTCCTAAGGGGAAACTCATCAATGCTGTAGGCGCCGGCGATTCTATGGTGGCAGGTTTTGTAGCCGGTTATCAGAAAACCGGAAGCTATGAAGATGCCTTCTACATGGGATTATGTACCGGTTCCGCATCTGCATTTTCAGAAAAGCTGGCAACAGAGGCTGAGGTAAAAGCATTGCTGACACAGATTGGCAGATAATTATTTATTTAAGCAGGTTATAAATTCATATAAATCAAAGGAGGAGAACAATGAGAGTAAAAGACTTACTTTCTGCAGTATCCATTGACTTACATGGTACTGCCGCAACAAAGGAAGAGGCTATCAAAAAGTTGGTTGATTTGATGGTCAAAAGAGGTAACATCTCAGATCGGGACGTTTACGAAAAGGGCGTATTCCTGAGAGAGGAAGAAGGATCCACCGGAATCGGCGAAGGTATTGCCATCCCCCACTGTAAATCAGATACAGTTACAGCGCCGGGACTTGCAGCTATGCTGGTACCGGAAGGAGTAGAGTTTGATTCTCTTGACGGAGAACCTGCCAATCTCTTTTTCCTGATCGCAGCACCAAATACCAAGGACAATGTGCACCTGGATGTATTGAGCCGTCTCTCCATGCTCTTGATGGACGAGAAATTCCAGAGCGATCTTAGAAATGCATCTTCCCCGGAAGAATTTCTTGCAGTGATCGACGCAGCTGAAAATGCCAAGGAAGAAGCCGAGGAAGAAAAAGCCGAGAAGGCCGCAACTACTACGGGATATGATGTAATTGCCGTAACTGCTTGCCCTACCGGTATCGCTCATACTTACATGGCTGCCGAGGCCATTGAAAAGTCCGGCGAAAAACTCGGAATCAAGGTAAAGGTAGAAACCAGAGGATCCGGAGGAGCAAAAAATATTCTCACAGAGGAAGACATTAAAAATGCCAAGGGTGTTATCATTGCTTGCGATACCAAGGTTCCTATGGAGAGATTTGCAGGAAAGCACCTTCTTGAAGTAAAGGTTGCAGACGGAATCAAGAAGAGCGATGAATTAGTTACCAAGGCTGCCGCAGGGGAGGCTCCGATCTATACACCATCCTCCACAGAAAGCAGCAGTGAAGATACAAAACAGTCCTCCGGCAGCATCGGACACCAGGCCTATACCCACCTTATGAGTGGTGTATCCCACATGCTTCCATTCGTTATCGGCGGTGGTATTTTAACAGCCTTGGCCTTTTTGATCGATACCCTCATGGGCTACGGTTCCATCGGTTCTGCCTTTGGTAGTGCATCCCCGATTTCAGCCTTCTTAAAATACAATGGTGGTCTTGCCATGGGAGTTATGGTTCCTGTACTTGCAGGTTACATCGCCTACTCCATCGCAGACAGACCCGGTCTTGCAGTCGGTTTCCTAGGTGGTCTTTTGGCAGCCAATGGCAACGCCTTAGTTTCTTCCTACGATTGGGGAAGCTTAAATGGATTTGAAAGTTTTGTACAGCGCTTCGCCTTCGTTGCAGACAATGGCGGAAATACCGTATCCGGTTTCCTTGGTGGTATTGCAGCCGGTTTCCTGGCAGGATTTACAATCCTCTTCTTAAAGAAGATTACAGCTAATTTGCCGGAATCCTTAGAAGGTATCAAGCCAATCCTGATCTACCCCTTAGTAGGTATGTTCATCGTTGCTGTTATTATGACCTTCATCCTGAATCCGATCATTGGTCTTATTAATACCGGACTTAGCGATATGCTTACCAGCCTCTCTGACACAGGTATGATCTGGCTTCTCGGTATGATCGTTGCCGGAATGATGGCCATTGATATGGGTGGCCCGATCAACAAAGCCGCTTATGTATTTGGTACAGGTATGTTAGCAACTGCAGCCGATTATGTAGCAGCAGGTGCAGCTCAGTCTGATCCTAAGGTACAGGCTTGCTACATCGCTATGGCAGCTGTTATGATCGGTGGTATGGTTCCTCCTGTAGGAATTGCTCTTGCTTGTATTTTCTTCCCCAAGAAATTTACAGCAGCTGAGAGAGAGACAAAGATCACAAATATCATCATGGGTTGCTCCTTTATCACAGAGGGTGCTATTCCATTTGCAGCAGCAGATCCCGGACATGTCATCCCTTGTACCCTGGTAGGTTCCGCAGTAGCCGGACTCTTATCCGCAGCCTTCGGATGTACTCTTATGTCCCCACACGGTGGTATCTTCGTATTTGCTACCGTTGGAAAACCACTCATGTATATTCTTTCATGGGTTGTTGGTTCAATCATCACCTGTGTAATGCTTGGCTTTATCAAGAAGGATGCAGAGTAAATAAATCAGTTACATAAATATAAAATAATTGCAGTAAATGCAATCAATATAATAAAAAGTGAGGTAATCTAAAATGAAAGAAATTAAGTATGTAATCACAGACCCAGAAGGAATTCACGCTAGACCGGCCAACTTTCTTGTAAAGAAAGCCGCAGGATTTTCTTGCAAAGTCACCATTGCTAAGGATGGTCGCGAAGTAGATGCAAAGAGAATCATCGGTGTTATGAGCCTGGCTGTAAAGAAGGACCAGGAAATCACCATCAAGTGCGACGGTGAAGATGAAGATGTGGCAATCGCTGAGATCGAAGCATATCTGAAAGAAAATTTATAAGATAATTTACAAGATAATATCAAATATTATCAAACAATATTAAACAACCCTCCATACCTAAAAGAGCCTCCGATTCATGAAAAGCATGAGTCGGAGGCTCTTTCCTATATTCAATTTTCTATTACAGATCTTCCACGATTTTTATCACTGCCGTATTGGCATAGGTCAGTGGCTCATTATGAATAAAGAAAATCCTTCCATTCATTGGAGCGTATAAGGTTTCCATGGTCTCTCCGTCATAAGGATGTATGATCTCTGCCAAAGGCTGTCCCATGCTAACCTCATCTCCTGCTTCCACAAGGGCCTCGAAGATACCCGATTTGGCTGTCCTTACTGAGACAAGCTCTGTATCCAGGATAATCTTGCAGTCATTCACATGAGGGGTATGATATTTTATAATTCCCCTGGCCGCTAAAAAATTCATTACAGCCATCACTGCCTGTCCTGCCCCCTTAGGATCCACCCCTGTCGTTGTGGTGGTATAAAGGGAATAGGCCTGGGTGTCCCAAACCTGCCAATTATAATTAAGAGTTGCCGTATCATAGGGGCGGACTACCCGCTTTACCACATAAGGCAGGCCAAAATCTTTTCCTGCCTGGGCGCTGGTATAACCTTCCTCCATAACCCTTACATGGGGCATGAAATTTCCGGGCATATAAAAAGAGGTAAACTGAATTCCGTACTGGTATTGGCTAATCTCCCTAAACAAACCATCCGCAATTCTCTGGGTAGTCTCCCCCAGATCATAGCCCGGGAACATTCGGTTAATATCTGTATTATCTGTAGGCCAGAACCGCTTCTGAATATTCATGGAATAGGGATTGACCGAAGGAATAATTAGAATCTTGTGGTCCGGAAGAATCCTTCCCTCCTCCTCCAATTGCTTGCACTTCTTCACCAATTGCGAGCAGCAATAAACCTGCTGGACCTCATTTCCCCGCATACTGCCTACAATACAAAGGGACTTCTTTCCCTCTCCAAATTCAAAACCTGTCACCCGGAAATCATCCCGGTAGAGGCCCTTAATCTCATAAAGAATTTTCTTACGCATGATTATAAGCCTCCTTTCTTAAAAGTCGGCCCATAAGGGATCCCTCGTCAACGATAGGATACTCTCGAATCGTAAACAAGATACCATCCACCGGAGCCAAAACCTCATCCAAGACCTTTCCGCTCAAGGGGTCTACAATCCTTCCTACAAGATCCCCTTTTTTTAATTCCTCCCAATGCTTGACACTGGGAAGGAAAAGGCCTCCCACAGAAGCATTGAGATAGCTTACATCATCCGGGTCCCTGGATACGATAGGGCTTCGAACCGGATTCACCTCTCCCTTCCAGATTCCCATGCTCTGCATGAGTTTAAAGATTCCATCCACCATCTGGTCTCCATAGGCTTTCGTAATCCGCATACCAACACCCATCTCTACAACCAGTACCGGAGTGCCGATACTATTTAGACTATATGCAAAGGTAGACTCCAAGACTGTGCTGGCCCCATGGACCCAAATAAAATCTACATTGGCATCCATAGCCATAGGTAGGAGTTTTTCCTCATGAAGCTCATTGATCCGGATCTGCGGAATTTCCGTCAGATAAAGATTGCTGGCATGAATATCCAAGACACAATCAGAACCTTCCACATCCTCAATAATCCCTGCTGCCAAATACTCTGTCATATTGCCATCTATATTTCCGGGAAAAAGTCGGTTCATATCCAAATCAAAGGCCGGAATCCCCCTGGTAATAGAATCAATTCCCAGAGGATTCATGGCCGGATATACATCCACGATCCCCTTAAGGCAGTCTTTTCTCTCCTCAATTCTTCTTTGGAGTTCAAAACAAACATATTGGCCTTCTAACTCATCTCCATGAATCCCGGTCACAATACTGATCCGTTTCATATTCTCTGTCGGGTCCTCAGGCAGGATCCTATTTTTCTTTATTCTCAAGGTCTCATCTATAGGCAATCCTACAGATACCACTTCTTCTATCATCTATTTTTCTTCTTTCCTTTCCTCCACCAAAACGGAGATTTTCTGGGTCTGAGCCCCTCCCCCGAACATAATTCCTCGGTTGATGGAGCAGTCACCGGCGTCTCTTCCGTCTCCCAGCTTAATATATCCTTTTTTTATCAGCCGGTTATGCGTAGGATCAAAGCCACACCAGCGATGATTTAAAAGGACTTCTGTCCAGGCATGACTCTCCCCCTCGCCCTGAATAAGGCCGCAGACATAGCGGGCCGGAATGCCGGCTAGGCGAAGCAGGGTAATGTAAATATGCGCATAGTCCTGGCAAACGCCCCTGCCCAGTTTCCACGCTTCCTCCGCCTCCGTATCTACCTGGGTAGAAGAAGGCACATAGGAAAAATCTTTATATAATCGATCCATAATATAAAGACATTTTTCTCTTTCCTCTGACAGGTTTTTTAAGTCTCCCTTTAAAGAGTCATAGTAGGATAAAAGCTCCCTCCCCGGCCTGCACTTTCCTGTCGGGAAGCGATAAACAAAAATCCCCTCATCCTCTGCTTCTTCCTCATATTCACTTTCTCTATTCAGGACCTGACCGCTGATATGAAATAAAAAGCGATCATGGGCGTCCTCTACCCGGCCATAGATCTGCCTGTTTTTCCAGGCATCCTCCCCGAAGGAATAGGCAGTATCCGGGAAAAGCTCAATATGGCTGTCCAACAGTTCCTGCCTTTTGGTATTCTTAGGGATACACTTGATTGTAAAATGACAGAGATGAACCGGGCTCTCATACTGGATTTCCATAGTATATTCAAAATGCAGTACTTCCACCATATCCTCCTTGTCCATGAAATTTAATTTCTCATCATAAAATACTTTCTACTAAAAATACAATCTTATAATAATCAATCTTTTCTTCTAAAACAAGTGCTTCTAATTTTTCCAATTTCTCTTTCTCATAAGAAAGACCACTCTTTTCTACTCTTGGTTTTAAGCGATGAACCTCTCTTAAAATCTCCTTGGCATCCAGTCCCAGTCTGGCATAGAGGTCGATGCGCTCGATTCTTTTTCCTGCCTTTATGATATTTCGAATATGTTCGGAATCAATCCGATCATCGATGGTGCCCCAAAAGGCCAGGAGGTAATCTAAAACCTGCTGAAGCTCGATTAAGGGAGATTTACTGACAGCCGCCTTCTTTAATTCGTAAACCGCCAGCTGAATATAGGAAAGGGCCTCTGTTGTAATCTTCTCTCTGAGCACAATGGCATTGTCATAGGCCCGATACATGTTGCTGATAATAGAGTCCGGATTGTCCGTATCAAAGGGATAGCGCTTTAAGAAATCTTCTCTGGACTTATAAACATTGGGAATATCGATCATCTGACAAAACTGCTCATAGCTGTCCTGATTTTCATCGATCATCCGATCAAAACGTTTAAAATAAATACGAATGGTGGTATACACCCGTTCTGTATATCTTCCTAACCAATAAAGGCAATTCGCCTGTTCTACCGAGATAATATCCATGTGTCCTTAAATCCTCCTCCCTGAGATGAATTAACAATAAATGAATCCGGATTTCTGGAAAATCTGGTCAAGCCACTCTTCCATACCAAGGGTTCTTCCGCTGTCAGCACAAAGGCTCGAAGGTCTGCCTTTCTCGCAAGTCTCTTCCCCTCTTCCACAATATCAATATCCTGGAAATCAATGACCTCCTGGGCAATAAAACGTCTGGGTTCCTTCTTAAGAAGCTCTATAAAATCCGCCTTCTTCTCCTTAGTAAGGGAATTCCCAAAAAGAACCCCATAACCCCCGGCTTCCGCCACATCCTTTAATACCAGATCATCAAAATGCTCCAGCACATAGTTCATGTCATCCTCGTAGAAGGGTAGGTAGGTAGGAGCATTATTTAAAATAGCCTCCTCGCCCAAATAGTAGGAAATCATCTTTGGAACAAAATAATAGATTCCCTTGTCATCTGCAATTCCATTACCCGGTGCATTTAAAAGAGCTACATTTCCCTTCCTAAATACATCATAAATATGAGGGATACCAATCAAGGATTCCGGGTTAAAATTCATAGGATCCAGATATTCATCCGAAATTCTTCTATATACTGCGCCAACTAATTCTTTCTTTCCTGCCGCAGTCACGTAATATAGATGATCATTCTCCACGACAAGCTCCGAACCATTTACCAGCTTTGCACCCGTCTTCTCCGCTAAATAAGAGTGCTCAAAATAAGCCGCATTGTAGCGCCCCGGAGTTAAGATGACATTCAAACCACCTGTATTAACATAATCCATAGTATGTTTTAGGAGCTTGGCATAATTACGATTATCCTCCAAATGGGTATCATGGAAGGTATTAGGAGAACACCTTCTGCAGATCTCTCTGGCGATCATAGGATAAGAAGCCCCGGAAGGAACCCTTAGATTATCCTCCAAAATGTACCAAACATCATTCTTTCCCTTTACCAGATCAATTCCGGATATATGAGAATAAATGTCCTTAGGCGGCTTGGCCCCCTCACACTCTGCCATATAACCGCTGGAAGAAAAGATAAAATCTTCCGGAATAATCTTGTCCTTCAAGATTGCCTTCTTGCCATAAATATCCTTCAAAAAAAGATTCAGGGCCTGAACCCGCTGTTTTAAGCCCTTCTCCAAATAAGCAAATTCATCTGCCTCAATAATTCTGGGAATTGCATCAAAGGGGAAGAGCTGCTCCTTAAATGTATTATTTTTGTAAATGCCAAACTTCACCCCGTAACGCGCCAACAACTCATTCACCTTATTGGTGTCCTGCAAAAGTTCCAAATCTTTGATTTCTATCACCTATATCACGCCCCTGTCCTTCGATTAACTATTCCTTTAGAATTATCCGAATACGAACAAGGGCGCTTTGCAAATTGCAAAACGCCCTTGTTTTCATCGTACATTGTTAATTCTTTAGTTAGTTAAATCATATAGCCCTTTTGAAGTTCTGTCAATAGGATCTTTTTTTCGATAAGTCTGTTATCGGCTTTGATAGGACTGATAACAAAACTTTCTATTGTTGGTTATTTTTTTCTGCTGTATTAGCAACAAGACGGTCAAAATCACTCTGATACAGACGATCCTGAATGACACGGTAATGCTCAAATTCACTTTCTGCAAAAGCTTTTGCGATTGCCGCTGTAACTTTCCCCTTGTTTTGCAAGACTTCTGCATCGTTGAATTGCAAAAATGCATCCAGTTTGGAAGCCCAATCTGCCATTGTCATAGGAATATGCCGCCGCGCCTGTCTTGTAGCGTAGTCCAGATACATTGTAACGATCTCGTTAAGCTCCTGCATTTCACCCTTGGATAAGTAATTCTTTGCAATCGACACATCTGCTTTTACGATTTTTCCATCCGGAGCGTTGCGCCACGAGGTTAATCCCATATGTTCTTTTGTATGGTCTGCTCTTGCTACAATGACTTCTGCTGCGGTATTCCCGTGCACAGCATAGTGCATCTTATTCTGTACAGTTGCAAAGAAATCTTTCGTGATTTGGCTATCAAAAGAATAATCGACAGCGGTAGCATAGATGTCTGTAATTTTTTGATAGAAACGACGCTCACTGGCTCGAATCTCTTGTATCTCAGAAATCAAATGATCAAAATAATCCTCGTCGAAGATTTGACCGTTAATCAATCTGCTCTTATCTAAAACATATCCTTGTTTCGCAAAGGTATCCAGCACTTTTGTTGCCCATTGCCTGAATTGTATTGCCCTTCCGGAGTTAACACGGTATCCAACGGCAATTATGGCAGATAGCGAATAAAACTTATATTGATAGGTTTTTCCGTTATCCGCAACTTGTGCAAAATTTGCACAAGTTAATTCCTCAGACAATTCGCCACTTTCATAAATGTTTTTCAGATGTTTTGCAGCAACGCTTCTGTCTACATCGAAAAGCTGTCCAATCGCTTTTTGTGTCAACCATACATTGTGATCCTGAACACGAACTTCAATACCATCTTCGTTGGCATCCTTTGTGAATATAAGGAAATCCACCGTGCTGTTCCGGATCTGCAACTTTGTATTTTTGCTTTCAGTCATTATATATCATCATCCTATCATACCTTATCGGAGCAGTTCTTTCTTTCTGCTCTTATAAACATTATGCTTGTCTTAGTTATCCGGCAGGTTCCCCTTACGTATATTCTCTTGAATAATCCGATCCGTAACCTCATATAATTTTTCCGAACCTAATTTTGTTTTTTTCTGCCTTTTATAAACAGTCTCCGCAGTCACTCCATGTTCCTTCCAGTCTCCACCGCCATTACTATTGTTTAGTATAAGCGGTTGTAAGTTATCCATAGCTCGCGCAAACTTTGCCTCCGGACTTTCATAGGCTTCAAATTCATCAAACAAAGCGATCAGTTCTTCTTTCTGATCTTCCGGAAGCAAGGAATAGATTCGTTCCTTTGCCGCATCCTCTCTGGCTTTTTGGGTGGCCAGTCCTTCCGGGTCATAGGCATAGGTATCTCCGGCATCAATTTCCACGATATCGTGGATCAGACACATTAACATAACCTTTGCTATATCAACCTCCTCGTTGGCATATTCCCGAAGCAAATATGCCATAATGGCCATATGCCATGCATGCTCTGCATCATTCTCATTTCTCCCCTTCCCCGAGAGATGGGTCTGCCTGAATATATTCTTTTCTTTGTCTATTTCGAGAGCAAATTCTAATTGTTTTCTCAGCCTTTCATCCATAATGATCTTCATTCCCTCTTCTGTTTTTTTACAATACTTTCATCAAATCTTATATTTTTCAATCAAACACTGATGCTCTTTCGTACTCTTATCATAATTAATTCCCACAAGTAAGATATCACCGCTATAGCTCAGTATCGACTCCGGATACCGTTTATCCTTTATCTGTTGCAAAGCTGTTGCCGCATCTTTATTCCACTTCAATTCGACAACCATGGCCGGATAAAACGATCTATACTCAGGTTTCGGTATGAAAACAAAGTCTGCAAATCCATTTCCGGCAGGCATTTCACGAATCGGCTTAAAATAGTACTGCATAGCACTCAAGTAGGCAATTGAAAGAACGCTACTTAACGAGTTCTCATTATTATATTGAATGGAAGATGCATAGTCCATGTGGATTTTTTTAATTTTCTTTGCTACTGTATCTCCATCCATCGCCAACGTACAGTTAAGAAGTTCCTCCGACTCCTGCTGGAACACAATAAACTCATTCCACTTTTTTCTTTTAATTGCCCGAATGAGTTCTTGCCTGATTTCCTCATTCGGGACAAAAGCAGTTTTCAATTTTTGATCATAAGCAAGATAACCCAAATGAATCAAATAAGTAATGACATCATCCTTATTTGCAAAGCTTGATGTGTCATTTTGGAATGACGTTACATCAACCCAAACTCTATCGCCGGAAAGCATCTCGATAATAGCGCCTTTGAGTCCATCAAAATCCATATTGATAAGGGGTACGATTGCCTCGTAAGATGCTGTCCCGGACCAATAACTCTGAAAATCGCCATCAAACATTAAATTCACAACTGCATTGGGATTGTAAACATGATATTTTCCAAGCTGATAGCCATCATACCAGCGCTTCACTTCTTCAAAGTCTTGCTCATATCTCTCACACAGAGTATGAACTTCATTTTCTGTAAAGCCAACATAGGAAGCCAATGGTCCGGCATTCAGCATCGAATAGTCCTTGAAATTATTCAGCGCGGACTGTGTTCTTTCTTTTTTAATAGGAAGGATGCCTGTCAGATAGGCCAGTTGGATATACTTTGTTGGCTCTGTTCCTTTGAACATTCCTCTGAGAAAGCAGATGTAATCTTCCTGTGCTTTCGCATTGGCAGCTTCCTCACGAATAAGAACATCCCATTCATCTATAATAACAATGAACTTTTTCCCTGTCACAGCATTTATCTGGGACAAAGCCTCCGGCAATGATTTAGTTTCCTCCGAAAGCACATCCGGATAGCAGTCCTTAAGCTCTGCAATCGTCCGTTCTGAAATATAAGGGACTACCCCTTCTGCTCCCCCAGCTGGTTCCATACACCATTGAATATCGAGATGAATTACATCATACTGATTTAAATGTTTCTTAAAATCCGCACTCTTGCTGATTTCCAAATCAGCGAACATAACTTCTGAATCGCATCCTCTACTATAATAAGCTGTGAGCATATTTGCCGTAATAGACTTTCCAAATCTTCTCGGACGGCTGTTGCAAATATAGCCTTGCAGCGTATTTAAAACCCTATTTGTATATTTAATTAGTCCACTTTTGTCTACATAGATTTCAGAATTCAACGCAACTTGAAACGCAGAATTGTCTGGATTAACAAACATTCCCATAATGTGTCACGCTCCTCTCTTTGACGGCAAGCTATATCCTGTCCATAATACTTTGATTTTACCATCTGACTGACCAAACAGCAAGCTGATCCCCCAGCATACGATGTCGTTCCTATTAAAATCCCCAAATAAAATCTCAATAAAGCAAAAACCGAGCAGCCCGGAGGGAAGCTAGCTTCCGCTCCTTGGCTACTCGTTTTTATATTACTCATAATAAATCTGCCGGTCTCCTTCAATGCAATTTTGCATGGAGCTTTCAATCCAGCTTATGGCTCCTTTTACATCTCGGTCTCTGACATAGGTCCACATTTTATAATTGCTCTCATACAAGGCTTCCAAACCATACAAGCTGCAATAGCGCTCCCACATGGCGAAAATCGGGGTCTTAAAGGACTGGATAACCAGGGGTACCAGGGCATTTCCGGACATTAAGGCAAATTCATGTTGGAATTCAAAAGCTGCCTCTATGGCCTCTGAGCTTTTCTTCGCCTCTTTGATCTTATTTACAATCTGATGCAAAAGTTCGATTTCTTCCTCACTTATGGTCGGCAGGCAAAGCCTTGCCACCAGTGTATCTAAGGCAATTCTTATTTCGAAGATGGACCGGATCTCATCGTTTCGAAGGCTTCCTCCATTGTATTTCATAATGGAAAGCAAGGTCTCTATGGTTCCTGCCCTTCTGTAATCAGCCACATAGGTACCGCTTCTGGGCTTCACGATCAAAAATCCCATTCTCTGAAGATCTGCGATTCCTCCGTTTACCACCGCCCGGCTAACCTGCATCTCTTCTGCCAACTGCCGCTCCGGAGGTAATTTCTCTCCTATTTTTAATTTTCCTGACAGGATCATATGCTGGACCTGTTCTACAAAAAGTTCTCGAAGTGAGGGGGAACTGATTTTCTGAAATTCCATCGGCCATCTTCATCTTTCCGACCAGTTAAGACTTACTCTGCTCTTGACATAGCAATCTGGAAATCTTTCTGGTCTGTAAATATTTCGTTCTTGTAAGGATTCTTTTTCTGCTCCTTTGCCCGTTTAATAATAAATGCAAGGCAAAGTACATTTGCTATCAAGGCAAGAATTGCTATAAATCCCTGCATGGTCGGATTGGCTGCGGTCGGGCGAACTGCGCTATCCATAACTCCGTCTCCATACAGTACCGGGATGACCGAAAATCTGCTGGCATCCTGGAAGAGTGGGAATACCTGGGCAAACATACACCACAGGGCCAGGGTATTGGCACGGTTCTGGATCCATCCGCCTTTATTCCAAAGAGCATTGGCAAAGGTAGGTGCAAGAAGCAGGGCCAGTCCACAATACCAGGTATGGGTGGTCAGGTTATTATAGGTATATTCGAAATTCCAAAGATCATAGGCAATGATAAAGCACCAGGTCATATCCGGCCAGAGCATATCTTTCTGGTCTTTGGAAGAATAGATTCCCCACCAGCCTGTCATACAAAAGATATTTAGAAGGCCTGCGATACCATTTACCCAGTTCCACCAGCCTCCATATAGCCATACATTTTCTGAAGACAGCCACCAGCGATCTCCATACTCAGCTAGGGCCATGGCACCACGGACACCGGACTCAAAGTCACTGACAACCGCAATCAAAATATTAATCGCAACAATTACAAAGGGGAATACCTTAAACCAATCTTTTTTTCCAATACTCCATTTGTATTTTAACATCATAAAACCAATACATCCAGCCGTTGCCGCATATAATTTTGCATAATGGAACCAGCTGGTCATATGGACATAGGTGTCATTATTTAGGGCCCAGTCCATCCCCATAGCCGCGCATACATAAATCGCAATAAAGTATACCGTCAAAATTGCAGGTAGCACGAGGAAACAGATAATTCCTCCTGTCTTGCTTCTTCTTGCAAATTCATTGGCAAGTACAAGCCCTGTAAATACCAGCAGCCATCCTAAAAGCTGCCATCCCGCTCCGTCTCCGTAAATTTGAAACAACATAATCCTTCTCCTCCTTTTAGATTTTCTTTTTCATATTTTTTCAACAGGCTTCGATTTCTTTTATATTAAATTCGTTTCCTGTAAGCAAATATGTCCGCTCGCCGGAACAGTAGGGGCAGGTCCGCCCGTGTTCCACTGTCCCATAGGTTTGCTTGCAATCCTGGCAGTAGGTCACTGCCGGAATCTCGACGGTAATCAAGTCCGCATCCTTAATAAACTCATGCTTTTTTACCGCCCATTGCCAGCAGTTTTTCAGATAAGAATCTATAACCCCCGACACTTGTCCTACCTCCAAGGTAACGCTGGCAATCTCCTTCAGTTTGTTTTCCGCCGCAACCGTCTCAAGACTGTCTATAATATGAAATACAATTCCTAGCTCATGCATATAGGTCTACTTCTCTTTCTTGCCAAATTTAATCTTAATGGCTCTTTTTGCCGCATATGGTAAGATCGCCTTCATCTTATCTTCTGACCTCACCATCTTGCTGCAATCCGGATTGTCACGGTATAAATGAATGGCATCAAATTCGCACTTGGTGGTACAGATTCCGCAGCCGATACATTTATTCTCATCCACAACAGAAGCGCCGCATCCTAAGCATCTTGCCGTCTCTGCCTTTACCTGTTCCTCTGTAAATGTCAAATGCGCATCCCTAAAGGAATGTTTTGCATCCATGGTCTTATCCATTCCCGGAACCTGCCTGGACCCATTGTCATATTCTGAGATGTCCAGGTTATTCTTATCCAGTTCAATAAATTGACGCCTGTTTCTTCCTATTGTAAGACTGCTGTCCGGCTGTACAAAACGGTGGATGGAAATTGCCCCTTCTTTCCCTGCCGCAATGGCATCAATGGCAAATTTAGGCCCGGTATAGACATCACCGCCTACAAAGACATCCGGTTGACCTGTCTGATAGGTCAGGCTATCTGCCACGGCACCGTTTCCTCGTCCCAATTCCACCTTAGAACCTTCCAAGAGATTTCCCCATAAAATTTTCTGTCCCACACTGAAATATACATGGTCGCAAGGGATTTCTATGGTATCTTCCTCGTCATAAACCGGAGAGAAGCGTCCGTTTTCATCCAGTACTGACAGACATTTTTTCAGGATGATTCCAGCCACTTTTCCATCTTTTACAAGAACCTCCTTGGGACCCCAACCGCAGTTGATCTCTACAGATTCTTCCTCGGCTTCTTCAATCTCCTCTAATGAAGCCGGCATCTTGTCTCTGCTTTCCAGGCAGTACATCTGCACAGATTCCGCCCCGCATCTGCTACTGGTTCTTGCAACGTCGATGGCAACATTTCCGCCTCCGATTACTACAACCTTTCCGGAAATTTTGTAGGTCTCATCTTGACTGACTGTCTTAAGGAGGTCTACGGCCGACATGGTTCCCTCAGCAGTTTCTCCTGTAATTCCGGGAAGTCTTCCTCCCTGGCAGCCAATTGCCAGGTAAAAGGCCTTATAACCTTCTTCCCGAAGCTCCTCCAAGCTAATGTCTTTTCCAACTTCTATACCGCAGCGAATCTCAACCCCCATGGCCTTGATCACATCGATCTCTGCATCGATCACGTCCTTCTCTAATTTAAAGGAAGGAATTCCATATCGAAGCATTCCGCCCGGCTTTTGATTCTTTTCAAATACCACCGGCTTGTAGCCTTTTTCTGCCAGATAGAAGGCACAGCTAAGTCCTGCAGGGCCTGCTCCGATAATTGCGATTTTTTCATCAAATAGTCTTCCTGTTGTCGGAGGTACAATCGGTGGAATATATCTGGTCTTGGCATCTAAATCTTGCTGGGCAATAAATTTCTTTACCTCGTCAATAGCAACCGCCTCATCGATCGTTCCTCTGGTACAGGCATCCTCGCAGCGTCTGTTACAGATTCTTCCGCAAACGGCCGGGAAGGGATTTTCTTTTTTAATAAGGGCAAGGGCTTCCTTGTATTGACCCTGAGCTGCTTTTTTCAAATATCCCTGAACCGCGATATGGGCCGGACAGGCTGTTTTACAAGGAGCGGTTCCTGTGTCATAACAATTGATCCTATTTTTATCCCGGTAGTCTTCTGTCCATTTTTCCGGTCCCCATTTGGCTGCATCCGGAAGCTCCTGCTTAGGATATTCCACCTCGCCGTCCTTGGTACATAATTTCTGTCCCAACTTCACTGCCCCTGCCGGACAATATTCCACGCAACGTCCGCAGGCCACGCAGTCCTTTTTTGACACCCTGGCCACATAGGCAGACCGAGACATATTAGGGGTGTTAAACAGTTGGGAGGTACGAAGTGCATAACAGACATTTACATTACAGTTACAGATGGCAAAGATTTTATTTGCCCCATCAATATTGGTAATCTGGTGCACGAAGCCATTATCTTCCGCCCGCTTTAGGATCTCCATGACCTCATCATAGCTAATATACCGACCCCCTTTTTGGGTCTCTACCACATAGTCTGCCATATCTCCGACGGCGATACACCAGTCTGCCGGATCATCGGCACAGCCCTCTCCGTAGGTTTTTCTGGAAAGGCGGCAAGAGCAAGGACTTGCGGCATATTTTCCATCATATTTTTTCAGCCAATGGGAAATATGCTCGATATCTACCGACTGGTTCTCCATCTCAATGGCCTTCTCTACCGGAATTACATGCATTCCGATGCCGGCTCCTCCCGGCGGGACCATAGGTGTTACCTTCTCAAGAGGAAGTCTTGACATCCGTTCAAAAAAGAGTCCCAATTCCGGATGCTCTTTCAGATTCTGCTCATTCATATTGAAAAATTCTGCACTTCCCGGAACATACATAGGAAGGACATACTGTTTTTCATGCTTGGGATTCTCCCAGTTATATTCCAAAAGCCCGATCCTGCTCATCTCATCCAAAAGCTTTTGCAGTTCTTTCTCATCTTTTTTTGTTGCCTTCAAAAGCTGGGGAAATGTCATAGGTTTTCGCACCTTCATCTTCAGCGCCACCTCTGCCATCTCATCCGTCACAACTCCGGCCAGTCCCCAATACTCCGGATCCTCAGTGGTGACCTTGTGTCCGATTCGGTCTGTGATCTTTTGCCCCAGCTTTAAAATAAGTTCTCTTTCCTCAGCCATAATACACTCCTTCTTTCACCTCTTCGTCAAGCCCTCTTTAGGCCTTATCTTTTCCCCTATTCTTGCCAATTTTTCACTTCATCCAAAAGCCACTGACAAAAGGCATCTACGCCTTCTCCGGTTTTTGCACAGATCGGTATGATCTTGGCATTTGGATTGCGCATTAATATATTTTTCTTGCACTCTTCCATATCAAAATCAAAATAAGGAAGCACATCAATCTTGTTGATCAATACTACATCGCAGATAGAAAACATCAAGGGATATTTTAAAGGTTTGTCATCTCCTTCCGGAACGCTTAGGATCATGGCATTCTTTACCGCACCGGTATCAAATTCTGCCGGACAGACCAGGTTTCCTACATTCTCAAGAATTGCCAGATCCAAGTCACCGGTTCCGATTCCTGCTAGTCCCTGGGCCGTCATATCCGCATCCAAATGACACATGCCGCCGGTATGAAGTTGAATAGCCTTGACCCCCAAATCAGAAATGGTTTTTGCATCCACATCCGAATCAATGTCTGCCTCCATGACACCGATCTTGATTTGGTCCTTTAAATTTTCAATGGTTCTACTTAGGGTAGTTGTCTTTCCGGATCCCGGTGATGACATTAGGTTCAAAAGAAATACCTTCTTCTCTTTTAATTCCTTACGAACTTCCTCTGCCCTCTTATCATTATCCGCAAATACACTTTGCTTAATCTCTATGGTTCTAAAATTCCCCATCTGCTTACGCTCCTTCTAACTGGCTGTTCCAGTTTTTGTTATATTTTTATCATTATATTCTTTCATGCAAACAAAGTCAATTACCCGCCTATTTTTTATACACTTTCCACTATTAAGTCTATTATTTTCTTCTCAAAATCCAAGTTCTGCCGTTCTGACATCTGGTATAGCCAGTTCCAAACCATTTATATAAACTTCTGCTTGACGCTGTAATTTTATTGTGCTAAGTTCAAGTTAAGTATTTGTCAAAAGGAGGATTTTATATGGCATGCTTTATTGCACCGGCCGCAGAGGCAGTCCTTGTCTCAGCCGTTAAACACACCCATGAAAAACAGGAGAAACTTCATTCTGCTCAGGACCAGAAAGCTTCTACTCCCGCTTCTGTCTGTTCAGATTCCGGGCTCCAAGCTCACAAGCCTTCATTCTCCGCTTATCTCATGACCAAGCTTCATGTTTTAAGCGCACTTTTGTGGGGCGGGAGCTTTTTACTTTTAATCGAACACATTTGGCACGGGGAGATCGTTCCTTGGTTCCCATTTTTCACCGCAGTTATGACTCCGGGCGGGGTCCTGCCTATGCTGTCTGAGATTGCTACCGTCGGTACCAGCATGGCCCTTGTCGTAACCCTTGCCTGGCTTGCAAGCTCAGGCCTTTGCTATCAACGAGACAAAAAGGCAGGCCTTTCCTCCACAGCTGTAAAGGAGGGATAAACCATGTGCCTGATCCTTACTTTCATCGCTGCCTTGATCAGCACTGCCCTTTATTTTTTGCGTCCAGGGATTTCAAAAAGATTCTCTTTGGAATATTTAAGCCTTATGTACTGGGGAGCTTCTCTTATGTGGAGCGTAGATGGCTTCTTCCGCCTGATGGAGGGAGAAAGCTTTTTTGACCTATCTGTAAATGACACCCTTCTCGGAGTCTTAATCATTATCTGCGGCTTGGTTTTTGTGGCAATACGTAGCTTGATACATAAAAAAGCAATAAGATAAAAGCGAATAGCTATTAGATATTAGATATTAGATAGCATAAAAAGCGATATTACAAAAAAACGAAAAGCCGGACAGGGTAAAAATTCCCTGCCCGGCTTTTCATAGAATATGAAGGTTAAATATAGGTTATCGCAGAATTTTTTCTGCGTTGGCAACTTTTTTGCCTTTTGCTATTCAAAAGTTCTTCTTACAGATTCTCCCGGAAGAATTTCTCGATGGCTGCATAAGCCTCTTCCTCATCCGGTCCTTCTACTGTAATTGTAACTTCTGCATCTTTTTTGATTCCCATTGACATGATCATCATCATCTGGGTTGCTGATACAGTTCTGTCGTCTTTTGTCAGAGTGATCTTGCTCTCGAATTTCTTAGCTTCTTTTACTAAAAGTCCTGCCGGTCTTGCGTGAAGTCCCAACTCATCCTTAATTGTATAGTTAAAAGTTTTCATAATATCTGATTCCTTTCTTTTCTAGTTCTGTCCGTAGTATGAATTTGCACCATGTTTTCTGAAATAATGCTTGTCCTGGAGCTCCTGTGGCGCCGGTTTTACTTCCGGATTGATCTGCTCACAGCGGGCTGCCATCTTAGCAACTTCTTCTAATACAACAGCATTGTGGACTGCCTCATGGGCATCCTTTCCCCATGCAAAAGGTCCGTGGTTTTTGCAAAGAACTGCCGGTACAGCCTCGTAGTCTTTGTCCTTGAAAAGGTCTACAATCAAAAGGCCGGTATTCTTCTCATACTCATCAAATTCCTTACCTTCTAAGCATCTGGCACATGGAACTTCGCCGTAGATATAATCTGCATGAGTGGTTCCATAGCAAGGAATGGCTCTTCCTGCCTGGGCCCAGCTGGTAGCCCATGAAGAATGGGTATGCACCACGCCTCCGATATTTGGAAAAGCCTTGTAAAGCTCCAAATGGGTTGCTGTATCAGAAGATGGATTATACTTTCCTTCGATCTTATTTCCATTCAGGTCCATGACAACCATATCTTCCGGAGAAAGCTTGTCATAATCCACACCGCTAGGCTTGATTACAAAATATCCGGTCTCTCTGTCAATGGCACTTACATTTCCCCATGTAAATGTAACAAGACCATATTTAGGAAGGTCCATATTTGCCTCATAGACTTCTTTTTTTAATTCTTCTAACATCCTTTTTCTCCTTACTCTGTAATGGTATAAAGCGCAACCTCATCGATCTCGCGGTTGGTAGATACCAGCATATCCTTTCCGTCTTTTACATAGTGGTATACATTTGCCGATCCACAATCACGGTCGATATATTCCATCTCATATGTTTCTTTTTCTTTGTTATAAGCAAAGGCCATGAGGTCTCTTTCTGCCTTTCTGTGGCCTGTTACAAATGCAGGCTTTCCGCAGAGGCTTCCACCGAAAATAGAGTGGAGGAAGTCACGGCTCTCGCCAAATTCATATATCATCTCAAAGGCATCATCCTTCTTTTTGTAGAAGCGCACCTTATCTCCGTGGAAGGGTGCGATGACTGCAAGTTCTTTCTCTCCGTCTCCATCAAAATCAACTAAAACCGCATCACTTGCTGCATCTGTGATCAAGGTGCGGATCTCCCACTCTCCATCTGCCTGGGCCGGCGGAACAAACTGGAAGACGCCTCCGTCACAGGAAATGACCCCTGTCTGGACACCCTCATCTTCTACTCTGTAGTAGCCATGGTTTTTCAACATTCCCTCTTTGATAACCTTAAGTTCCAACTGGTGGTCCTCATCAAATACGCTCAAGTCCTCCGGAAGAACTGCTACAAAGACCTTACCCGGGAATCTCCAGTCATCCTTGTATTCATGATCGGATTTTAAAGCGCAAGCAATGAGGTATCTTACGCCATTTCTCTCCAGGATATCAAAGCGGTGTACAAAGGGAAGGTCTACTAAGGTCTTTACTTCCCAATTTCCCTTTTCGATCGGTGTAACCTTTACGATTTTTGCTTCCTTGGAATCATTAGGAGAATAGAACTTGTGGGTTGCAAGGAACTGTCCGTCGCTTCCCGGAACCTGAACCATGGTCATAACTCCGCCCGGTTCTTCCCAGACAACATCCTCCTGGTTTCCCTCTGTATCAAAGAGCAGGCACTTATCTACCTTCTCTGCTGCCACCAGGATATGGTCCTTTCCCTGATAATGCAAGGGTGCAATTGAATAACATTTTGTTAAATTAGAAATTACTTTTTTTTCGATTTTCATGATGCTTTCTCATTTCCTTCCGTCTGTCTATCTAAAATTTCTGACATCATATGGATTGCAAAGTTCAGATCTTCCTTCCAATCCTCATTTCCCTTATACCAGAATTCTGTCACATATCTTCGAATTCCAAGATCCCAGGCTTTTGCGATTGCCGCCTCAAAATCCACATGGCCGGTTCCGTAGGGGATCTCCCTATATTTTCCCGGAACTGTTTCCTTCAAATGAAGGGATGTGATATTTCCTCTTCCAAGCTCCATATCTTCTAATACGTCTGACTTGTACTGGACTGCGGCGTTGGTCAGATTTCCAATGTCCGGATATACCTTTAAGTAATTAGAATCACAGAGAACTACATATTTCATAGCTTTTTCTACTGTGTTCATAAATTCATTTTCCATGGTCTCAAGACCCAGGATCACACCGGCACGTTCTGCCATCTGGGCTCCTTTTTTGAGATTTTCTAAAAATCTTCTCTTGGTTTCCAGGCTTGATGGCTCATAGTAGACATCGTATCCGGGAATCATAACTACTCTTACGCCCAGATCATCTGCCAGCTGAATGGATTTTTCCAAAATCTCCATTCCTCTCCGGCAATAGTCCTCTTTATCATTTCCAAGAGAATACTTGGTCAGCGCGCTGACACACATGGTGCGGATCGGTAATCCAATCTCATACATTGCCTTAACAAGATCGAAACGCTCTTCTTTTGTCATATCCAAACGTCCGATTTTTTCTTCTGTAGCATCAATACTAAGTTCTACATAATCATATCCTGCATCCTTGGCCACCTGAAGTTTTTCTCTCCAGCTAAGGTCTGATGGCATGGATTTTTCATATAGCCCTATGGAATATGCTTTCATGCTGTCTTCCTCCCATTTTACAGCATTCCGCATAATTCAAAATCCTTCTTTATTTTCCAAAATCGCTTTTTCTTACTATATGGAGCTCTACCCCGCAGGCCCGGAATTTTTCCAATTCTTCTTCCGGCGCCAGTTCATCTGTGATCAGATGCTGGATTTTTTCGATTCCACAGCTGGTAAAACTGCTGTTTTTTCCTATCTTGGTATGGTCAGCCAGGATATATACGCCCTGGGCCGCATGATCGATCATCAGCTGGTTCACATTTACTTCGTTAATAATCTCCGTAGTCATTCCTATGGATGCACTGATGCCGGAACATCCCACAAAGGTTTTTCTCGCAAAAATATTCTGAAGATTTTGTACTGCAAAATCTCCCACCATTGCTTCCTTTGGATATCGCAGTTCCCCACCGGTGAGAATGATATTAACACCGTTTGCCTTCTCATGATTGATGGCCTTTCCGTTGTTGGTGATAACCGTAACATTCTCACTTTCTACGTATTTTATTAACTCCAGCGCATTCCTGCTGGTGTTAATAAAAATGGTATCCCCCGACTCGATCAAGCTAGCCGCATAGCGAGCGATGAGCTCCCGGTATAAGCTTACCTCGTCTATTTGATCCTCTTTTTTCTCCGTTACTTTAGCCCCGCCATAGAATCTCTGAATTCTTTTTTCTTCCTCCAAAACTCTCATATCCCTGCGGATGGTTACTACCGATACCCCTAAAAGCTCTGCAAGCTCGTCCGCCTTGATTTCAGGATTTTGGGTGAGTAATTCAAAAACCTTCTGTCGTCTGCTGTCCACATAGGCCTTTTCTCTTTTCATCTTTTATAACCTCATTTTCTATTTCGCAAGTTCATTTTTGATGTGTGCTTCCGTCCCCATTATTTCATCTTTTATGAACTTTGTCATTACTTTTTTGATTGTTTTATCGTAAAAAAGGTTAAAAAAAATAAGCCCAGGCATTTTAAGCGATTTTCCATTAAAATAGGCGCTCCGCTCCTTATGCGGAGCACCCTGGATTTTTTATTATGCCGAAACAATCATAATTAATCAATAATGCCGTGTTCTTTCATTTTCTGTTCAATTTCCTGTGCAGACATGATGTTTCTCAGTCCGATGACCTGGGTTCCCTTCTTCTCTGCATCCTTGAACATATTTGCAAAATTCTGTGCGCAGAATACCACATCATACTGAGCAGCTGCTGTCTTTCCCTCTGACAATGCACAGTGATGAACTTTTCCAGGCTTTAAGCCTACTTTATCAAGAACCTTCTGCATAGTCATTTTCATCATCAAGCTAGATCCTGCTCCGTTTGCACAACATACTAAAAAACTCATATTTTCCTTTGCCATTTTTACATCCTCACTTTCTGTCGGTTTCCCGGCCTACCTTTTCAATTATTTTCTTATGTTTATATTTTATGCCTTCTGTTTTGCTTTTAATTCTTTGTATGCTTCATAATCTTCTGTCATCATGAAGTAACCCTCTTTGTCTCTTCTGTACTCAATCTGTGGAATAGCAAGGAGTGCAATGGCTACTACTGCTACACCTGCGTAGCTTAAGTACTTCATAACCACTGTCATTACCGGCCATACTACTGCCCAGTCCCACATTCCAAGGTATCCACCGTAAGCTGCCATTCCAACCCATCCGGCGATGAGGGCTGAACCAAATACCTGGCACAGACCAGAAAGGAATGGAAGAATCAGGGCTGCCTTAACACCACCTTTTTCATTTGCGAAGATGGCGATGGTTGCATTATCAAAGAATACCGGTACGAATCCGCAGATTACAAGAGTTGGGCTCTTAAGAACAATCAACAATGCAATTGCAATAATCTGTCCAAGGAAACCTGCAAGGAATCCAAGAGGAACCGCATTTGCAGAACCGAATCCAAAGATAACTGCACAGTCAACTCCGGGAACAGAACCCGGAAGAAGCTTGTCTGCAATACCCTGGAAGGATGCTGTCAGCTCTGTTACGAATGTACGAACACCAAGCTGAAGAATTGCCAAGTATACAGAGAAGTATAAACAGGTCTGAATTACATAGAAGAGCATGGAAGAACCTTCTGCAAGGAAGCCCTGCTCTACCAGATAATCTTTACCAAGGATGCAAAGAATTGCTCCAAAGAAGATTAACATCAAGATAGAGGTACATACCATATTCTCATTGAAGATAGACATGAAGCCCGGAAGCTCTACATCATCGATCTTCTTAACTTCTTTACCATCTTTTTTCTTACCGAAAAGCTTCTCTGCCAACCAATAGTTTATGGCAACACCGAACATCTGCTGGTGAGCAAGTGTAAATCCTGCACCGTCTGTAACTTCCTGACATGGCTTAATAAGAAGGTTTGCACCAACTGCCCAGTAAGCACCAAGGATAACTGCCATTACAATGATCAGTGCTACATTGTGAGTAAGAAGTCCCGGCAATGCAAACATGATGAGCCAGTAAGCAGTTGCAGACTGCTGTACCTGTACGTGACCGGTTGTAAAGAGGGCACGAAGTTTTGTCACTTTACTGAAACGAACTAATAAAATATTAACGATAAATGCGATAAGGAGAAGGATCATTGCATCCCCAAAACCTTTACCGAAAACTTCTTCTACTCCTGCGGTTACTGCGTTCTGACCAAAGTATGGGTCAATAACCATAGCGTCTATCTGGAATACATCTTTAAGTCCTACCAATACAGGACGGAAGTTACTTACCAATCCTGAAGAACCAACGGTCAAGATCAAGTATCCAACGATCGCCTTAATCACACCTGCCAGTACGTCATACCAAGGTTTCTTTAATAAGATATAACCAATCATTACGATCAAACCGATCATGAATGCCGGTTGTTCCAAAATATTTGTCGCAAAATACGACCACACATTCATTAAAATATCCATCTTGTTTCCCCTTCACTCTAATTCTTTTACAGATACTTCTCCTGAAGCTTCAAGAGATCTTCAGGTCCATTCGCTTTTTTCAGATCCTCGATCAAATCTTCATTAGACAGCATCTCCGCCAATCTTGACATGTTGTTAAGGTGCTGTTCCGGATTACAGGATGCCAGGGTAAAGAATAATGATGCATCCTTTTCCGGGTCCTCCGGATCAAAGCTTACCGGCTTGTCTAACTTCATAAAACCAATGGCTGTCTTATGTACACCCACCGCATTTTCCTGGGAATGTGGCATTGCCACACCGGGAATAATAACGATATAGGGTCCATATTTTTCAACGCATTTAATAATATCTTCTTTATAATTTGCCTCAACGGTTCCGTCCGCCTCCAATGATTCACAGCTCATTCTAATGGCATCCTTCCAGTCTTTGGCGCTCTCTGCAAATTTACAATGCTTACTCTCAACGAATTCCTTTAACATGGTTTTCTCCTATTTGTAATTTATCTGAATCTTACAGGCATGAACGGAACGGAATGTTCTGCGGAGCCTCGAAGCAATCCTCAAATCCTCTTCTGTGGTGATAGTAGATCTTATCCTTATCTGCCGGGTAAGTATACTTGCCGCCTACCTGCCAGAAGAATGGATGGAATTTATACTCGTTACGGTCCTTCTTGAAATCGTAAAGAACCTTGATCTCATCACAGTCTGCCTGGAAGTTTGTCCATACATCCCAGTGAATCGGAACTACAACCTTGCACTTCAAATTCTCTGCCATACGAAGAATGTCGATGGATGTCATCTTATCCTGCATACCGATTGGGTTCTCACCGAAGGATCCAAATGCCACATCAATGTCATAATCCTTACCATGTTTTGCAAAATAGATAGAGAAATGAGAATCTCCGGAATGATAGATATTTCCACCTGGAGTTTTTACTAGGTAGTTGACTGCCTTATCGTCCATATCTGTTGGGCAGACACCTGTAAGCTCTTCTCTGTCCGGTCCGGTCTTATCTGTAGTTACGATACAGGTTCTGTCGAAAGAATCGAGGGCCACGATCTCGATATCTTTGATCTTAATTGTATCTCCAGGTTTTACTGTAATGCATCGCTCAGCAGGAACGCCCCATTTCTGCCATAATTCAACAGATTTCTTTGGTCCGATAAATGGTACCGGAATCTCCTTTCCGTTCTCATCTGTTGTAGTCATTCCGCTCTGGATTACATGAGCAGCCCACTCAGCTGACATATGATCCTGATGATAATGGGTTGCAAGTACTGCATCTACTTTCTTAAATGCAAATGGATCAATTACAAATGGTACGTTACGAAGGTTTGGCTGCATAGCTCTTCCTCCGCACATGTTAGCCATCTGATGTCCAACCTTCATCTTTCCGTCCCCGTGGGTACGCTTTCCGTTTCCGCACCATAAGTCGATGGTAATGTTGGCATCAGCCGGAGTCTTGAACCAGACACCTGTACATCCAAGCCACCACATAGCTACATTTCCCGGAGCAACAACTTCATTCTCGATGTCCTCCACAAGCCATGTTCCCCACTCAGGGAATGTACTGTTGATCCAGCTTTCTCTTGTCATCTCACTAATTTTGCTCATTTGAACCCTCCTCCTAAATAGTTCATATAAACTTGATTTATTTGTTCCTTTACCTGTGTTATATCACTTTTTATGAACTCCATCAAGGATTTTATATGACCATTCTCTTATTATACGATCGTTTTGATAATTTTTATATATTGCATAATTGTTCTTTCTTGTTTTTGTGCATTATTACAAGGGTTTTTTCTAA
Organism: Clostridium sp. CAG:343; assembly: GCA_963634745.1. Classification (GTDB taxonomy): domain Bacteria; phylum Bacillota; class Clostridia; order Lachnospirales; family Lachnospiraceae; genus CAKRJP01. The sequence goes on from CAVHCX010000011.1 coordinate 52,048, forward strand.
TAAAAAAGGAGATTTTCAGCCATTTCATTTTCAAAAGCTTCAAATCTCCTGGTTTTTCACTTCTTTTTTATGCAACAACGTTCATATAACTATTCATTTAAGAGCAAAGAATCAATATCAACCTCCGCAAACGATCGTATCCAAGGATACTTAATTTCTTCCCGGAGGTCTTCCTCCTGCGTATACCAAATCCCCTTGAGTCCATTTCCACTGGCACCTTCTACATCCTTTTTAAGGCTATCCCCGATAAATGCGCACTCATCCGCGCATAGGCCCGCCTTCTCCACGCAGAGCTCAAAGAAACGAGGATGAGGTTTTTCCACCCCAGCCTCCTCACTGGTCACAATAAAATCCACATAAGGAGCGACCCCCAGAGCCTCCAACTTCTTATACTGAATATAGGCAGTCATATCCGTTCCGATTCCAATACGGATATTTCTCTTCTTTAATTCTCTTATAAGCTCTAGAGATCCCCTTGTCGGCTGGGACTGTCTGATCAAAGTATCCCAATAGGCATGGTACATATTGCGGGCATGAGGAAACAAAGGCTGCCCCATAAGCTCCAACATGCATTGGGTCCTAAGCAGCCTGCTGTGAATAGCAGCCGCCTCCCTCCCGATCCGATCAATCACAATCCGTCCGGCCTTCTTATAAAAACCATCCATCTCCTCCCTCGAAATACCAAAGGCACTTTTACAATAATCCTCCATAGCCTTCATGCCATAAACATGATTCTCATCATAGCTATACAAAGTATTATCTATATCAAAAATAACCGCTTTTATACTCTTTTCTTCACACACGCCACACATCCCCCAGCTTCATAAAATTAGCATTCATAACTCTCATTATAACATCGTATAAAATCAATTTCAGTACTTTTCCACCAGAATCAAATCCTTCCAGCCACGGTTGATCATCCATTTCTTAAAAAAACATTGAGTCGAATATGTAGGCCATACGGCAAGGTGGGATGCTAGGCCCTTAAAGACGATAGCGAGGCTTCCGTAAGGAGCTGAAGCCGGCAGCAAGAATACGCGCATTGTGCCCGGAGGGCCGAAGGGCAAGGCCCTGAGTGAGCGCGCAGCGCGAGTTGGCGCGAATCCTTGCGAATCAGCCGGCTTAAGCTCCTTAGGAAACGAAGCGTGTCTTTAAGGGCCTAGCATCCCACCTTGCCGTATGTCAACAAATCCGCGAAAAAGCAAAAGAGAGCTGCCACAGGGGTGGCAACCCTCTCCTTGTACTTTAATACAAAGTCATAATTTATTTTTTCTCTGCATATTTAAATGAATAGTTTGATCCTGTGCTGTAGAAGGAAATTCCACTGACATTGGGACTAATCATTCTGGCAATGGACTGCTGGTAGATCGGGAATACTACACAGTCATCTGCCAACATTTTCTCGCAGTCAACCAAGGCATCCCATCTTGCTTCTGTATCTAAGGCAAGCTCGCCATATTTTGCTGATTCAATGGTATCATCATATTTTGTATTGCTATAACGTCCATAGTTTGTTGAACTTCCTGTCACGAAGCAGTCCAGATCTGTCATTGGATCTGCATAGTCTGGTCCCCATCTTGTAAGTCCAAGCTGGTAATTACCATTCTGCATATCTTCCAGACGGGCTTTCTTTGGCTCCACCTTAATTGAAATGGTAAGACCTTCTAGATTGGTCTGCCACTCATTCTGCAAGAACTGAGCTACCTGCTGTGCGGAATCGCTGTCTTCTACTACAAGCTCGAGTTCCAGCGAATCTTTTCCGATCTCCGAAAGTCCCTTGCTCCAATAGTCTTTTGCTGCATCTACATCATAAGTCCAGTTATCATAGGTTCCAACCTCTTTCCGGAATTCTGTGCCATCCGGGCTTACTGCAAGGTTTTCTGCCACAATATAATCAGCCACTGTAGATCCATCTTTTAAGAGGGTATCTGTAACAGCCTCTTTATCAAAGGATTTCGCAAGTGCCAGGCGGATATTTTCATTTGCAAACTCTTCTACCTCTGTATTCGGAGAGACATACCACATATATCCATCCTGAGAAGTACTATAACTTGCATCATCCTGGTACTGTTCGATCAGATCACCGGTCAGGGTTACTACATCAAGGTCACCGGATTCATAGGACATAGCTGCCGTCTGATTGTCCAGGATTACCTGCCATTCTACGCCGTCCAGTTTTACTTCATCCGCATCATAATAATCGTCATTTTTCTCAGCCTTAATGGTCATTGCAGAAGGCTCATAATCTGTGATTTCAAAAGCACCGTTGCAGACAATGGTATCTGCAGATGTTGCGAAATCATCTCCTGACTCCTCTGCCAACTCTTCTTTGACAGGATAGAAGCTTGGGAAGGTCATCAAGCTTTCGAATACCGCACATGGAGATGAAAGGCTAACCTTTAAGGTCTTATCATCTACGGCCTCCACACCAAGATCTGTCACCGGTTTATTTCCTGCCACAACATCATCTGCATTTAAAAGGCAGGCGGTCTGAACGAAGAACTGATACTCACTTCCTGTGTTAGGGTCTGCAAGGGTCTGCCATGCATATACGAAATCAGATGCCGTAACATCAGAACCATCGGACCATTTCGCATCATCCCTAAGCTTAAATGTATAGGTCAGGCCGTCCTCTGACTTGTCAACACTTTCCGCAACTGCAAGGATTGCATTTCCGTCCTCATCCTTTGTATAAAGTCCTTCCATACACTGGGCCAATACAGAAAAGGATGTTCCGTCGTTTGCCAGCTGCGGGTTCAGAGAATCAATTGCCACACCGATCTGGTAACGCAGGGTATTGTCTGATGCACTTGATGTCCCGGTGCTGCCTGTAGCTTCATCGGTTTTGGAACTGCCACCGCACCCGGCCAGTGTAGTGATACACATGGATGCCGTCACAGCCATTGCTGCTGCTTTTTTCCAGTTTTTCATAATCTTACCTCCAAAAATATATTTATCGAAACCTTCTTAACAAACACGCTTTGTTTATATAAGAAAGTCTGATATCAATGTGATAGCCAGGAATCTAATTCCTCTTCCGTGGACCGCACAAAATGGGTCCCTTCCACCTTCCTTAAGATGCCTTTGTTATAATCAATTCCGCTGCTCTCATAATCATAATGCAAGGATGTCCGATTCTTTTCCACCTGAGGGTTGGGCTGTGGGATAGCGGAAATCAGGCTCTTGGTATAGGGGTGTAGCGGATTTTCAAAAATTTCCTCTGTAGTCCCTGTTTCTACCAGATGGCCAAGATGCAAAACTCCGATTCGGTCTGAAATGTATTTGACCATGGAAAGATCATGGGCAATAAAGAGATAGGCCGTCTGGGTCTCCTGCTGAATATCCTTCATCAGGTTCACCACCTGGGCCTGAATGGATACATCCAGAGCCGAGATACATTCATCTGCAACAATCAGCTTGGGATTCATGACCAGGGCCCTGGCAATGCCTACTCTCTGGCGCTGACCTCCGGAAAATTGATGGGGATACCTGCTGGCATGTTCCGGTGTCAGACCTACTTTTTTCAGGATCTCCGCGATTTTTTCATTTCTTTCATCCTTATTTTGATACATATGGTGGATGTCCAGTCCCTGTCCGATAATATCCGAAACTTTTTTTCTTGGATTCAGGCACTCCATGGGATCCTGAAAAATCATCTGCATATCTACTCGTAGCTTCTTCTCGTCAACCTTCGATAATTTCCCTGAGCAGTCCATGCCCTCAAAGGTAATCTTTCCGTCCGTAGGTTTATAGAGTCGAATGCAGGATCTTCCGATGGTGGATTTTCCGGATCCGGATTCTCCCACAAGCCCGTAGGTTTCTCCCGGATAAATTTCAAAGCTGACGTCGTCCACTGCCTTGACGGTAAACTTTTTATTTACCTTAAAATATTGCTTTAGCCCTTCTACCTTCAGAAGGGGCTCTTTCTTCTGTTCTGTCATAAGGCCGCTTCCTCCTTCATCCGCTTGATTCTTTTTCTTAGTTCCTCCGGCATTTCTACCTTGGGCGCCTTCGGATGCAAAAGCCAGGTAGCTGCAAAATGAGAGTCACTGATCTTAAACATAGGGGGCTGTAGTCTTGAATCAATTTTCAAGGCATATTTATTTCGGGGTGCAAAGGCATCTCCCTCTACCGGTTTTTGCAGATTCGGTGGACTTCCCGGTATTGTAAAAAGTCGGCTGTCTGCAGTATTCAAATCCGGCATGGCTGACAAAAGTCCCCAGGTATAAGGATGCTTGGGATCATAAAAGATCTCATCGATGCTTCCTTTTTCAACGATTTTTCCCGCATACATAACATTTACATAATCGGCCACCTTGGCTACCACTCCCAGATCATGGGTAATGTAGATAACCGAAATACCTGTCTTTTCCTGGATCCTTCGAATCAGCTCCAAGATCTTTGCCTGGATGGTCACATCCAAGGCGGTTGTGGGTTCATCACAGATTAGAAGTTCCGGGTTACAAGCCAGGGCGATGGCGATTACCACTCTCTGACGCATACCTCCCGAAAGCTGGTGGGGATAGTTTTTCATCCTTTTTTCTGCATCTGTAATTCCAACCAATTCAAGCAATTCCACAGCCTTTTTATAGGCCTCTTCCTTAGGTGTCTTATAGTGCCAAATCATACCCTCCATGATCTGCTTTCCAATGGTCATCAAGGGATTCAGGGAAGTCATGGGATCCTGAAAAACCATTGCGATCCTTTTTCCATTTATATGTTCACGGATATCTTTCTTTTTCATTTGCAGGATATCGCAGGTGACTTTTTCTCCATCCTCTCTTGTATAAGTAAACCGAATGGAGCCCCTGTTGATCTGCCCATTTTTTGCCAGGATACCCATGGCAGCTTTTGCCGTCACAGACTTGCCGGAGCCGGATTCTCCAACGATGGCAACCGTCTCCCCCCTATACAGGTCTAGGTTGACACCCCGTATGGCATTGACACTGCCGGTGGTTGTTTTAAATGAGATAGAGAGATCTCGAACCTCTAATATTTTTTCACGTTCTGCCATTTTTCATCCCTCCTACATTTCCTTCATCTTCGGATCCAGCGCTTCTCTAAGCCCGTCAGCCAAAAGCGTAAAGCTTAACATCAAAAGGGACATCACCACCAAAGGAAAGATGATCTGATAGGGATGGGTCGTAAAATTCTTATATCCATCTGAAATCATGGTTCCGAGGGAGGCTAAGGGGCTTGGAACTCCCAGCCCGATAAATGCTAAAAAGGCTTCGGTAAAGATGGCATGGGGAATAGAAAACATAGTCTGGGTAATGACCGGCCCAAAAATATTTGGAAAAATTTCGCTAAAGATAATGCGAAAGCTTCCTGCCCCGAGAGTCCTGGATGCCAAGACAAATTCTCTTTCCTTAAGTTTTAGCATCTCGGCTCTTGCAATCCGGCTCATTCCAATCCAACCGGTAACGATCAAGGCAACCGTAATAGAGGTAAGACCGGGGCTTAAGACCAACATCATCAAGGTAACAACTACTAAGGTGGGAATACTATTTACGATTTCCACAATTCGCTGCATAACCATGTCCACTTTTCCACCAAAGTATCCGGAGATCAGACCATAGCTAAGTCCGAAAAGCATATCTACCAGCACAGCAACCACCGCAATATACAAGCTGATTCTGGTTCCGGTCCAGGTTCTTGTCCAGATATCACGGCCAAGAGAATCACTTCCAAACCAGTAGTAGACATCTGTTTTCTTATCACTGATATACTTATTGATCTGCTTTGCCACGCCGGAGACCTTGACCGTCTCACTTCCATCTAAGATTCCAAGCTTTTCAAGCCCCGGAACCCTGGGTGCCAGATTCTGATTTTTAATATCCTGGGTTGCGTAGGTGTAAGACGTCATATGGGGGCCTACAATTGCTAAAAGGATAATTAGCAGAATACAAAAGAAGCTGATGACCGCACCCTTATTTTTCTTAAAGCGGACAAATGCATCCTTCCAGAAGCTTTGACTGGCAAAGTTCGTATCGATGAGGTCTTCGTTTATATGCTGAAATTCAAAATCATCCTCCTGAAACTCGATCCCCTTTAAATATTCTTCTACATCCACAATGGGAACTGCTGCCTCTGCAAGTGCTGCCGGCTCTATTTTTTTATTTCTCCACATCTTTCGTCGCCTCCTATTCTTTTGCAAGTCTGATTCTTGGATCGATCACACCATAAAGAATATCGACTGCCAGCATCAACACAATGTACATGGCACTATAGATAAATGCGATAGTAATGGTTACGTTATAATCATTGGACTGGATCGCCGTTACCATCAAACTTCCGATTCCCGGTATAGAGAAAATCTTCTCGATCACCAAAGACCCGATCATCAAATCCACAACCAGGGGTGCAAGAACAGTAACAATAGGAATCAGGGCATTTCTAAGGGCATGCCTTATAATCAAGGGCCCTCCTGTGATTCCTTTACTCTCTGCAAGAAGCATATAATCACTGTCCAAGACTTCCAAAAGCTCTGTCCTTGTAAATCTGGCCACCGTGGCGATAGAAAACATAGAAAGGGCAATGGTCGGCATCACTGAGGATGCAAAGATTTCCGCCGAATTATACAAAAGGGGGAATATATTCGCTCGATATCCCAGGAAATAGGCCATAGCCAGGGCGAATACATAGGACGGCAGGCTGACACCCAAGACCGATATAACGGTACAAAGGGAATCGATCCAGGTTCCGCTTTTTAAGGCCGCTGCAATTCCAAGGAGAATACCTAGGATGGCTCCCAAGACGACCGCCTGTCCGCCGATCCGAAAGCTCACCGGAAGCCTTGTATTTAAAAGCTTTGAAATATCCGTATTTTTTGAAATACTGTAAGATACGCCAAAATCACCCCGGACCACATTTTTCACATAGTTTACAAACTGGACTACAATGGGCTGGTCCAGGCCATATTTTTGATTTAAAACCTGCACCTGGGCCTCCGACAGTTTTTCATCATTGAATGGTGAACCCGGCATAAACTGAAGCATACAAAAGAGAAGCAATAGAATGATCAGAATCGTGACAATTGAGACAAATACCCTCTTTGCAATATACTTTTTCACAAGCATCCCTCCCTATAGGCATTCTGCATAAGAAGGCAAAATAGGAAGAGGCACAACTGCAACCTTTTGCAGCTATGCCTCTTTGCATTAAACTTTCTTTTCACAAAACAAAAACGGAGCACAACTTTTTTGTTATGCCCCGTCGCCTTTAATATGCTTGTGATTATACTTGCCTAATTTTTCTTTGTCAAACAAATGACAAAACACCTTATTTTATTATGTATTTTCTCCCTTGCGCTTTTATTTTAAAGGTTTTTACCTCCTAAAAAATGTTTCATGAAAGGAAATAGCCTTATCAGCAAGGCACACGATCCAGGCTTCCCTTGACATAGGAACCCGCTCGGGATTTAAGGGCCACATGTGGCAGTAGATCACATGACTTACCCGGTCATCCACCTTATAATATCTCCTGGCATTTAGGGAGGCAATTCTTGCATGCCTAAAGCCATGAAAACGGTGGCTTCCATCATCCTTTTTATGCCAGTCATAAAGATAAAAATCATGCAGCATGGCACCCAAGAGCAAGACCCGCAGATTGGAACTTAGTGAAAACATCTTGTCGATCTTGTAGCTTAGCTTTGCTACATTTTCACAGTGCTCGTAGGTGGTGACCCTCCCGTGCTGGATATATTTTTTCATTCTCTGGACATTGCAGTCTGACTGTACAAGAGAAAGTATCTCGTACATTTCTTCATCCCTTCTCATTTATAAACAAAACCCTTTCATCTCTCAGATTCACAAGGAAGCATTCGCTAGCTCTAGCCGGCGAATATTCAACCCTCCTCTCCTAGTGTATCATAAAATCAAAAAAGCAGCCCACTTATTAGCGGAAAATCAATTTTCCCGTAAGCAGTGGCTGCTTTTTTATACTTTTTAAGGCTTCTTTTATTTTTTTCGCCATACTAGATTCTTGTTACGTGAGACTCAGCGTTTTTCATGATCTGTACGACTGCTGAAGAATTACCTGTCAACATTGCAGAACATGCTGCAAAATAATCTGCATGATCTAATACATATTTTTTTAAACGCTCTAGCAAACTTGTCTTGTTACTCATAGTCATTGCTTTATTTTTAGAAATAGTTGCTGTACTCATATGATCCTCTCCTCTTTTTATCTATGTTTCAATATTTTTCTCTGTTACATCCTGTATTCTAGACCGAATCTTAAGACGAAACTAGTAGCAGGATTATCCAGTTTTACGAGGATATTGACCTTTTGATCCTAGAATAGGAGAAATGACCACAACACATTAAGTAGCCCCGCAAGGGCCATAACCAAGATAGGACTTAGCTTGGTTCTTCGAAGTAGTAAGAGACAGATCCCAAAGATCCCCACCAGATACCATCTGGTATCTGCCAGATGCACCGACCCATTCTTCCAGAAGGCTTCCATCAAAATGGCACTTCCTGCGGAAGCAATGAGGGCCACCACTGCCGGCCTTAAAGATTCCAGGACGCGTTGAAAGACCTTCATCTTTTTGTATCTTAGATAGAAGCAGGCTATGACAGTGACTATGACACAGGAAGGAAGGATACAGCCGCAGGTTGCTACAATAGAACCCGGAAGCCCTGCGATTTTATTTCCTACAAAAGTGGCGGAATTTACCGCAATGGGGCCCGGTGTCATCTGGGAGATGGTGATGAGGTCTGTAAATTCCGACATGCTAAGCCAGGCATGCTGCACAACCACCTGTTCTTTGATTAAAGGCATGGCGGCATACCCGCCGCCAAAACTAAAAAGTCCAATCTGAAGAAAGCTAAAGAAGAGTTCAAAATAAATCATTTTCCTTTAACCTCCCGTCTTCTTTCAATAAGCGCACGGAAAATCCCTAACAAACCACAAAATAAGATCACATATACCACATTGACTCCAAAGAAACAGGAAGCCACAAATGCCCCAAGCATCAATAGGTCAGAGATTCGGTCTTTCTTTTTAGCAATCCCAACCGCCATATCATAAGTCACAGAGGCAATGACCGCCCCGACACCTGCCTGCATTCCTTCTAGGAGGAGGCTTACTATTCGATTATCCCGAACTGCCTGATAGCAAAGAGAAATCAGGGAAATAATTACAAAAGGAGGAAGGACCGTCCCAAGAATCGCCACTAAAATCCCCGGAAGCCCTGCCAGCTTATAGCCCACTACGATGGCTCCATTTACTGCAATGGCCCCCGGTGCGGACTGGGCAATGGCGACCAGGTCCAGCATTTCCTCCTCCTTAATCCAATGATACTCATCTACAAACTTTTTCTTCATCAAGCTTACGATGACATATCCCCCTCCAAAGGTAAATGCACTTAGATAAAAGGTCGACCAAAAGATCTTCCACAATCTTTTATCTCTTTTATCACTTTTATCGTCTATTCTATTCTCTTTGCTTTCATCTTGTGCTTGCTCCATAGCTATTTCATATCTTACGCTTTCTTAGAGATAGTTTTGCATAGTCTTAAAGAGGCTTCTTAGGTCTACCGGCTTGGCAACATGGGCATTCATTCCGGCATCCATCGCTTTTTTCCTATCTTCCATATAGGCATTTGCTGTCAGAGCAATAATAGGTATAGTCTTTGCATCCTTTCTATCAAGCCCCCGGATGGCCCTTGTTGCTTCATAACCATTCATTTCCGGCATCATAATATCCATTAAAATAAAATCAAAGCTTCCCTCTTCTGAATCCTTAAAGACTTCCACTGCTTGGCGGCCATTTTCTGCCAGCACGACCTCCATCCCCTTATCTTCCAACATAAACTGCAAAATCTCTGCATTTAATTCATTATCCTCTGCCGCAAGAATCCTTCTTCCGCGAAGATTTTTCACAGGAAGAAATGTACTTTCTTCCTCCTGCTCTTTATATTCTGTATCTATATCAAAAGTCAAGATCCAGGTAAATGTGCTTCCCTTCCCCAAACGGCTTTCAATATAGATTTTTCCGTCCATGGCATCCACTAGTTTCTTTACGATAGAAAGTCCAAGGCCGGTGCCCTTAAGCTCTCCATGCTTATCTTGGTTTTCCTGGGAAAATGCCTCGAAGGCATGCCTCTGGAAATCCTCGCTCATACCAATTCCGTTGTCCTTGACCTGGAATTCACAGGTAACAGCAGTCTCAGTCTGCAGCAGAATTTTAGCCGCCACATCCACTCTACCGCCCGGTTTGTTATATTTGATGGCATTTCCGATGATATTCATAAAAATCTGTCGCAGATGAAGAGGACTTGTAAATACTCTGGGAGGATTAAAGTAGTCCAGACTGGAATCATCCAAGCAAACTCCCTGTTCATTTGCCCTTGCCTCTAGTATATCCTTACAGTTATCAATCACCTCCCGCAGATAAATAGATTCCCTCACAAGATAGACTTTTCCGGATTCCAATTTACTCATATTCAGCACATCATTGATCAGTGACAGCAGATAGTCTGAGGCCATATGAATCTTCCGGTGATATTTTCGAGTCATCTCCGGGTTTTCCACAAAGCGGTCCGAAATATCCAAAAGTCCGATAATTCCATTCATAGGCGTACGAATATCGTGGCTCATCCGTGCCAGGAAATCACTTCTTGCCTCATTGGCCAGCCGCAGCTCTTCATTCTTAAGTCTCATCTTGTGGACATAATAAATACCAAAGCATAACAAGGCCAGCCCGATAGACAAGAGCGCAACTACTAGGATAGTCTGGACCGGATAGGTTTGAATAAAAAGAGCCAAGGACATCTGATCGTTATGGACACTGCCATCATCCAGATAATTGGTTTTCTCCACATCCGTCAGACTGGAAATATACTCATTAAAGGCCTGCTGCAATTCCACATGGCCCTTTTTCGATAATGCGATGCAGATATTCTGGGTCTCCCCGGTTAACAAGCTCACATTCAGAGAATTTGATACATCATGGGTATAATACTCCAAAATAGACCGGTCCCCGATTGCCACATCTGCCTCTCCTCTTTTCACAGCCTTGAGGCATTCCTTTGAGTTGTCGTAGAGCTTAATCTCCTGATAGTCAGATGTATTGATCAGATCTTCCGTGCCTTCTACTAAAGCAGCAATTTCTCTCTTATTATCCCCCTCCCTGTAAGCCCGGAGGAAATTAGACTCCATGATCTTCTCGCTTGTAATAAAGCCGACCGAACTACAATATTCCGATGTAAAAGGCATTCCGATCAGCATATCATAATCGGAGTTTTTCAGCATTTGCGCTGCTTCCTCACGGTTCTTACAGAAGGTATATTCTGTCTTAAGGTCCCCTAATTTAGCAAAATTATTAATGATGGAAACCAACATTCCTGCTGCCTGACCATCCTTTTCGAAAACATAGGGGCCATCATAATCCACGCACAGGACATGCAGGGTCCCCACAGATTTCAAGAGTTTTTTCTGACTGTCAGTAAGAGTAAATTCTGAATAGACCTGTCCGAAATATTTTTCAAACAACTCGCTCTGAAAGTTCGGCTGTACCTGATTGAGTTTGGCGATAGCCTCATCCATCTCCTGCATCAGGTCTGTATTTCCCTTGGTAGATGCAAAATAGTAGGGGCGGGGAGCAATTCTCTTTACGATCCTTGTACCCTTAACAGGCGAGATCGAAAGCCCGGAGATCACATCCACCTCTCCCTTTTTCAGGGCATCAAGAAGGTCCGCATCACTCTCGTAGTAAGTGCATTCATACTTTGCCTTCTGGGCATTCAGGTATTCTTGCACCTCAGAATTTCTGCTTTCGGCTTTTTTAAGCAAGCCCACCCGCAGGGGATCCTCCAGAAATATATTTTCATCTCCAATGCTACTGCTTTTCAAAGCACACAGGGTCGTATATACGGACCCATAACTTAATTGGGGATATGCAAAAGTCTCCTCCATAGAATCTGTCTTTAACAGAGGCCCCAAGAGGTCAACCTTCCCTTCCTGCAAATCACTGATAGCCTCCGAGAGAGCCTGATTTTCATCTTCCGCTTCATATGGGACATATTCCAGATTCCAACCGGTAAATTCCGAAAGCTTTTCTAGGTATTCATAATTATAACCCGTGGGACTGCCATCCTCTTTAAATTCACTGATTTCCTCCTGGATCGGAAAAGCCACGCGGACGGTCTGCTCATTTCCCGATTCCTGGGCGGATGCAAAAAGCGGCAGGAGAAAACTCATACCAACTAGCACAAGTACCATGCCAAGTATCCTGTATATTATTTTATTTTTTTCTATTCTCAGACCTTTCTTTTTATCCATACTGTCTATTTCCTTTGTGTTTCCGATATTCTCTCAAACTAAAGAGAGTTTCATTTACAAAGCGAATCAGAAGCTTGATTTTTCTCGCTTTACTATGCAAAAGTTTGCTGTTTTCAGTATAATCTTTTTATTTCTTAAAATCCACTGTTTCAGACTGTTTGACCGATATTGCACGGAAACTTTCTTCCCCTTGATCTAGTCTTTATCACTCAGATCATAAAGTTCCGTGTGATAAGAAAACAGAATATCTACATATCTAATTGATATTTTATGTAAAGATCCCTGCTGTTTTATAATAATAAACAAATAAACTCCCCACACTCTACTAAAGGATTGGTGTTTTTTATGATTATCTATGATTTTTCAGAACGAAATAATAAATCGATGTATGAATTTCTCTATAACTCTTTGAAAAGAGATATCCTAAATGGCAGACTTGCGCAAGGCTCTAAGCTTCCTTCCAAGCGCACGCTTGCCAAGGATAATCAGATCAGTGTCCGTACAGTGATGAATGCTTACGACCAGCTCCTTGCGGAGGGCTTTATTGTATCTGAGGAGAAGAGGGGCTACTTTGTCGCTAAGGTTTATGAGGATGATGTGACGTCATTCAAGAGAGTGGTAGTTTCCAAACAGGAAGTGCAAAAGGATTATATCGTCGACTTTACAGCCCATAAGCTGGTATGTGATAAGTTTCCCATTTCCATGTGGAAAAAAATTATGCGGGAGGTTTTGACAGATTACGATGAAGATCTGATCCAAAAGGCCGACTACCGAGGCATAAAACCACTGCGCCGGGCCATTGCCGACTATCTTTATCGGAGCCGGGGAATGGAAGTAGATGAAGATTGTGTTGTTATTGGGGCCGGCATTGAATATCTCTTTGGCCGCTTGTATAAGCTCTTTCCCAAAGACGCCGTGTATGCCATGGAAAATCCCGGCTACCAAAGGATCCGCCATATCTTTGAGGATTATTCTCTGAAATGGGAATGTATCCCCATGGACCAGGAGGGTATCAAGATCAAGGCCCTTGAAGAGAGCCCGGCAAAAATCATTCACACATCACCGGAGCATCATTTTCCCCTGGGAATTACCATGTCTAAAAAGCGCAGGGAAGAACTGCTTCAGTGGGCAAATGAGGCTCCTGATCGTTATATCATAGAGGATGATTACGACTGCGAATACCGTTACGATTCAAGATTGGCACCTGCGATTTGGTGCACGGATACCCTGGGAAAGGTGATCTATATCAATTCCTTCAGCAAAAGTCTGGCCCCCTCTATCCGAATCAGTTATATGGTCCTTCCCAAAGAATTGATGGAAAGGTATAAAAAGATCGCAGGTGTATACTCAAACTCCGTATGCAGCCTGGATCAATATGCTCTGGCAAAATTTCTTGACGATGGATATTTCGAACGACATATGCGCCGAATGAAAAAATACTGCCAGGAGCAGGGCAAGCGACTTTTGAAATATTTAATGGAGTCCGATCTTTTTTCAAAAGCTGACATTCACGGCGGAAAAAGCGGAACGCATTTTCTTGTCAAAATCGACACAGCCTTAAGGGACGAAGACCTGGTGGCGGAGGCCAAGAAGCAAAAGGTCAAAATCAGGTGCCTTTCCAAATATTGCAGGGAAGACCAAGAGTCCTATAAGCATATTATCGTTTTTCGTTATACCGACGCCAGTGATGAAGAAATCAGGGAAGCCCTCAAGCGGTTAGAAAGAGTGCTCCTAAAATCTGATACCCAGAATTAAAATTATTTTGGGCATTTTAGAAAAGGCCATAGCTTATTAAGATAAGCCCATAAGATAAAACAAAGCAAATCAAACAAAGCAAATCAAAAAAGGAAAGGGCGAAAAACTATGGCAACAACATACTATTTCTTACCAACAAGAAACCTCTTCGGAGAAGACTCTGTCCAGGAGGCAGGAACTTTATTAAAAAGCTTAGGTGGTCAGAAGGCCATGATCGTAACAGATGCTTTTTTGGCACAGAGCAGCATGGCCGAAGATCTCACAAACATTTTAACCAATGCAGATGTTGAGAGTGTTATTTTCGGCGGTGCAGAGCCAAACCCAAAAGATACAAACGTAGACGATGGATTAAAAGTTTTCAAAGAAAACAAATGCGATTCCATCATCTCCCTCGGTGGTGGTTCCTCCCACGACTGTGCAAAGGCCATCGCATTGGTTGCTTCAAACGGCGGAAATATCAGAGATTACGAAGGCGTTGACAAGTCCACCAATCCTTTGTGCCCAATGATCGCCATCAATACAACTGCCGGAACTGCTTCTGAAATCACACGTTTCTGCATTATCACAGACACAAGCCGCCACGTAAAAATGGCAATCGTTGACTGGAGAGTCACTCCCCAGATCGCTATCAACGATCCAAAATTAATGGTAGGCATGCCACCTTCACTGACAGCCGCAACCGGTATGGACGCCTTGACTCACGCCATCGAGGCTTATGTATCCACAGATGCCAATCCACTGACAGACGCTGCTGCCCTTATGGCAATTACAATGATCACCCAGTATCTTCCAAAGGCAGTGGCAAACGGCGTCTATATGAAAGCCCGTGACAAGATGGCATACGGACAGTATTTGGCAGGTATCGCATTTAACAATGCTTCCTTGGGATATGTTCACGCCATGGCCCACCAGTTGGGTGGATTTTATAACCTTCCTCACGGCGTATGCAATGCCATCCTCTTACCTCATGTAGAGGAATTCAACCTGATCGGAAATGCCAACCGCTTCCGGGACATTGCAAAAGCAATGGGAGAAAATATAGATGGACTTTCCACAATGGAAGCCGCAAACAAAGCAATCGCAGCCATCCGCCAGCTTAGCCGTCAGGTAGGAATCCCTGAAAATCTCAGAGGCCTGGGTGTCAAAGAAGAAGACTTCGAGATCATGGCAGAAAATGCAATGAAGGATGTTTGTCAACTTACCAACCCACGCAAGGCTACCAAAGAACAGATCATTGGAATCTTCAAGGCAGCTTATTAATTGAAGTTATAAAACAAGGAAGTCGTGGCAAAAGCCTTCGACTTCCTTGCTTTTATTTGACATTACAGAAAGGGCACCATATAAACCGGTATACAGAAAATATCCTGGTCTTTTCGCATATCTTTTGTATAAACTAAATATCGCTTCCATATCCTGCCGGAATATTTTTCAGTAAAGACATCCAGGGATTTATGTGTATTATATCCCGACGATTTGACCTCTATGGGAATAATCTTATTCTTTCTTGCCAAAATGAAATCTATTTCGTAATTATGCTTGGACCTTTTATTCATCATCGTATGATAAAATAACTCGTTTCCGTTTGCCGCCAGGCACTGGGCTACAATATTCTCATATAAATATCCCAGATTTACACTTAATTTATCATTTAAGAGCTTCTCGTAGATCTCATTTTCCGTAAAATCTTTATCCTTAAACATTAGGGTTACAAAGAGGCCCGTATCGCTTAAAAACAATTTGAATTTTGACAAATCTCTTGTGTTGGACATGCCTGCATCCGGATCATTTGTATTGTAGGCAAGCAATACGGTCTTTGAATCTTTTAATTCTGCAATTAATTCTAATCTTCTTTCTTCTTTCTCACCATTTAATACACTGCTCGTCTGATATCTGGCCGCATTTTTATTTAGCTGTGCCGGGATTGCATCAAACAGCAAGGACAGACGTCCTGTTGGATCAATCTTGACAAAATCGCTTTCATATAAATTCAGGATATCTCTCTTTACTTCGTCTACTTTCCTAAAATTATTCGTTTCCACATAGGTTGATACCGCCTGGGGCATTCCTCCAACCAGCATATAGAGACGAAATTGTCTTAACTGTTTGCGATTCGTTGCATCTCCTAATCCTTGATTCATCTCAAAACATTTTTTTAATAGTGAAAAACTTGTTGTATCTCCAATGGCCCATAAAAACTCCTCATAATCCATTGGATACATGCTGATTTTTCTTTCTTCACTCGGGATTAAAATGTCTTTCACATTTTTATTAATTGAAATAAGAGATCCTGTTTCAATATAATCATATCGCCGGTCTGCAACCAACGCTTTAATTGCCTGACGTGCCGCCGGGCAAAGTTGCACTTCATCAAATATAATCACTGAGTTTCTTTCATGCAAATCTACTTTATATTGCAACTGTAACTGCAAAAACAGGAAGTTCAAATCTGAAACATCTTCAAAAAGCTCTTTGGTTTCTTTTGACGCTCTCGAGAAATCAATCAATATATAGCTTTCATATTCATTTTTCGCAAATTCTTCCACCACTGTTGATTTTCCTACACGTCTTGCCCCTTCGATCAACAGAGCGGTCTTACCATCTGAATTCTTTTTCCACTCCTGCAATTTACTGTATATTTTTCGCTTAAACACGGCCCTCTCTCCTTTCCGCATTTTTTATTTACTCATTTTACCACCTTTCCGCATTTTTTTATATAGCATTTTGGCACGTTTCCGCATTTTTTATTTCTTTATTTTGGCAGCTTTCCGCATTTTCTTATCAGATTTTCCGTCTTTCCACTTTATTTTACATTTCCAAATGACCACAAAAGCGACCAGTTGCAAGTTACAACTGATCGCCTCTGACTGAATCATTATTTAATTGCAATCTTTTTATTCCATAATATGCCATCGTCCCCACAAAATAGCATATCAAATCATTGGGATCAGTCACCGAACTCGTCTTAATAAGTGGTATCACAAACTCCCAAACCAAGGATGCAAACACGCCTATCAACAAGATGATTTGGAATTTTTCCATCTCATATCCAGCACACCTTAAGATTACACTACTCATTGCAAGAACACATATGGGCGCCATCAAATCATTTAAATAACATTTGAAGAAATAACCACTAATGCCCGAACTACTCCTAATCAAAATAGCTTTATTTAGAAAAAAAATAAAGATACTAAAACAACAGCAAACAAGATCCGTCCTATTCCTTTTTATCCATTGCATTTTTAAAAGAAACCCGCAAGCACCACAATTGCTATTATTGCAACTACCGCAAGCACTGCTATCCATGCTTTGTTCTTCATTTACACTTCTCCTTCCGCAGTTTCTTCTACTTTTCTTTTTAGTTTTTAGGTTTATCAAGCCATTCTACGGTATACTCTTCTCCAATTAGTTCTCCTACATTGATAATATATTCCTCTATCAATTTTTTTGCATTATTTTTTGCTCGATTCAAAATAGTAGTGTCAGCGGACGCTTTTTCTTTCATGTCACTTTGAGCTTGCTGAAATGCTTCATTCTGATCTTCCGAAGTAATCTTAGTAAAAACACCGGTATCTGAAATAGGGTCACTCATGGAATCTTCGTCAGCATCTACACTTGTAATTCTAGCATCCGGGACATACACATAAACGACATTGTTTTTATCCGGCTGATTCACTTCCACTTGATCGACATCAATTCCAACTTCTATAATTCCCGTATATTCCATAAATAACTTTTTATATCCGTATTTAAACCATCCGAACTTAAACAAAGCCTCCGGATCTTTCCTTAATTCAGCAGTATCATGATAATAACACCTCAATGTAGATAACTCACAAATCTTAGTTATGCCTGAAAAATCCACTTTATCTTCCTGTTCTTTCGAAAATCCATGAAAGCGTGCTATTGAAACTCCGGCTATAACCATGACTGTAAATATCAAAAAATTAATAGCTAATTTTTTCTTCTCTTTCTTTCCAAATGAAAAATTCTTTTCTTCCACACTCATCACCCCTCTTACTCCCAAACAAGCGTATATCCCTTGGAGTTTAATAACGGATATGTAAGTGCTTGTATAATATCTTTTAAATTTTCTTCTGCTGATTCACGAAGTTCCGGTGCATTGTTGGCTTCATTTGTAACATCTTCTTTGCAAACCTTCATCACTTCCTTCAAATCAACCTCAGAACCTTCTGGAATAAAGGAAAATCCTTTTTCATTATCCAAAACCGGCTTAAGTGTAATCTCAGGAAGAGTCGGCTTTACCGTCTTCTTTTCTTCATCAATGTCAAATTTGATATCTTTCATATTCACAGAGGCTTTCACTTTCGCTTCATACCGTACTCTGCACTTGATCTTATCCGATCCTTCCTTTTTCGGAATCTCTGCAATTCCATTATAAATAAACTCCGCTGTTGATAACTCTGCAATATCAACCGTCTTAACTAGTGTTGAGTCTGTAATAATTGTAGTTTCTCCTTCTTCAAAACGACCGCCCATTTTGGCTATAATAACCCCCAACAGGATAATTATACCAACAATTAACGGCAAGCGAATCAGGAGATTCATCGGTATTTTAATTCTGTTCTCTTTCATATTCTTATTCCTTTAATTTTCATCATATATTACTTCCCGGCTCTTTATTTTCGGTGAAGGTTTATGATCGCCATATC
The DNA here is from genome assembly GCA_963634745.1 of Clostridium sp. CAG:343. Classification (GTDB taxonomy): domain Bacteria; phylum Bacillota; class Clostridia; order Lachnospirales; family Lachnospiraceae; genus CAKRJP01. The sequence continues at coordinate 70,763 of CAVHCX010000011.1, forward strand.
CTTTAATCTCTGCCTGCTACTCTTATTCGCATTCTCAACAAAGCGCAGGAGTGGCATCTTGAAGCTCCGCATGATAAACAGTTCATCCCTGGCATCACACAGAGCATTATGTAGCTCATATCGCCTCTCTCCCGTTATCATATTAAGCACAGCCTCCACGCCATAGCCTGATTTTAATTTCCCCGTACCGCACACTTGTGCTCCCTCCGGGATAAAGGGATTGTACTGTCGATACATGGTAGTCTGCATAATATCTACCCATGAAAAATCAGTAAGCTCCGGGAGATGGGCCTTATCAAATTTGGCATTATATGCAAATAAGTAGTTCACTCCATATTTCTTCAATAAAGCGTCGATCTCTTCCAGAATTTGCTTTCTGGATGCTTCTTGATCGATATCTGTCTCGTCAAGAACCATAGAATACATACCGCCGACCTCGCGCTCCGGCGTGATCACTCCGTAATATTCTTCCTGCACTTCATATGTATTATCCTCAGCAATTACCAAACCAATAGACATAACCTGGTCCTGCCAATTGGTTTCTGTATCAATCACTGCAAAAATTTCATTCATAATCTAGTCTTTTCCCCTTAGAATTTCACCACTTCCGGCTCATGGGTAAATGAAGAAAATGTAGCTGTAGCATTTTTAAAATAAAATACCTCCGTATTTCCATCATCTGCCTGATACATCTGCTGAAGGGACGGATAGGCATCCAGCATGGACTGTCTTGCCTCGTTGCGGTCATCTTCTACCAGCTCTCCTGCCACTCTAAGCCACTCATCATTCTTGAATGCGCAGATCTCAGCCTTTGGATTGGCATGAAGCTGCTTAGATACATCCTTAACTTTACCGGTCTGAATATAAAGCTTGCCTTCAAAAATATGGGCCGTACCAAAAGGTCTTACTCTTGGCTGATCGCCCTCTACCGTTGCAAGATAATAAGTTTCTGCTTCTTTTAAAAATTTTTCTACTCTTTCCATGTTTGTTTCCTCCTAAAATTTATTTACTTCCTACGCCTTATGTCCGCCAATCTGTTCATTGCGGTCCTTGGCTGTGGCTCCCTCCTCAAGATTCATTCCCTTGAGAATCGCATTTTTCCCAAATTTCTTCTTGATATCAAGCATTGCCTTTTGCATACGCTTTTCTCGTTCTAAGGCTGCTTCTTCTTTCGCTTCTTCCTCTTCCTTTGCCTTGTAATCGGTAAAAAGATCCAGCTGCTCATAGGCCATTTCCTTAGTCACCTGATTCTCATCTACCAATTTATTAGCAGTAATGTTGATTCGTCTGACCAGAAGATTTTTGTCTACAATTCTGTCATAGAGTTCCATAGCCGCGTCTAGGATCATCTTTGTGGAAGATGTCCGCCTTTTTAAGTTGGCTGTTCCGTGCGCGTGTTTCGGTACTCTTCTGCCGTAACGGTCGATGGTAACAGGCCCCTTGTAATTTCTTCTCCTGCCGGGATCTGTAAGATTTTCTATATCGTAGCCGACCGTCAGAACGATCTGGTCAGTCACAAGGCCCTTATCTACCAAATCCAATACCATCTGGTCGGTCATTTCTTTTACAATCAGCCTTGCCTTATCATAATCATAGGGGCAATGAAGAACCTGGCCGGAACTTACGCTGTTTGTCTCCGGCTTGTAGGCCTTCACAAGTTCCATGGTGCAGGGCTCGTATCCCCAGGCATGGTCGATCAAAAGCTCTGCATTTACGCCAAATAGCTTATAGAGCAGGTCTTCGTTATGGAATTCATTGGCCTTTCCGATAGAGCACCTTGCCACATCCCCCATGGTATACATGCCATGAGCTTCCAGCTTCTTTGCATAGCCTCTGCCCACTCTCCAAAAATCCGTGAGGGGTCTGTGATTCCACAGCTTTCTTCGATAGCTCATCTCGTCAAGCTCGGCAATCCGGACACCGTCCCGGTCCGGTTCTATATGCTTTGCCACAATATCCATAGCAATCTTGCAAAGATACATATTGGTACCAATGCCTGCAGTTGCCGTGATTCCCGTGCTTTTAAGGACGTCCCGAATCATGGTCATGGCAAGCTCTCTGCCTGTCATATGATAGGTATTTAAATAGTCTGTGGCATCAATGAAAACCTCATCAATGGAATAGGGAAAAATATCCTCAGGCGCCACATATTTTAGATATATGCTGTAAATCCTCGTGCTGTAGTCCATATAAAGGGCCATCTGGGGCGGTGCAACAATATATTCGATCTCCAGCGAGGGATTGTCTTTCAACTGTCTGCTGTCGTCGGACGCACCTGTAAACCTTCTGTTTGGAGCCTTCCATCTGCGCGAGGCATTGGCCTCTCTTACCTTCTGCACAACCTCAAACAATCTGGGACGGCCGGGGATGCCATAGCTTTTTAAGGACGGTGATACCGCAAGGCAGATGGTCTTCTCCGTCCGGCTCTTGTCTGCCACCACAAGATTGGTGGTTAAGGGATCGCGGTTCCTCTCCTTACACTCCACAGAGGCGTAGAAAGATTTCAGGTCAATGGCTATATAAGTTCTCTTATGCATTTTATCACAATCTACCATATTTCCTCCATAAAATGTGCCTGTCCCTTCTTCGCTATTTAATTATATACGCAATTGACCTGTTTTTCAAAAAGTAAGAAGATTTAAATATAGTTTAAAACTATGGTCAGGTCGTTTTTTTATGTATTATACAAGTAACGCTGATGAAAGCATAATGGAAAGCAACAAAAGACAAACAAAAAGCTTATAAATTGGAGGTTATTATGCAGACATCAGTGATTGGTTTTCCCAGAATCGGAACCCTACGTGAATTAAAATTTGCTTCAGAGAAATATTTTCGGAAAGAAATCGAGGCAAATGAATTATTAGAGCTAGCAGCCCAGCTTAGAAAGACACATTGGCTGACCCAGAAGAATGCGGGAATCCATTATATTTCAAGTAATGATTTTTCTTTTTATGATATCGTTCTGGATACAGCGGCCTTATTGGGGATTGTGCCAAAGCGTTATAAAGAATTAAATCTATCAGAGCTTGATACTTATTTTGCGATGGCCCGTGGATATCAGGGAGCCTCCGGAGATGTAAAGGCTCTGGCAATGAAAAAATGGTTTAATACCAATTATCATTATATTGTACCGGAAATCGAAGATGATACGGTAATCGAACTTGCCGGGAATAAACTATGGGGTGAGTATGAAGAGGCAAAAAGCCTTGGGCTTGAGACGAAACCCATCGTGACCGGAGCCTATACCATGTTAAAGCTGTGTCGCTATACCGGGGAGAAAAAGGCGAAGGATTTCGAAGATGCAGTGATAAATGCTTACAAGGATCTGATCCGGAAATGTGAGAACCATCAGATCAAATGGTTGCAGATTGATGAGCCATCACTGGTACAGGATATGGACGCAGAAGATCTCGCACTTTTCCACAGACTTTATGATGCAATTCTTCCAACCGGCAATGAATGTAAGGTGCTTTTGCAGACCTATTTCGGAGATGTCCGCGATATTTATGAAGACCTGACCAAGATGCCCTTTGCAGGAATCGGCCTTGATTTTGTAGAAGGAAAAGAGACCTATGCCTTAATTGAAAAATATGCTTTCCCGAAAGACAAAATCCTTTTTGCCGGACTTGTGAATGGTAAGAATATCTGGAAAAATCATTATGAGAAAACCCTGACAGTGATCAAGGATTTACAGGAAAAAGGAATTCAGACCGTTCTGTCTACTTCTTGTTCCCTGCTTCATGTGCCCTATACTTTAAAACACGAAGAAAAAATGGCCCAAGAATATCTGGCTTACTTTGCATTTGCAGAGGAAAAATTGACAGAACTTCAGGAGCTAAGTGTCCTTGCAGAGGATGATGCATATGCCGAGAATCCGGTATACAAGAAAAATCATGCACTTTTTACAGCCGACAGAAAGTGCGGTAATGATGAAGTAAAAAGCAGATTGTCTCAGGTAAAAGAGAGTGATTATATCCGACTTCCGAAACGAAGCGAACGCCAGCATTTGCAGAAAGAAGAATTTGGACTTCCGGAATTCCCGACAACAACGATTGGTTCTTTCCCCCAGACCAAAGATGTAAAAGCCAACCGTTCCGCTTTCCGAAAAGGTCAGATATCAAGAGAAGATTATGTAGCATTCAACCGAAAGAAAATTGCTGAATGTGTAAAATGGCAGGAAGAAATCGGTCTGGATGTTCTGGTGCACGGAGAATATGAAAGAAATGACATGGTGGAGTATTTCGGCGAAGCCCTGGGAGGATTCCTCTTTACAGAAAAAGCATGGGTTCAATCTTATGGAACTAGATGTGTAAAACCACCCATCATCTGGGGAGATGTCTACCGCGAAAAACCTATCACAGTAGAATGGTCTGTCTATGCCCAGTCCCTGACAGATAAAATTATGAAGGGAATGTTGACAGGTCCGGTTACAATATTAAACTGGTCATTCCCAAGAGAAGATATCTCTATCAAAGAGTCCATTTCACAGATTGCATTGGCAATCAGGGATGAAGTGCTAGATCTTGAGGCAAACGAAATCAAGATGATCCAGATTGACGAGGCAGCACTGAGAGAAAAACTCCCACTCAGAAAATCAGACTGGTACAAGGAGTATCTTGATTTTGCAATTCCGGCCTTCAGACTGACACACAGCGGCGTAAAGGCAGAAACACAGATTCACACCCATATGTGCTACAGTGAATTTACAGACATCATACCGGCAATCGATGATATGGATGCGGATGTCATCACATTTGAGGCCTCCCGTTCCGACCTGCAGATTTTGGATTCCTTAAGAGAACATCATTTTGAAACGGAAGTCGGACCGGGTGTTTATGATATTCATTCACCGCGAGTACCATCCGTGGAGGAAATCGTGACCGCGTTAAATGTAATGCTGACCAAGATTTCCAGAGATAAATTATGGATAAATCCGGACTGCGGACTGAAAACAAGAGCATTTCCGGAGACAGATGCCAGCCTCAGAAATATGGTAGAAGCTGCAAGATTGATCCGTGATAAATAAAGATGGGCGATTCCCCACACATTACCAGCGGGCTCAGGATCCCAGCCTATAACACTTTGCAAAAAGCTTTGCAAAGTGTTTTGGCTTGGGAGGCTGTTGCCCGTTTTCATGCTGATTCCAACCACCAACCTAAATCTTCCCGGAAAGTGTATTCCAGATTTCCTTCATCATTTTCCGGCCCACTTATATTTAATCGAAGGTCTTCCCCCCGTCTGGTAATCGATCGTACTTACGATTTCCTGCGACTCCAGCATATAATTCACATATCTGCGGATGGTCACTCTGGACAAGTGCACAGCTTCTGCAATTTCCTCACTGGTAAAGAGTTTTTCCTTATTTTGACGGATGCACTCTCTCACGCGTTCCAGGGTATGTTCCTGAAAGCCCTTCTGTATCTTTCCTTTCTCCGCAGAAGGCTTTATTCCCCCATCAAAGAGTTCATCAATCTTCTCCTGCTCAAGATTACGATCTCCACCGTCTAAGAGTTCCCTCTTCTTTTTAAAGCGAAGAAGGGCCTGATTAAACCGTTCATACTCAAAGGGCTTGACCAAGTAATCAACAACTCCGACTCCCATAAGTTTTCGGACGGTATCGGCTTCACTCGCTGCCGTTACCATAATAACCTCAGGGCAATTATCCAGTTCCTTTATTCTTTTCAGAAATTCCATTCCATCCATCATCGGCATATAATAATCTAAAATCACCAGATCTGTTTTATGCTTTTGCAAATACTTCAAGCCTTCTTCTCCGTTTCCAAAGATTCCGACGCTCTGAAATTCTCTGTTCATATCCACATATTTCCGGTTAATTTCCCCTACCATAGGGTCATCTTCCACGATCATTACCCGATACATCCTTTTTCCTCCTTGTCAGCCTCCGTCTGCTTCTTTACAAAGCTTACCGTAATACTGGTTCCTACCTCTTCTTCTGTTTCAATCTGGATCTCTCCGCCAAACTGTTCCGTCAGTTCTTTGATCAAAGGCAGGCCGGTTCCTCTTCCTTCTCCTTTTGTTGAAACGCCCTGTTCAAATATGTGCTCCATAATTTCTTCCGGTATTCCGCCGCCTGTATCCTCACAGATGATCAGCATTCCATCACTTTCACCATAAATTCCAAGTTGAATTTCCTTTTCCGGATAGTCCCTGCTGTTGAGCTCATCGATCGCATTTTCCAGCAGGTTCCCGCAGATTGTCACATAAATATCTACCGGCAAAAAGAGATCTTCAGGCAGGCAATGGCTTCCTTTTTTTAGCTTCATATTAATTCCAAGTTCACTTGCCCTCATCAGTTTCCCAATGATGAGAGCAGACAAATGCGGCACGGTAATTTCCTTTGTCACATCCTTTACCGACTGACTGGATACCAGGGTTGTATTGGAAATATATTTCATTGCATTTTCCGTCTCTCCGATCTGCAAATATCCGAGAATCACATGAAGCTTATTCATAAACTCATGGTTAAAGGCCCGCAAGGTATCCAGCATATACCTGGCTCCTGTCAGTTCTTCGGCTAGCTTCATCACTTCCGCTTTATTTCGGAAAATGGTAATCGCCCCGGAGATTTTATTCTTCTCCACAAGCGGAATCCTGCTGGTAATGATTGCATCCCCATTCAGTACCATACTGACATTATACTGTGACTTTTTGGTTTTCATTACATCCAAAAGCTTACTTTCCGGATAAACATCCAGAAGTTTCTTTCCCTCCACCTGCAGGTTAGGATCTAATTTCAGCATATTTTTTGCAGACTGGTTCATCAAAATGATCACGCCCTGTGGATCTACAGCAAAAACACCTTCCTCCAAGACATCCAGGACCTCGCTACGTTCGATATAGCGCATGACAAATTCTTCCGGTTCAAATCCCATCATCAGTTTTTCAAGATGCCGCATATTGCGCTTCATCAAAGTAATTCCCACAAAGATCAAAAAAGCCAGAAGAAGCAGATAAATCAAAAAAATCTGGTTGCGCATCTGCTTTACACTTTCAGTAAAAACAGACACCATAACAAATCCAATGACTTCTCCGTCTTCATTTCTCACACTTTGAAAAGCTCTTCTCTGATCACCCAGCGTACCTTTGCCATTTGTAATATAAGGATCTTCCCCCTCCAGTGCCCTTGTTTCATCTCCTCCGACAAAATGTTTTCCGATTCGATTTTTGTCCTGGTGGTAAATACGAATTCCATCTGTATTACAAATAGAAATTACATCAATACCCGGTGTCGATCCATTTTCAGAATCCAGATAGGCGATGAGCTCTTGCGTCCCATCGCCTTCCAAACTTTGAATAACTAAGGGCATCCTCGCCAACATATCTGCAACTGTTGAGATACGCTGATCGATCTGGTCCATCTGCCATTCAATACTATAATATAGAGTAATTCCCATCGATACAATGATCATGATCAGCACACTGATGATACTGCTCCTGTAAAGCCTTTGTCCGATCGTCTTCTCTTTCATTTTCATGTCTCCTCTCTCTTCTCCCTGCCTTCATTGTAAAACACATATTTCAAGCTCTCAAGCAGAAAGAAAAAAGATGATATTTGTTTAAAGTAATACCTTTACAAGCACACTTGCCACGATCAAAATCAGTCCTCCACAGATTCTTGTAGCAATCTGTGCAAAAGGAAGAAGTTCCATTCTCTTTGCAGCTGAAAGTACTGCAATGTCGCCGGTTCCTCCCATATTGGTTGTACAAAGTCCTGCTGTGATTGAAGATTCGATTGGATAAAAGCCAACCAGATATCCTCCGACACCTGCGCCTAAGGCTACACCACCGACAACAACCAGTACCAGGATCAGATAGGTGATTGAGAATGCACTTGCGACTGCTTTCAGGTCAATCATTGAAATTCCGATTCCCACAAGAAGGGCCTGGGTCCAGTTTCCCATAACAAAGCCGCTCCACTGTTTTGCTGCCTGTTCGAATTTTTCCGGAATAAGACCAATTGCTTTTGTAAATGCTACCATAATGATCATCCATGCGTAGGTATGGATTGCCGGAACTGCTTTATTGATCACGGTTCCGAGAAGGTAATAGCTGATTGCAAGGATCATACCGATTCCCATCATCTGCACACTGGTCGGTGCCGCTTTTCCTTCTTCCATATCGCCATCATCTTTACGCATCAATTTTCCGTTTCCTGAAAGTGCCGGTTTTACTTCGCCTAATTTTGCAAGAAGACCTGCACCAACGATTGCTGTAACATTTCCAAGTGTAGAAGCAGGAATCATACGGGAAATGATGACTGCCGAATCCTGTCCCAAAGCCGCCGCATACATACCGGAAAGAGGAACAACACCTGCTCCCATTCCACCGCCCATCATCGGAATTGCGACATACATGATTGCCTCTGAGAAACCATATCCCATAAGGGCGCCTACAAGGCCAACCGCCAGGATTGCCATAGCCATAGCGCAGAGGGCTACCGGCAGGAAACGAACTGCTGCGCGGAGAAGCAGCTTACGGTTCATTCCAAGAATACTTCCTGTAATAAGTGCTGCGATATAAAAATTCAGAAAACCTGTGGTATTCATAAAAGTATCCACATTTTCGATCACAGCATCCGGAACCAGTCCGGCTGTTACCAGTCCGGCTGATGCAAAAATACAAACGATTGCACCACCACCAAGATAGGTTTTTATAATCGGAAGATTATTTCCGATCTTATTAAAAAGTCCCCCAAGAATCATCATAATTGCAAATGCACCGATCATGCCATCCGGCATCCATCCCATTGCCATTACAAAAACAGCAAGCGCAGTAATTACCAGATAAACCGGCAGCGAGATCCCCATAATCTCTATGTTCATAATTTTTTCCTTCATTTCAAATCCCTCACACACTCTTCTTTATGTTCTCTTAAACGTTTTCTTAAACTTCCTTGGTAATTCCAAGCTGCTTTGCCATTTTTTCCACCTCGGCAGCTACCGCTTCTGCAACGCTTGGATTAAATGCACCCGGAATAATATATTCTTCTGAAAGCTCATCATCTTTCACAATCGCTGCAATTGCACGAGCTGCTGCGATCTTCATTTCTTCAGTAATGTCAGTTGCAAGTGCATTTAATGCTCCTCGGAAAATTCCCGGGAATACCAGTACGTTATTGATCTGATTAGGATAATCGCTGCGTCCGGTAGCAACCACACGTGCACCTCCACGTTTTGCTTCTTCCGGCATGATTTCCGGTGTTGGGTTTGCCATTGCAAATACAATCGCATCTTTATTCATCGTGCTGACCATTTCAGCCGATACAACATTCGGTGCGGAAACTCCTACGAAAATATCTTTTCCCTTCATAATCTCAGCAAGTACGCCACGTTCATTTCTCTTATTTGTCTTTTCTGCCATTGCACGCTGGGCATCATTTAACCATTCTTCATCTTTCGATACTGCACCGTTTTTATCAACAAGTACGATATTTCCGGCACCAAACTGAAGTAAAAGTTTTGCGACTGAGATTCCGGCAGAACCTGCTCCATTGATTACGATCTCTGCTTCTTCCATTTTCTTGCCGACTAATTTCAGGGCGTTTAAGATTCCTGCTGCCACAACAATGGCTGTTCCGTGCTGGTCATCATGAAATACCGGAATGTCCAATTCTTCTTTCAGTCTTCTTTCGATCTCAAAGCAACGAGGTGCTGAAATATCTTCCAAATTGATTCCGCCAAATCCAGGTGCGATTCTTTTTACAGTCTCTACAATCTCATCTACATCCTTTGTATCAAGGCAGATCGGGAATGCATCGACATCACCAAACTCTTTAAAAAGAATTGCTTTTCCTTCCATAACCGGCATGGCCGCTTCCGGTCCGATATCTCCAAGTCCAAGAACTGCAGTACCATCTGTCACAACAGCAACCAGATTTTTCTTTGCTGTATAACGGTATACTTCACTCTTCTTTGCGGCAATCTTGCGGCAAGGCTCCGCAACGCCCGGTGTATAAGCGGTACTTAAGTCATCTCTTGTCTTCACAGCTACTTTTGATACAACTGAAATCTTCCCCTGATTCTCCTCATGCATCTTCAAACTTAATTCATTGTAATTCATCTTTTTTCTCTCCTTTAACCTAATTTTTTCGAGCTCTTTCATGCATTTTGATTATATTGGCAGAAGTACAAATAAAAAAGTTTGTGTAACTATTTAAAAACTTTTGTAACTTTAGTTAAATTTGACAAATAAATATCATCTTTTCGCCTTGTTTTTTGTAGATTTTTTCACAAACAAAAAAAGAAGCGTATCGTCAACAAGATACGCTTCTTTTCAATGTTACCAAGGTCTTTTTTTCCTCTTCAACCTCTCTTTTTTGCGAGAACGCGAGCCGGGTCACATTCCTCATTTTTCTTGATGTAATTGATATACGCGATAAGACGGTCCGTTGGCAAAATCCCCCTCATAAACCATCTTAGAAGTATAGTTCTGTCTCTTTATATTAGCCTCAGCAGCTTCATCCAGTTCTCCATCCCAGATCAGCCAGATATCCTCATAATCCTTATCCAAATTCGTCAGTTCATCTTCATCATACTTTGAAACATTTTCCGGATAATAATACCACAGAAGCAACTTTCCTAAATGGCTGTTGTTGGTTACTAATTCAACATCCTTATCAGGCTTGACAGCATCTAAAAATTTTGCGGTTTCCTGATCCAGATTATGATCCGAATTATACTTTTGAATAAAAGCCGGCACATTGGTCCACAAAATAGCAATTATCAAAAGGGCGCTCCACAATTTGCTCAGCTTCATTTCCGAAATGCAGACTCCAAACATCAAGTAAAGCATCGCTGACACAGGGAACAAATAGCGAATGAGGAAAAACGGACGCACCAGATATGACAGTGCAAGCCCCACCGCAGCTGTTCCACAGATTGCAATGATTCCGGAAACAGCCCAGTATAACTTATCGTTCAATGTCAGCTCTTTTGGCAGGCACAGGCCAATATCGATGCAGTCTTTTAATTTCTTAGTCTTTGAAACATGGATGCTTAACAAATTCATCTGATACATCGCAAAAAGCAAAAAACAAGCAAGAAAGCTTACCGCCAACCATTTATAATCCAGAAGGAACCAGAAACAAGAAGAAATTTTAGGAATGCTGGCAAGCCACCAGTCGCTTGCCGTTCTGCCAAATGTCTTAAGCAATACCATCAGCCACGGCAAATAAACTATAATTGCCGTCAAATAGGAAATCACCAGGCCTTTCCGATATTTTTTCTGTAATATGGCTAAAGGCAGCAACATTACAAAAAGGAATGCCACTGAAAGCAAGGCATAATAATGGGTATAGGCAGCTCCTAAAGATGATATGCAAAATGCGATCCAGCTGCTCGGATGATTCGTTTCTATTATTTTGTAAAAGGCTATATATGCGACAAGAACAAACATCGCAGCCAAAGCATACATGCGAACCTCTACATTATAGGTGACAGCATTTTTCATCAGAGAAGACATCGTAACCAATACTGTAGCCGGAATAAGGCCAAAATATTTTCTCACCACAGTACATCCTATGATTACAATCACGATATAGGGTAATAAGCCCGACAGATGATATGCAAATCCATGATCTCCAAATATACGATAAAGGAGCTGTAGTAAGAGATAATACAAGGGTGGATGCACATCCTCCGCTGTGGTCAGAACCATATCGCGGACTGACATCTGAGCCATCCGTATAGAATATCCCTCATCTCCCCAGAATGCACTGTCAAAAATTCTGACCGAATTCATTGCAACAAGTACAAGGGAGTACGCATATAAAAATAAATTTGCATTGACAGGAATGTTTACTTTATGCAGTTCAATTTTAATATGGTAGCGAAGAAAATTTTCAAGGACCGGTTCTACTATAGCAATTGCAAATGCTAACAGCAGATAACGAAAAGTAAAGCCCGTAGATTCTAAAAACGATGAATCCAACGGCCTATCATGATGAAACAATATATAAGTCACAGCCAAAGTCGTAAAATTCAAGAAGCACAGTGACAACAGATACTCTCGCAAAAATTCCTTTGTATTCCCATGAAACTTACATTCGATTTTGTCTCCAAGGATCTTTTCTCGGACGTACATAAGAAAAATGGACGGTAACAAAAAGCATAGCAAAACTGACATGACTAAAAAACTCCTCTCGCTCATTCGTATATACAATATGGTGTACTTTTCTGTAAGCGAGAATTTTGCCTTATAAAGCATCATTTTATGTTGGAACAGATGTGCTTTTGTGTTAGAATGGCATAGGTACTTTGCACATAATCAATTTACAGAAAAGTACACATTCCTGTAAAAA
>CAVHCX010000012.1:0-80607 GCA_963634745.1 Clostridium sp. CAG:343
AAGGTATAACCGAATAGAGTTTAAGAAGAACAGCTTTGGCTGTTCTTTTTTTGTTTATTTTTCTTGCAATCCTAGATGTTTTCTTAATAATATGATAAGATATCCTTACAAATGTTAGAAAGCGCTAACTAAGAAAGGAAAAGCTTATGTTTATTGAAATTAATAATCTAAAAAAGAGTTTCGGTTCGGCGGATAACCGGGTGGAGGTTTTAAAGGGGATTAACTTTGAGATTCAAAAGGGAGAAATCTGTGTCCTACTTGGTCCTTCCGGTTCCGGAAAATCAACCCTCTTAAATATTATCGGAGGGATCGACGGAGCCGATGCGGGTTATATTTCTATTAATGGCGAGAAGATTAAGGACATGAATGAGAAGAAGCTTACCTTGTATAGGAGAGAGCATTTGGGATATATTTTTCAAATGTATAATCTCATTCCCAATCTTACAGTAAGAGAAAATATTGAGGTGGGAGCCTACCTTAGTAAGAGCCCCCTGGATGTGGACGAGCTTCTTAATACCTTGGGCCTGTGGGACCATCGCTTTAAGATACCCAACCAGCTATCCGGAGGACAGCAGCAAAGAACCGCCATTGGACGTGCTATTGTAAAGAATCCGGATATCCTCCTATGTGATGAGCCGACAGGCGCCTTAGACTATCAGACATCCAAGGATATTCTACATTTAATAGAGACCATTAATCAAAAGTATGGAAATACTGTAATTATGGTCACCCACAATGATGCTGTGAAGAACATGGCAGACCGGGTGATTCGTCTCCGCGATGGCATGATCCGAAAGAATTACAAAAATGAAGAAAAAATTCCTGCTGAACAATTAGAGTGGTAGAAGATGAAGGAGGAAAAGGATCATGAGAAATCCACTGAACAAACGATTGCTTAGGGAATTAAAAGATGAATTTGGAAAGTATCTTGTCATATTTATTTTGATGGTAAGTACGATTGGACTGGTATGCGGATATTTGGTCTCTTGCAGCAGCATGTTAAAAGCCTACCATGATGGTTTTGAAAAATATAATATTGAAAATGGTCATTTTATAGTCAGGGGAAAATTAGATGACAAGCAGTGGGACCGGATAGAAAACTTAGGGGTTAAACTATATGAAAACTTTTATGTGGAAAAAGAAATGAATAACGATACCACCCTCCGGATCTTCAAGATGCGAGACAAGGTCAATAAGGTTTGCCTCATGGAGGGAAAGTTCCCGGAAAAGAAGAATGAAATCGCCATCGATCGTATGTATGCAGATAACAATGACCTGCAGGTTGGGAATCGTATAAAGGATGAGACCGGTACATGGAAGATTACAGGCCTGGTGGCCCTTTCCGATTACAGCGCCTTGTTTCAGGATAACAACGATACCATGTTTGATTCTATTAAATTCGGAGTGGCTATTGTCACTCCTGAAGCTTTCAAACAGTTTAAAGATAGTGACTTAGAGTATAATTATGCATGGAAATACAAGAATATTCCGGAGGACGATACAGAGGAAAAGAAAGTTTCAGAAAAACTGATCAAAAACATGAGCAAAGAAGTTGACTTGGAAGAGGTGGTACCAGGATACTTAAATCAGGGGATTCACTTTGCCGGGGATGATTTAGGCGGAGACCGTGCAATGGTTATCACCCTTCTTTATATGATTATGGTTATCATGGCTTTTGTATTTGCTGTAACCATCAGTAATACCATTTCCAAGGAGGCAAATGTCATTGGCACCCTAAGAGCCTCCGGCTATACCAGAGGAGAACTATTGCGTCATTATATGGCTATGCCCATCCTAGTTACATTTATAGGAGCCATCCTGGGAAATATCATTGGTTATACATTCATGAAGGACACCATTGCAAATATTTACTATGGAAGTTACAGCTTGCCTACTTACGTCACAATCTGGAATGGAGAAGCCTTTCTTCTGACCACAGTGGTCCCCATTCTTATAATGATCCTAGTTACATTTTTTGTTCTTCATGCCAAGCTAAAACTATCTCCACTTAAATTTATACGCAGAGATTTAAGCAAGAAGAGACAAAGAAGAGCCCTTAAATTAAGCCAGAGGATCCCCTTCTTCCAGAGATTTAGGCTTCGGGTGATTCTTCAAAATCGCAAGAATTATTTGGTATTGCTTTTAGGCCTAGCCTTCGCCAATATGCTTTTGATGTTCGGCCTGGCCTTTCCTGAGGTCTTAAAGCACTATCAGGCTGAGATCGAGAGAGGACTTTTTGCAAATTACCAATACATGCTGCAGGTTCCCCTGAGTGCAAAAAATGCAGAGGATGAAATGCAGAAGATGCAGGCACTCTTAGACTATTCGGAAGGCGTGAAGACAGACAATAAGGATGCAGAAAAATTCAGCGCCTATTCCCTGGAAACCCTGGGCGATGTGGCTAAGCAAGAAAAGGTAAGCATCTATGGAGTTTCTAAGGATAGCAAGTATATCTCTTTAGGTTTCGAAAAGCTAGGAGAAAAGGAAGTCTATATTTCCTCCGCCTATGCAGATAAGTATCAGTTAAAACTTGGGGATCCTATCACTTTAAAAGAAAAATATGATGACAAGAAATATAGCTTCAAAGTAGGAGGAATCTATGACTATGCAGCTTCTGTGAGCATATTTATGGAACAATCAAAACTAAATGATTTCTTTAAGCTGGGTGATGATTATTTTAGTGGATACTTTTCAGACACTGAGATCACAGATATAAAGGAAGAATATATTGCCACAGTTATTGATTTAGATTCACTCTCCAAGCTTAGCAGACAGTTAAATAACTCGATGGGAAATATGATGTATATGGTAGACGGATTTGCGGTAGGTATTTTTATGGTTATCATCTATCTTCTATCAAAGCTTATTATCGAGAAAAATGCCCAGTCCATATCCATGGCAAAAATTCTGGGATATAGTAACGGTGAGATTGGAAGGCTCTATATTGTAGCCACCTCTATAGTGGTAATCTTAGGGATCCTTGTGACCATGCCCCTGATTCGCTGGTTTTTGGTTTATATATTCAGAGCCATGATGTTGGACAGTTATAGTGGCTGGCTTCCCTTGTATATACCTACGAGGACCTATATAAAAATGTTTGTACTGGGACTGGTAACCTACGGTCTGGTCGCAATCATTGAGTATGGAAGAATTCGCAGGGTGCCCATGGATGAGGCCTTAAAGAATGTAGAATAATAAAAAGAATGTAGAAAAAAATGTCGGGGTGAAAAAGTCATCCGTCCACAGGAGTTTTCTCCTACGTGGACCAAAGACCTTGGGATCATCCCGACATTTTTTTGGACTGTATTTTCCTAATATCTAATAGTTTCTGAAGCTTAATTTCCCCTGAGGCTTATAATATGGTCCATAAGTTTATAGGCAACTTCCTCCTTACTCATAAGAGGAAGGGTGGTTTCCTGATCCTTGCTAATCAGGGTCACTACATTGGTATCGCCCTTGAAACCGGCCCCGGCAACCTTCAAGTTGTTGGCTACGATCAGATCCAGATTTTTCTTTTTTAGTTTCTTTCTGGAATTTTCCAGCATATCTTTGGTTTCCATAGAGAAGCCACAGAGGAATTGGCCTTCTTTTTTATGGTCTCCCAGATATTTTAAAATATCATCGGTTTTTTCTAATTCGATGGCCATGGCCCCATCTTTTTTCTTGATCTTGTCCTCTGCCACATGGGAGGGACGATAGTCTGCCACTGCGGCAGCCTTAATAATAATGTCCATAGAAGAGCTTCTCTCGGTAACCGCCTCGTACATATCCTTTGCGGTGGTCACGGGAACTACGTCCACGAAAGGAGGGTAGGCAAGGGCAGTTGGTCCGCTTACCAGGGTAACTGAGGCACCCCGCAGCATACAGACCTTGGCAATCTGATAGCCCATTTTCCCGGAGGAATGGTTGGTAATATAACGAACCGGATCAATGGATTCCGCGGTAGGGCCGGCAGTTACTAAAATATTTAAGCCTTTCAGGTCCTTGGGGCATGCGATGGCTCTTAAAATATACTCATAAAGTTCTTCCGGCTCCGGCATCTTTCCGGCGCCTGTATCCCCACAGGCCAAATAACCGGATGCCGGGGTGATGACCTCCATGCCATAGCCTTGAAGAAGTTCTATATTATGCCTGGTTACAGGATTCTCATACATGGCGGTATTCATGGCCGGGGCAATAATCTTTGGCGCCTTGCTGGCAAGAACCGTAGTAGTAAGCATGTCATCCGCCAGGCCGTGGGCTAATTTTGCCATAATATTGGCGGTGGCAGGGGCGATCATGATCACATCGGCTTTTTTTGCCAAAGCCACATGTTCTACCTGAAATTCAAAATTACGATCAAAGGTATCCACAATACATTTGTGGCCGGTCAGGCTTTCAAATGTAATGGGGTTAATGAAGTTTGTAGCGTTTTTTGTCATAATGACACGAACTTCAGCACCGGCTTTTACTAATTTGCTTGCAAGGGAGGCACTTTTGTAGGCTGCAATGCCCCCTGTGACCCCCAAAAGTACGGTTTTATTTTCTAAAAACATTTAAAAATCTCCTAATCTATACACTTATTCCTACTATAACTTTTTTTGATGAGCCTTGCAAGAAACAATTGACGAATCCGAGATTTGTGGCTATAATGAACCCAATGACTTTTACGCGTTAAAGCGTTACGGCATAATGTGCAAAAGTGTCAGCATAATCGAGGAGGATTTATATTATGAAAATGAAGAAATTAATGGCGGCAGGTCTCTGTGCGGCTATGACCCTATCTTTAGCAGCCTGTGGTGGAAGTTCATCTTCGGAAAGCACAAGCGATGGTTCTACAAAGACCGCATCCGGAAAGACTTATAGCATTGGTATTTGCCAGATGTTAGAGCACCCGGCACTAGATGCAGCTACCGAGGGATTCCAGGACGCAGTCAATGAGAAGTTTGGGGATGGAGTGGTTGACATCGAAGTGCAGAATGCCCAGGGAGAGCAGGCCCAGTGCGGAACGATTATCAACAATTTTGTATCTTCCGACGTTGATTTGATTTTAGCAAATGCAACCTTGCCATTGCAGACAGCAGCCCAGGCTACCGCAGATATTCCCATTCTTGGAACATCCGTTACTGATTTTGCAACTGCCCTTGGAATTGATGATTGGACAGGTGCAACAGGAATCAACGTATCAGGAACTTCTGACTTAGCTCCGATCGACGAGCAGGAGGATATGTTAGTAGAGCTTCTCCCGGATGTTAAGAAGGTTGGAATTCTCTACTGTTCTGCAGAGCCAAACTCAAAGTACCAGGCAGAATTATTTGAGAAAGCCTTAAAAGAAGATGGAATTGAGTATAAAGAATTTACAGCAGCAGATTCCAATGAGATCCAGTCTGTAACAACCAGTGCCATTGAAGAGTGTGACGCCCTTTACGTTCCAACTGACAATACCATGGCTGCCAATACAGATATTATTAATAACATCTGTCTTCCGGCTAAGGTACCGGTAATTGCCGGTGAAGAGGGAATCTGTTCCGGATGCGGAATTGCTACCTTGTCTATCAGCTACTACGATATCGGATACAAGGCAGGAGAGATGGCTTATGATATCTTAGTAAATGGTGCAGATATCACTACCATGGATGTTGCATATGCAGAAGACCTTACCAAGGAATACAATGCAGCAATTTGTGAGGAGCTTGGAATTACAGTTCCGGATGATTATACAGCTATTGATACTGAGTAATCATTAGAGAGTATTCTTTAGAGTATTTCATAGAATATTTCATAGAATATTTCATAGAATATTTCATAGAATATTCCTTAGATAAAACGATGAAGAAAGGACATGGAAGCTTATGTTACTATATTTTTCATCGTTAGATCCAACCGCCTTGGTACGTGCCCTTCCGGGAAATGTAGCCCAGGGTCTTATATGGGGAATTATGGCGATAGGTGTCTATATCACCTATCGCATTCTGAATTTTGCGGATCTAACGGTAGACGGCTCTTTGGCAACAGGAGGTGCTGTTGCGGTCATGCTCATACAGGGAGGAATGAATCCGGCCTTGGCCCTGATCTTTTCTTTCCTGGCAGGAATGGCAGCAGGATTTGTCACAGGAATTTTAAATACAGCCCTGGGAATTCCCGGAATCCTGGCAAGTATTTTAACCCAGATTTCTCTCTATTCCGTCAACCTAGGAATTATGGGAAAGTCCAACCAGAGTATCGGAATCGGTCAGAAGGGCTTAGTGGCTTCCCTTCGCTATGTCACGGCAAATGACAGATGGGTCTTTTTTGCAAAGCTGATTCTCTTCTGCCTTGTGCTGGTAGCCTTGATCTACTGGTTCTTTGGCACGGAGATCGGGGCCTCCATAAGAGCTACCGGATGTAACGAGCAGATGGCAAGAGCCCAGGGCATCAATACCAATTTCACCAAGGTGATTGCCCTTATGATTTCCAACGGAATGGTAGGACTTTCCGGAGGCATTTACGCCCAGTATCAGGGGTCTGCAGACGTCAATGCAGGACGAGGAGCCATTGTCATCGGACTGGCAGCAGTTATTATCAGTGAAGTAATCTTTGGAAAGCTTTGTGCAGGAAAGAAGATCGCATTTGCCTACACCCTGTCAGCCCTCTTTGTAGGAGCCATTCTCTACTATGTAGCCTATACCTTGGTATTGTGGCTTAAGATGCCATCTGACTACATGAAATTATTCTCCGCAGTTGTAGTTGCCTGCTTCCTTGCAGTGCCTTATCTGAAGGAGAAAAATTCTGTGAAAAGGAGGCCGGCAAAATAATGGGATATATGCTTGAAATTAAAGATGTACATAAAACCTTCAATCCTGGAACCATTAACGAGAAGGTAGCCTTGGATGGAGTAAATTTAAACCTGAACCCCGGGGATTTTGTTACCATCATCGGTGGAAATGGTGCCGGCAAATCTACAACTTTAAATGCCATAGCAGGAGTTTGGCCTATTGACCAGGGACAGATTATAATCGATGGCACAGATATTTCCGGGCTCTCCGAGCATAAACGGGCCACCTATTTGGGCCGTGTATTCCAGGATCCTATGGTAGGTACCGCAGCGACTATGTCCATAGAAGAAAATATGGCTATTGCTGCAAGACGAGGCAAGAAGCGGGGCTTTGGCTGGGGAATTACAAAACAGGAGAGAGATGATTTCAGAGAGAAATTAAAGGAATTAGATCTTGGCCTGGAAGATCGTCTGAGCAGCCGTGTAGGCCTTCTCTCCGGTGGACAAAGACAGGCAGTCACCCTTTTAATGGCTACCCTAAAACATCCTAAGCTTTTGCTTTTAGATGAGCATACGGCGGCCCTTGATCCAAAGACTGCAGCCAAGGTACTGGGGCTTTCTGATAAGTTGATTCAGGAAAATAATCTGACGGCCATGATGGTTACCCACAATATGAAGGATGCCATTGCCCATGGAAATCGCCTGATCATGATGCATGAGGGAAAAGTCATTTATGATGTGTCAGGAGAAGAAAAAAGAAATCTTCACGTATCCGACCTTTTAGCAAAATTTGAGGAGGTCAGCGACGGAGAATTTGCCAACGATCGAATGATGTTAACATAAGCTCTGATCGTAGAAAATAAAAAACAGGTGTTTGCGGATGGATTCGCAGACACCTGTTTTTGTTTTAATTTGTTAGCATCTTATCTAAAGTATTTTTTAGCATATCGAATAGGATATCTGTCATCTGCTCCGGGGTCTCCTTACAGTCGGCCAGAAGCCAGCTTTTTACCATACCAACACAGCCGTTGAGACAGTAGGCATAACTATATTTTCTTCTTGTTTTTTCAACCTTGTAGAGGGGCTCAATGACCTGAACCGCCTCCCGACCTACCATATCCTCCATGCGGGCTACAAAGGAGATGTCTCCATTGGGTCCTACCAAGGCCTTGCATATAGGACGGTTGCGATCCATGATCTGAAACATAATCAAAATAAAAGACTTGGCACTTTCATCCGGACTCAGGGGATGCTCGGACAGGGCATCCTTAATCTCTTGAAAAAGCTCTGACTCTATTTTCTTTAGCATGTCATAGATATCGGAGTAGTGGAGATAGAAGGTGGACCGGTTGATATCCACCGTATCTACTAATTCTTTTACTGTGATATCGCGGATGCTTTTTTCCTCCAAAAGCTTAGCCAAGCCGTCTCGCAATTGTTTTTTTGTCTTTCTGACCCTGCGGTCTTCTTTTCTTGCTTCCATCTTTATCTTCTTCCTTTCCTATCTTGTTCCTTTTTTCTTGTTTCTTTTCTTTCCTATCGTTGGTTGAATTCTTTATCCAACTTTTTATAGCCTCTTTGGACATTCTGTTTGGTTCTTTTTTTACATGCCTTTCAAAAAAATATTGTTCTTTTTTGTATACTATGAGACATATTTTGAAAGGATGTCTAGTTTTAAACAGGAGTATTTGATATTGATGTTTGAATTTTACAATTTCTTTTAGTATAATACACATGGCTTGAAAAAACAACACCATGTTGTTTAATAAATAATTTTCTTTTATTTTAGAAAATATTTATAATTCGACAGCTTGTTGAAAAAAAGCCATACAATTGAATATCGAAAACAGTATGCAAGAGCAGCTTTAATCAATAAATAAGTTATCATCAGCATTTGTGAATAGACACAAATAAATTAAGAAGGAGGATGAAGCACAATGCTTAAGAATGAATGGAAGAATTTATTGAAAAGTCCCATTATGATTGTAGTACTGATCGCCATTATATTGATTCCGTCGATATATACGTGCACCTTTTTGGCATCCATGTGGGATCCCTACGGTGAGCTTTCCGAGCTTCCGGTAGCGGTAGTCAACCAGGACAAAGCGGTGACTTACAACGGTAAGAAACTTCAAGTCGGAGACGACCTGGTAGATAACCTCAAGGATAACACAGAACTTGATTTCCACTTTGTGGATGCAGATGAAGCCAAGAGCGGTATTGAAGATGGAACCTACTATATGGTAATCACCATTCCGGAGAATTTCTCTGAGAATGCATCAACGGTAATGGACGACACCCCGGCCCAGATGGTTTTAAACTATGAGACCAACCCGGGAACCAATTACATTGCATCGAAGTTATCTACTTCAGCAATTACCAAGATTAAGGATACTCTTGCAGAGGAAATCGTAAGAACCTATGCAGACGAAGTATTTACATCCATTGCAGATGCAGGAGACGGTATGCAGGAAGCAGCTGACGGAGCCGGAGAGATCGAAGATGGAACCGACCAGCTGATTGATGGAAATGATACCATCAGTGAGAACTTACAGGTATTGGCAGACTCAACTCTTACCTTTAAAGATGGCTCTCAAACATTGACCACAGGACTTAAGACCTACACCGACGGTGTAGCCCAGGTTGATTCAGGGGCTTCTCAGTTAAAGAGTGGAACCAGCCAGTTGGCATCAGGATCTAGCCAGTTAGACGATGGAGCCGGCCAGTTAGTTGATGGAACTGCTTCTTTAAAGAGCGGAACCAGTCAGTTGGCAAGTGCAGTTCCAACCTTGACAGCAGGTACTGAAAGCCTAAGCACCGGAGCAAATAGCTTAAGTACCGGACTTAATACTTACATCGGTGGTGTAGACCAGTTACATGCCGGCGTAAATCAGTTAGAAGGCCTGACAAAGTTAGACCAGGTATTTGCAGGTATCAGCCAGCTTGATACAGCCGTAAACTTAGGAAGTAACACAAGTCCTTCCCTAGTAGCAGGAGCAAAAAGCTTAGCAGATGGAGCAAAGACAGCAAAGGCAGGAGCAGATACACTGGCAGCAGGAGCAGCCACTGTGGATGCAGGACTAGCTAGCGTGGATGCAGGAGCAAAAAGCTTAGCAGACGGAGCGGCTAAAGTTGATGCAGGAGCAGCTACTGTAGATACAGGAGCTTCCGCACTTAATGAAGCCGTAAATGTAGGAAGCAAAGAAAGTCCATCCTTAGTAGCAGGAGCCCTAGACTTGAAAAAAGGAGCGGCTGAAGTTGCTAAAGGAGTAGATAAACTTCAGTATGCAATGTATGGAAATGATGAAAATGGCGGATTAGCTTATCTTGTTGGAGATACATCTACAGCAGCGGCAAATACATATGCGCAAATTGAACAGATCGTAAAGGATTATCAGGAAGAGAGCAAAGCTACTTTTAATGATGGTGCAGCTGAACAGACAAGTAATGCATCCGTAAATGCAAGTAGCGCATCTAATGAGGCCATGACTGCTTCTGGTGCTATGGAAAGCGCAAGCGCAAAGATTAATACAGCAGCAGACGAAGTAAATGCAGTTGCGGCAGAAAATAATGCAAAAATTTCTGAAGCTACAGATAGTATTAATAGTCAGGTTGCTACAGTAAATAGTACTGTAGACCAGAACAATGCGAAAATAGATAGTTCTAACAGCGCCATCACTAGCGCGGTAGAAGCTATTGAAAGAGCACTGGCAAGTGGGGATCTTTCAGAGGAAACACAAGCATCTCTAGAAAGTTCTCTTGAAGCCTTACAGGGAACCAGTTTGGTAAGTACAGACCAGGTACAAACAGTATCAGGCATGGAATTTACAACAACTTCGACTTCTGTAGACGTTAGCCAGGAATTGGCAACTTTGAATCAAAATTCCGAGAATCTAAATGCGGCAGCTACAGCCTTGAATTCAACAACAGATGCTTTAAACTTGGCAGCTGAGAAAACAGGAGCTTCAGATGATACTAAAAAGACTGTGAAAGAGCAGTTAAACACCGTATTAGGCACATCCAAACAGGCTGCGGGCCTTGCAGATGGAGCTAATAAAACTATCACAGCTATTTCACCTGCTGTCACAACATTAAAAACAGGCACGGCGACTCTTAGCGCAGGAGCGGACACTCTTAATACAGGAGTAGAGAAGCTTAGTGCAGGAACGACACAGCTTAGTGCAGGAACCCAAGCACTTCGTTCAGGAACTTCTGATCTTAGCATAGGCGCAGGCACTCTGAGCCAAGGAACCCAGCAGTTAGCTACAGGAACCAAGGCTCTAAGCGAAGGAGCAGCTAGCCTTGATACAGGCCTGGCAAGTCTCAGCGCAGGTGCAGATACCATAAGCGATGGAGCAAACACTCTGGGTGCAGGAATTACTTCTCTTAAGACCAGTACAAGCGCTTTCCCGGCTGCAGCAACAGGTATGAAGACCTTGATTGCCGGATTTGATCAGCTTTCAGGCGAAAAGCTGGCAAACGGACAATATGCGAATGAATATCAGCTGACAGCAGGTGCAAGCCAGTTGGCAACAGGAGCAGGAACCTTAGCAGCAGGAGCAGGAACCTTAGGAGACGGTGTTTACCAGTTAGATGCAGGAGCAACTACATTGGCAGCAGGAACCCAGACTTTGAAGGCAGGAACCGCTTCCGCAGTATCCGGTGTAAACCAGTTAGACGAAGGAGCAGCAAGCCTTCTTTCAGGTACCAACCAGTTGGTAGCAAATAATTCTACTTTAAACAGCGGTTCTGAGCAGCTTACAAGCGGAGCAGGACAGATTCAGAGTGGAGCACAGCAGTTGGCAGATGGATCCGTAACATTAGGCGAGGGACTTGCAAGCTTAAAAGATGGATCAATTACATTAAAAGATGCATTACAGGACGGCGCAGATACAGTAGCCGATAATAAAGCAACAGATAAGACATTAGACATGTTCTCAGCCCCGGTTAAGGCGGAGGAGACACAGATTACAACGGTTGACAATAATGGTTCAGCCATGAGCGCATATATGATGTGTGTAGGACTTTGGGTAGGAGCGTTGGCATTCTGCTTATTGTACCCACTTACAAAATATAAAGGAAAGTTAAAGAATTCCTTCAGCTGGTGGCTCAGCAAAGCCAGTGTAGCTTACCCGGCAGCAGTTCTTATGGGACTTATCGTGGTAGGAGTTGCACATGTAAGCTTAGGATTTAATCCGGCAGACCTTGGAAAAGAGCTCTTCGTAGCATGCTTATCTTGTTTGGCATTTATGTCTATGCAGTATTTCGCAAACGTAGCCTTGGGTAAGGTAGGAAGCTTCTTAATGTTAGTATTCATGGTACTTCAGTTGGCAGGATCCGCAGGAACCTATCCGGTAGAGATTTCCGGAAGCTTAGCAAATGCCTTACATAAATATGTTCCGTTTACTTATGTAGTAGATGGATTCCGTAAAGCAATTTGCGGAGCAGGAAATATTACAGAAACTGTAGTAGTTATGATCGCAATTATCTTAGTATTTACACTTCTTACAATTCTATTGTTCCATTACAGAACAAGAAGAATCGAACATGGTAAGAGATGTGCATACGATTTCCTTGAAGAGCATGGATTGGCATAACAATCGATGACAATGTAAAAGGTAAATAAAAGATCCCATGGGCAAAGGTCCGTGGGATCTTTTTTGTATTTATTTAAATGCATACAGTGCTTTTTTGCTTTATTGTGCTAAAAGAATAAAATTCTTCTTGCAATATAGGCGCCTACAAAGTATAGTAGAGAAAGGTTGTGTGTTTAAACAGGCATGGAAAACTGTCTAAAAACTGGATTTCCCAGGGTTTTTATAATTTGCCTTGTTTAAAAAGCTACAACTTTGGAGCAATTTTCGAGATGAAGTTTGCAGGAAAACGATGGAAACATCTACCGAAGGAGTAACACTCTCAGGTGCCGGCGGGACCGGTGCAACTGTAAATGGATCGACTCTCTGGAGACACCCGGATTAAAAAGTCGGGGGCCGAAGGTGCAACTTATAAGCGGATCTTACAGCGCTTATGGGAATCTCTCAGGCAAATGGACAGAGAAGATATTATAGTTCTTAAAGTATCTTATCTAATTTCCAATTATCTCCACCAGAATTTTGCATCCTTATATTAAAAAAATATATAGGAGAGGAAAAGAACATGTGGAACACAATTAACAATGTATTAGGAGCCATCGATAACTTCGTTTGGGGCGTGCCTTTAATGGTGCTTATTATGGCAGGAGGCCTTCTTTTAACCCTTCGTTTAGGGGTCTTGCAGGTGCGAAAGCTGCCCCTTGCCCTCAAATGGATGGTCTTAAATGAAGAAGGCGGGGAGGGAGAGATCTCTAGTTTCTCAGCTCTTTGTACAGCCTTAAGTGCCACCATCGGAACCGGTAACATCGTAGGTGTTGCTACGGCCGTATGTGCAGGAGGACCGGGAGCCTTATTCTGGATGATCGTGGCAGCCTTTCTTGGAATGGCAACCAAGTTTTCAGAAGGCCTTTTGGCAGTCAAGTACCGGGTAGTGGCCCCGGATGGTCACAGTCTTGGAGGACCCTTCTACTATATTGAGCAGGGAATGGGAAAGAAGTGGACCTGGCTTGCCAAGCTGTTTGCCTTTTTTGGCGTTTGCGTAGGCCTCTTTGGTATCGGTACCTTCAGTCAGGTAAATGGTATCGCCAGTGCCATTCATAATTTCTTTGATCCAAACAATGCCCACACAGTCAATCTTTTTGTAGGAGAATATTCCTGGGCAGTGGTCATTGCATCCCTAGTCTTGGCAGTATGTGTAGCGGCTGTATTAATTGGAGGCGTTAAGAGAATTGCCAGCGTCAGTCAGATCGTGGTGCCTTTTATGGCCATTATTTATATCGTATTTGTTTTGATCCTGGTTTTCACTAATTTATCTGAGGTACCGGCAGCCTTTAAGACTATTGTGGTGGCAGCCTTCAGCCCCAAGGCTATAACAGGAGGAGCAGTGGGTAGCTTCTTAGTGGCTATGCAAAAGGGTGTTGCCAGAGGTATTTTCTCTAATGAGGCAGGTCTTGGTAGTGCCCCCATCGCAGCGGCGGCAGCTCAGACTAAGGAGCCGGTTCGTCAGGGCCTTGTCAGCATGACAGGAACCTTTATTGATACCATTGTCATCTGTACCTTGACAGGACTTTCTATTGTCATCACAGGTGCTTGGCAGGTAGAAGGTTTAGAGGGAGTCGAAGTTACTTCCTATGCCTTCCAAAATGGCCTTCCCTTCCCGGGACAGGTTTCTGCCTTTATATTGATGCTTTGCCTGGTATTCTTTGCTTTTACGACCATTCTTGGCTGGGATTATTACAGCGAGCGCTGCCTAGAGTACCTGACCGGTGGAAATATGGGAGCTGTTAAGACCTTCCGCTGGATTTATATTCTTGCAGTATTTATCGGACCCTATATGACCGTAAGTGCGGTATGGACCATTGCAGATATCTTTAACGGACTGATGGCTCTTCCGAATATGATTGCCCTCTTTGCCCTAAGTGGAGTTGTGGCAAGAGAGACCAAGGACTTCTTTCAGAGAATGAAACAAGGCCAAATCTAAAGCCTAGAGCTTATAAAAAAGATCCCGATTCTTCTTGCTTTAAGAATCGGGATCTTTTTTAGTGTAAAGCATTTGGATGCTTATGAAAGCTATAAAACAGCCTTAATAGCAGCCAATAATTCATCGTAAGTTTCGTAGGCCGGAATCTCCGGATATTCCGCCTTAATAGCGTCTGTGCTCTTGAAGAGGAAGCCTGCCTTGCTGGCCTGTATCATGCCCAGATCATTGTGGCTGTCACCGCTGGCAATGGTATCAAATCCAATGGACTGCAGGGCCTTTACGGTGGTATATTTGGTATTCTCACAGCGCATCTTAAAGTCTGTAATCTCTCCGTCTTCCGCAATCTCTAAGGAGTTACAGAAAATGGTAGGATTTCCCAGCTTCTTAATCAAGGGTCCTGCAAATTCAGTGAAGGTATCACTTAAGATCAGGACCTGGGTCAGGTCTCGAAGTTCATCCAAAAATTCCTTGGCTCCGGGCATTGGATCAATGCGGGAAATGGTTTCTTGTACTTCCTTAATTCCCATGCCATGGGCCTTTAAGATGTCAAGACGATACTTCATTAACTTATCATAGTCCGGCTCGTCTCTGGTAGTTCTCTTAAGCTCGACAATTCCGCTTTCTTCAGCAAAGGTAATCCAAATCTCAGGGACCAATACCCCTTCTAAATCTAGGCAAACAATATTCATAATCTCTCCATTCCGACCAATTTTATATAAATTTGTCATCTTATTTTTTAAGAATTGCCTGCCAGAAAGGCAAGGGGCAATCCTTTTTTGAGGCAAGGAATTTACGGCCTCAACATCCTGATTATAACCCATGTATGAAAAATTTCAAAGTACAAAAATACATACCAAAAAGGTATCATTCGCTGTGTTGCTTTATCGCGTTAAATCGTGTATAGTTTGAGGTAGCTATTTGAGGAAAGGAAATTATTTATTATGTCAAAACATATTACAGGACACACAGGTTTATTATGCTTACTGGGAAGCCCGGTAGCCCACAGTATTTCTCCGGAGATGCACAACGAGGCATGCGATCAGTTGGGATTGGATTATTCCTACCTTGCCTTTGATGTACCGGAAGACAAGATGCCCCAGGCAGTGGAAGGCCTTCGCACTATGGGAGCCAGAGGATGGAACATTACCATGCCGGGAAAGAATATTATGTGCAAGTTGGCAGACAAGCTTTCTCCCGCATCAGAGATTTCAGGCGCTTGCAATACCGTGGTCAATGACAATGGAGTCCTTACTGCTTATACCACAGACGGTGTAGGATTTATGCGGGCGGTTGCCGAGAATGGTGTAGATATCATCGGAAAGAAGATGACCCTCTTTGGAGCCGGTGGAGCAGCAACTGCAATCCTAGTTCAGGCAGCCTTAGACGGAGTGGCAGAGATCAATGTATTTAATGTAAAAGACAACTTCTACGACAGAGCAGAGTCCATTGCGGCCAAGTTAAATGAGAGAACCGACTGCAAGGTAAGCCTGCATGATTTTTCTGATCCGGACTTGATCCGAGCTTCTATCGCAGACAGTGCAATTTTAGTAAACGGAACCTCTGTAGGAATGGCTCCAAATACCGACGCTACAGTCCTTCCGGACACCGACATGCTTCATGAGGGCTTGTTTGTATTTGATGTTATCTACAATCCGGCCGAGACAAGATTCTTAAGAGAAGCAAGGGAAGCAGGCTGCAAGACAGCCAATGGCATGTACATGCTCTTATATCAAGGAGCTGCATCCTTCAAGCTTTGGACCGGAGAGGATATGCCGGTGGAGATTGTGAAAGAAAAATATTTCTCCTAGAACTTTTTAAGGCAGCTTATAAGCCTGGTAGATAAAAAAAAGGCGGGAAATTCTGAAGATTCGGAATTTCCCGCCTTTTATTGCTCGCAAAAAGCTCTTTGATTTTAGAAGAATCCAAGAACTTTAAATACTAGTAAGATAAGTACAAAAATGATACTTGGCCGAACGATTTTAGCCCCATTCTTCATGGCAAGACCAGCTCCAAGATAGCCCCCGGCCATATTACAGATGGCAGCGGCAATGCCTAAGTAAAGGAGCCCCTGGCCGTTGATTAGAAAGATGACCAAAGAGGTTATGTTGGTAGTCAGGTTAATGATCTTTGCCTGGGCATTGGAGGTTTGGATATTTAACTTGGCAAAAACCGTAAAGGCAATGATTAAGAAGGTGCCGGTGCCGGGGCCGTAGAATCCATCATAAATACCTACGATCAAGGCAGCCAGGGAAGCTGTTAGGTAGGTGCGAAAATCAAGAGTCACGGTCGTAGCGCCTTCGTCATTAAAAAGCTTTTTATTTAAGACAAAGAAGGCAGCCAAGGGCAGAATGATCATGAGCACATAGGATAAAATCTTTTCCGGAACCAATAAAGAAATTTTGGCACCTATAGAGGACCCGATAATGGCTGCCAGCACCGAAGGAATTGCCAGCTTTACATTAATTAATTTTGCCTTTGCAAACCGGTAGGTGGCCAGGCCGGTTCCAAAGGTACTGGAAATTTTATTGGTGGCAATTGCTGTATGGGTCGGCAGTCCGGCGATCAGGTAAGCCGGAAGGGAGATTAGGCCGCCGCCACCGCCGATGGCATCCACAAGACCGGCTAGGAAGACAAAAGGACATACAATTAGATAGGTATGAAAGCTTAGATTCATTTTTAAATGTTCTCCAATCTCTTATAGTTCGCTTCTTTGGGTTTATCCCAGGCAGAATGGCGCAGGAAAAACCCAAGGACTTTTAATTATAGCATAAGAGAAGAAAAAGAAGAAGCTGGCTTTTTTGATACAATAGGGCTACAAAGTTGATACACACATAAATGACAGGAGGTATAGGAAAGCTATGAAAGTTGTGATCGCAATTGATTCTTTCAAGGGAAGCATGTCTTCTATGGAAGCTGGGGAGAGTGCCAAGGCTGGAGTAAAGCGAGTTTTCGAGGATGCAGAACTTGTGGTTCGACCCTTGGCTGACGGCGGAGAGGGAACGGTGGATGCCATTGTTTCAGCCTGCCAGGGAAGGACGGTTCAGGTGGATGTTACAGGTCCTGCCGGGAAAAAGGTCAGCTGCCCTTACGGAATTGTGGAAAAGACCCATACGGCTATTATCGAAATGTCCGGGGCAGCAGGAATCACCCAGGTGTCGAGGGAGGAAAAAAATCCACTCTATACAACAAGCTACGGTGTGGGAGAGGTCATCCGGGATGCCATTGAGAAGGGTTGCCGACATTTTGTAGTAGGCATCGGAGGAAGCGCCACCAATGATGGAGGAGTTGGTATGCTTCAGGCCTTAGGCTTTGATTTTCTGGATGAGAAGGGTCAGGCCATTCCAAGAGGGGCAATCGGATTAAAGGATTTAAAAAGCATTGGAACAGACCATGTGCTTTCAGACTTAAAAGATTGTAGCTTTCGCATAGCATGCGATGTAACCAACCCCTTATGTGGTCCTAAGGGGGCCTCAGCGATCTATGGCCCTCAAAAGGGAGCGACTCCGGAGATGATTCAGGATATGGACAGGTGGCTCCTAACTTACGCTGGCCTGGCAAAGAAAAAGTTCCCCAATGCAGATGAAAATTATCCGGGAGCAGGGGCAGCAGGTGGTATGGGATTTGCCTTCCTTAGCTTTTTGGGAGGAAGCCTGGAGTCCGGAATTAAAATCGTTTTGGAGGAAACAGATCTTAAGTCCTATGTAAAAGATGCTGACCTGGTCATCACAGGAGAAGGCCGATTGGATGGCCAGACCGTCATGGGAAAAGCCCCGATCGGTGTTGCAAGGCTTGCAAAGGAATATGGCCTGCCGGTGCTTGGATTTTCCGGCTGTGTGACAGAGGATGCAGTGGCTTGCAATCAAGAAGGAATCGATGCCTTCTTCCCGGTTTTAAGAAAGGTCACCAGCCTAGAGGAAGCCTTAGATCCTAAAAATGCCATGAAAAATATGACAGATACAGTGGAGCAGGTATTTCGAACCATTAAAACATTCAGAGCTTAAGTACCATTTATCTGCTCTAAGCTTGTGGCAGACGGTGCGAGGCAAGTTGCTATGAACGGAGCGAACAGGAATTGAGGCCTATCATACATAGGATTTTGCCTTGATTTTTCATAGGCTTTTAGCTGAAAAAGGTATATAATAAGGCAAAGAATGCATGAAGGAGGATGAAAAAAATCATGGATTATAAAAGATTTGGACATACAATTGTAGCTCGCTTAGACAAGGGAGAGGAGATCTTGCAGCAGTTACAGATCATCTCTGAAAAAGAAGAGATTAAGCTGGCCTCGGTATCCGCCCTTGGAGCCACCAATGATATTACCGTAGGTGTATTTCATACCCAGGAGAAAAAGTACTATGCCAACCATTTTACGGGAGATATGGAGATTGTTTCCCTTACCGGTACAGTAAGTACTATGAATGGAGAATATTATGCCCACCTTCACATGAGTGCAGGAGATACAGAAGGCCACGTGGTGGGAGGACATTTAAACGAAGCCATCATCAGTGCTACCTGTGAGATGGTCATTCAGATCATTGACGGCGAGGTGGACCGAGAATTCAACCAGGAGGTTGGACTGAATACTTTTAAGTTCTAATAGGACTACATAAGAAAAAAGAGAGGGCACAGGAGCAACTTTTCAGTCGCTTCTGTGCCCTCTTTGTTTTAATGAATCTTACCCTTATATTTTTTTAGAAGTTCTTCTTCTTCCCTGGCAAACATCATTAGAAAACTTATAAAAAGCAGTCCGCAAGAGAGCCAAATGGTTTTTACTTTCAAGAAAGGAAGAATTTGTCCGCCCAAGGCAGCGCCTACTCCAAATAATAGAATGATGGCAAAATAGTGCAGGGCCTTTCTAAGATATTCCGGATTTTTTGAATGGACATAATGACAAAAAGAGTCCATGCCGCTTCGCATATTTCCGATACACATGGTGCTGGAATAGGCATATCCGTTGACCTTACGAAAGGCTTGCACCTGCATAGAGCAGGCCAGGCTTACCATGGCATTTGCAATCAGGTTGGCAGTGGAAGTTCTGGGAATAAATCCTACAGCAAATAGCAAAGGAATCTCTACCCCAAGAACCAACTGCCGCCAGTGTATAGATATATTTTTATCTTTAAATATGAGACGAATGGATTCGGATATAAAAATCCCTGAAGCGAAAAAGAGAATCGGGACGATATAATGGATGGCCGTCTTGGGATCTTTTTCGGCAATGCATTGACTCAGTAATACGAAGTTGCCGGTGGCTGCATTGGCAAAAACCTTGCCTCGAAACATGTAGGTGTAGGCGTCCTGTAAGCCTCCGGACATAGATAGAAAGCAGGCCGTTAGTACGGATTCAGACATTTGATTATTCTTCATGATTTTCCCCCTCATCCTTTGAATAAATCATAGGTTGCAGGACTTAGATTAAGTCCTTGATCGGCATATAATAAATCCGCCAGAAAGTATTATAGACCCATTAGGGGAATATGAAAAGATGAAGGAAGAATTTGTTTTCGATAAAATTTCTATATAGTCATAAAAAAAGATAGGGAGGAAATTCTAATTCTGAAACTAGAAATTTCCTCCCTATCATAAATGAATGGGATCTTAGATATGTCGATATTCGTAAAGAATTGCTCCAAGAAAAGCAAGGACACAACCATAGCCTCCAACGATACAAAGGAGGAAAAGCTTTGAAAGGGACAGGGACAAAAGCCCATATACAAGGCAGGAAATCATGCTGCCAAGAAGAAATCCCAGGATGCTCATAAGAACTAAAAAAACCATAGGGACTCTTTCTATTTGAAAATGATTGCTTAGAATCTTCCATAATTTTGTCATAAAAAAACTACCTTCTTTCTATGAAATCAATCATATCAAGGAGCTTATTTAAATGGATCTGCTCCTTTGCTTCGAAGGTAGTTTATCAATTGAAAGTTAAATTCGTTTTCTTACTTGCGTTAAAATTTCGTTAAATATATAAAAGTCGATTCTATCTCATACATTTATCTTAGGCATCTAACTGATATTTCTTGCGATATTCCTCTAAAAGAGGCTTGTAGGTTTTTGCAATTGATTTCAGCTTTTCTCTTGCAGCTTCGTCCTCGTCCTCATCTAAAATAGAAGAGTGGATATGCATATTGGTATCCCCTTCCTCTAATTTCCCGATGGCAGTTGCTGCGCCGGTACAGTGGGCTGTCATACGCTCGAAGCTGTTTAAAAGATCAGTAAATGCAGTTCCCTGCTTTAGATCGCATTCCCCGTGGCTTAGGCGGGTGACATGATGCATCTTCATATCTTCACCCAAGGCGGCAACGATGGTGGCAAGAGATCGGATTCTAAAGCGTTTTTCTTCGGAATATTCTTTCAGGGCATCCGCGGTAAGGTCGACGCATTCCTTAACGGCTTCCATGATAAGATCCAATTCCTTATTGGCGTCTTCTGACATAACGATCTTGCTCTCGTTGATCTCATTGGTCACCCGGGCTACATTATAAGCATAGTCGCCTACACGCTCTAAGTCGCTGATTACATGAAGGAAAATAGATACCTGTCTGGTCTGGGCTGTATTTAACTCCCTCTTAGAAAGCTGCATGAGATACTCTCCAAGCTTGGTCTCATACTTGTCAATCAGGTCTTCCTTTGTGACAACCTTGCGATACTTCTCTTGATTAAATTCTTTGACCAATCCCAAAGACCTGCCAACATTTTTCCGTACATTCTTTCCCATGCCGGTTAAGGCTCTTGCAGACTGAGCTACTGCCAGGGCAGGGTAGGAAAGAAGACGTTCCTCTAAAAGATCGAAATCCGCGCTGTCAGCCAAATCTTCTAGGTCTTCCTCAGAGTCCTTAATGAGGTAGCATACCAACTTCTCGATTTTAGGAATAAATGGGAAGAGGACGCATACAGTGGCAGCTCTAAATACAGTATTGGTGATAGCGATCAGTACCGGGCTCATGGTAGTTCCCATAAATGTGAAATGTACCACAGCATTTGTAGCATAGAAAATACATCCCCAGATGATCATACCGAACAAGTCATTTAAAAGATAAACAAGGGCCGTTCTTTGTCCGTTCTTGTTGGCACCGATACCTGAAATAAGTACCGGACATGCGGCACCTACACCGATACCAAGAATAATAGGAAAGGCAGTTGCAAAGGTTAAGGATCCTGTTACGGAAAGGGCCTGTAAGATACCTACCGCAGCAGAAGCGCTCTGCAAAATAGCAGTAAATACAATACCAAGCAAGATACCTGCCAAAGGATTCGAGAACATGGTAAGCATATTGGTGAAGGAAGCGCTTTCCTTTAAAGGAGATACCGCGCCACTCATGGTTTGCATACCAAACATCAAAATAGAAAATCCCAGCATGATATTTCCCAGGTTTCGGTAGGTGGAACGCTTGGATGCCATTTTTAAAATAATACCAACAATAGCCACAATCGCGCTAATGGTGGCAGTGGAGAGGATCTTGGCAATTCCACTGGAGCCGTCGATATAGGAAAGACAGAGAATCCAACCGGTAATACTGGTACCGATGTTAGCACCCATAATAATACCAATGGCCTGGATTAACTTCATCATACCTGAGTTAACAAAACCAACAACCATAACGGTGGTAGCGGAAGAGGATTGAATAATAGAAGTAACGATGGTTCCAAGGGCGACTCCTTTAAGGGGTGTGTTGGTCATCTTATAGAGAAAAGACTCCAACTTGTCACCGGCTACCATCTTCAGTCCGTCTCCCATAAGCTGCATACCAAAAAGGAACAATGCAACTCCGCTGAGTAAGGATAGAATCATTGAAAAAATGTCCATAGTTTGCCTCCATGACTGGCATTTTCTTTAGAGAAAATACCCTTTAAAAATGTGTTAAAAAAATACCCCACTATCAATAAATATAACATCCAAAGGAGACTTCGTCTATGAAAAAGTTAATTTTGTGTAATGAGAAAGTAAAATGTAGGAAAAGGAAAATTTCTATTGTGAAAATTGTAAAAGATTGGAGGAAACACCAGGCTTGTCGCTTGTGATATAATAAGCAAGATAAGAAAAATCGAAGGAGGAGTCTATGGATTTATTTCATTGTGATTACGGGGAAGGCTGCCACCCCAATATATTAAAAGCTTTGGAGGCAAGCAATTTTGAACAGACGGTAGGATATGGAAATGATGAGCACTGTGCCCATGCAAGGGCAATGATTCGGGATCTTTGCCATGCACCGGAGGCTGACGTGCATTTCCTTGTAGGAGGAACCCAGACAAATACAACGGTTATTGCCTCCGTCCTTAGGCCTTATCAGGGCGTTCTGTGTGCAGAAAATGGTCATATTAACGTCCACGAGACAGGGGCCATTGAAGCTACAGGACACAAGGTTTTGGCCCTTCCGGCAGTAAATGGAAAGATTCAGGCAGACCAGATCAAAAAAGCCTGTGTAGACCATGCATCCGATGGAAGCTTTGAGCATATGGTCCAGCCGGGAATGGTATATATCTCTCATCCTACAGAATATGGGACCTTATATAGCCACCGGGAACTAGAAGATATTCATAGGGTCTGCCAAGAGCATGAACTGCCCTTATTTGTTGACGGTGCCCGTTTGGCCTACGGCCTTATGGCCGAGGATACCGATGTTTCCTTACCGGATTTGGCTAAGTTTTCCGATATCTTCTATATTGGAGGAACAAAAGTTGGGGCCTTATTTGGAGAGGCAGTGGTCATCACCAATCCGGCCCTTACAAGGGATTTCCGTTATATGATCAAGCAAAGAGGGGGGATGCTGGCAAAAGGACGCCTTCTTGGAATACAATTTGAGGAATTAATGAAGGATGGTCTTTACTTTGAACTGGGCCGCCATGCCAACGAAATGGCTTATAGAGTGAGGGACATTTTTAAATCCGCAGGATATGAAATGCTTTTTGATTCGCCTACGAATCAGCAATTTCCAATTATACCGGACCAGGATTATGAAATCATTCGAAAAACATCTGAGGGAGAGCTTTGGGAGAAACTGCCGGATGGAAGATCAGCCATTCGCTTTTGTACCAGCTGGTGTACAAAAAAAGAGGCCCTAGACCGCCTGGAGAAAGCGGTAGACAAAATAAAGAAATAACAAATAAACAAACAAAAAAACTCGCAAGTCAAAAACTTGCGAGTTTTTTTAAAAGCAGGGGATGAGAGAATCGAACTCCCGCCAAAGGTTTTGGAGACCCCTATCATACCACTTGACCAATCCCCTATAGATTGTTCTGTGTCCGTGACACTTGGATATATTAGCATATGAATGAAATGAATGTCAAGCAAAAAAATAGAAAATTTAAAAAATCAAAAATATTTACAAACAATAAGGGGGCTACATGATCATGTATAAGCCCCCTTGTATCGTATTATTTTATTATAAGTTATAAGTGATTTATTTTGATTCTACGGTGTTAGCTGCGGAAAAATCCATCATACCCATGCGTCTAAATACCAAGACCAGGGCCTTTCCAATAGCCAATACTAAGATAGCAGCAGCAATTGCCTCAGGAATACCGGAAGCAGTTACGGTTCCCATAACCAATCCCCAAACAGCAGTAACGGCTACATCTTTTGCTTCCGCATACTGTTTTGCAAACAGAAGATAGATGCTTCCCATTACAGTGATGGTATTTACCATGGAACCTGCAAATCCAACGATCGGAAGGGCAATCACGTCATTTACCTTTAAATTTTTAAATAAAATCCATAACCAACCGGCAGCAATACCAATCAGCATCCGGCATCCTACAGATACCCAGATAGCTTTGATCGCCCCGGGAATTCCTGAAGTGCTCATAAAGGGTGAAAATGCAAAGGATAATAAGGTAGGTGCCATGGTGTTGCTGATTAAAGAGCACATACCGAAGACAAATCCTAAAATTCCACCGGCCATTGGTCCAAGCAAAATAGCTCCGATGATTACAGGGATGTGTACAGTTGTAGCCTTAATAATTGGAAGCTGTATCATACCAAGCGGCGTATTAGCCAGTACGATTACAATGGCTGCCATAAGTGCCACGCTTACCATCCAACGAGTGTCATGTTTTTGGTTCTTCATTATTCAATTCCTCCTTGTTATCATTCCGGACAACCCGGATACAATACAATACCGAGACATTATATCATCCTAATTTGCCTGCCTCAAGTGAAAAACAAGCAGAAAGATGTACAAAAATCAGTCCAATGATTTGTGCTTTTTTGCGGTCTGAAATCAGGGGAATCATAGCGAAAAGATGATAGAGGTCCTATAGAAATATTTGCATGGAAAGAAGGATTCGTGTATTATAGGCACTGTAGAATTTTAAAGAATCAACAAAGGAGTTAAAAGCTATGCCGGTTTTTGATTTTAACAATACACCAGACAAGGAAAAGGTGGCTGAATGTACCTATACGACATTTAAATCCAATGCCAGAAGTACTTCTTATGAGCAGCCTATTTTAGTTCTCGATAATAAGAAAAAGCAGTGGAAGCACCATTCCAACGGAATGTTCATTAATCCTATTAAGAGGACAGCCTTTGAATTTAAGGAAGAGGATGAGACCTTTTTGGCTGATATTTTGAAGATCGATGCAAGATTTGTCAGCCTCTTGAAATGGTTGGGTGAGAACCATATCAGCGTCCGTTTATCCGGAAAAAATTTAGAAGACGGATATGCGGTTTATAAAATCAGGGAGATTGCTTTCGGCGGAGGCACCAAGCTTTCAGCGGAGGATGGTTTCCTGCAATTTATGATTGAGAGACTTTTGGCCAGCGATGCACCCCAGGATGCAGTGGAAGATGAGGACCAGGATGAAGAAGGGGATGAGATGAAGCTTACCAGCATTCAGAGCATCACTGACTTTATGAATTGTGCAGGAAGAACCTTGCCGGACAATATAAGGCTTTGGGCCAGAAGAAATCTGGCGGTAGCTCGTTCCAATGAGGTTTCTCCGGAGGAGAGAAGACATGCCCAGCGGGCACTTTCCATCATGATGAATATTCAGTGGAAAAGTCAGTATTTTGAGGCCATTGACCCGGAGGAAGCAAGAAAAATTTTGGATGAGGAGCTCTATGGTATGGAGAGGGTCAAGCAGAGAATTATCGAAACCATTATCCAGATCAATCGAACCCACACCTTGCCGGCCTATGGTCTTTTGTTGGTAGGGCCTGCAGGAACCGGTAAATCACAGATTGCCTATGCAGTAGCCAGAATTTTAAAATTACCATGGACCACCCTGGATATGAGTTCCATTAATGATCCGGAGCAGTTGACAGGAAGCTCCCGTATTTATGCAAATGCAAAGCCCGGTATCATTATGGATGCCTTTTCCATGGCAGGGGAATCTAACCTGGTATTTATCATCAATGAGCTTGATAAGGCTGCAGCCGGAAAGGGAAATGGAAATCCGGCGGATGTGCTCCTTACCTTGCTTGATAATCTTGGATTTACAGACAACTATATGGAATGTATGATCCCTACCGTGGGAGTTTATCCCATTGCAACTGCTAATGACAAGGACCAGATTAGTGCACCTTTAATGTCCAGATTTGCAGTGATCGATATTCCGGATTATACAGCAGAGGAAAAGAAGGTAATCTTCTCCAAATTTGCCCTGCCTAAGGTTTTAAAACATATGGGCATGCGAAAAGAGGAGTGCCTTCTGACGGAAGATGGATTAGAGGAAGTGATTAAGCAGTATTCGGATACCTCAGGAATCCGTGATCTGGAGCAGGCAGCAGAGCATATTGCAGCAAATGCCCTGTATCAGATTGAAGTGGAAAACCTAGAACGCGTGGAATTTACAGCCCAGATGGTAAGAGACTTGTTGGCGTAGTAAATTAAAAAAACACAATAAAATAGCCCTTCATTGAATCATCTTGTTTTCAATGAAGGGCTATTAATTTTCTTCCATGTACATTGGACTATACCTTTTACCTTTCTTAGATTATGAAGTTTTGATTAATATTTCTGGTGGACTAACCTCCTTACTTTAATTTTTTCTGAGTCTAGTAATTGTTTTTTTACTGATCTCCTCTTTTCTCTCTTGTTTTTTGTTGAACTTAATATAACATGCAAAAAGAGTTCTGTCAATATAAAAAGTGAAAATAAATAAAAAAATATAAAAATATCAGAAAATTCAGACAAAAGACGGAGAGAATATTTATAGAATATACCCCCAGGGGGTTTACAAATACCCATAAAGGGTATACGATAAGAGTGGCTGGTTGTAAGAGACTAATTTGCGCAAGCCTAGCTACAAGTGGGGAAAGATTTCAGAATCTCGATCGTATAATATGAAACAAAAAGAAGGTGAAGACGATGAAGGAAGATAGCAAAAAATGCTGTCTTAAAAAAGAGGAGATAGTAGAACAAGAGGAGGGCCTTTGCCTGCAGGAAGAGGAAGAAAAAGGGGCCTGCTGCTGCAGCCATAAGACTAAGGACCGCAGTGAGAAGGAATATAAGGATTTGATGAACCGCCTAAGTCGTATTGAGGGGCAGGTTCGCGGTGTCAAGGGGATGCTTGAAAAGGATGCCTATTGCACAGATATTCTTGTGCAGGTGTCAGCCATCCGGGCGGCTCTTAATAGCTTTAATAAGGTCCTTTTGGAGAATCATATTAAGACCTGTGTGGCTAAGGATATAAGAGAAGGTAAGGATGAAACCATTGAAGAACTGGTAGTGACCTTACAAAAGCTCATGCGTTAGGAGGTTGGATGACATCAATGAAACAATATATTGTAACAGGAATGAGTTGTGCTGCTTGCAGTGCCCGGGTGGAAAAGGCTGTGTCTGGGGTGCCCGGAGTTTCTAGTTGCTCTGTAAGTCTTCTGACCAATTCCATGGGAGTGGAGGGGACTGCAGAACCTGCAGCGATTATTAAAGCAGTGACAGACGCAGGGTATGGTGCTAAGGAAAAAGAAGCAGGAAAATCAAAGAGCGGGAGACTGGAGGAACAGGAGGATGCCTTGAGGGATTTAGAGACCCCACGTCTTAAGAAACGGCTGGTGTCTTCGATCGGATTTTTGTTGATTCTCATGTATTTTTCTATGGGACATATGATGTGGGGATGGCCCCTGCCTCCTTTTTTTGAAGGCAATCATGTAGCTATGGGCCTTTTACAAATGCTTTTAACCATTGTGATTATGGTGATCAATCAAAAGTTCTTTATCAGCGGCTTTAAAGGCTTGCTGCACCGGGCTCCAAATATGGACACCCTGGTAGCCTTAGGCTCCAGCGCTGCCTTTGTCTACAGTACCTATGCTTTATTTGCCATGACAGGCGCCCAGGTGCGGGGAGACATGGATGGGGTCATGCATTACATGGAAGAATTCTACTTTGAATCGGCAGCCATGATTCTTACCTTGATTACCGTAGGAAAGATGTTAGAGGCAAGGTCTAAGGGAAAAACCACGGACGCTCTAAAGAGTCTTATGAAATTGGCACCTAAGATGGCGACGGTTTTAGTGGATGACAAGGAGATGGAAGTTTCCATAGATGCCGTAAAAAAGGGGGATATCTTTCTGGTTCGTCCCGGGGAAAATATACCTGTAGACGGTATTGTCTTAGAGGGAACCAGTGCGGTCAATGAGTCGGCTCTTACAGGGGAGAGTATACCGGTAGATAAGAAAGCCGGAGACAGTGTCAGCGCTGCTACCCTGAATCAGTCCGGTTATTTAAAGTGTCAGGCCTCTCGGGTGGGAGAGGATACGACCCTGTCCCAGATCATTCAGATGGTAAGTGATGCGGCAGCTACCAAGGCTCCGATTGCAAAAATAGCAGACCGGGTATCCGGAGTCTTTGTCCCCGCAGTTATCAGCGTTGCCCTTATTACCTTCCTGGTTTGGATTTTGGCAGGTAAAGAGGTGGGATATGCCTTGGCCAGAGCCATTTCCGTGCTGGTAATCAGCTGCCCTTGTGCCTTGGGCCTTGCAACTCCGGTTGCCATTATGGTAGGAAACGGAATGGGAGCCAAGCATGGAATTATGTTTAAAACGGCAGTTTCCCTGGAGCAAACAGGAAAAACCCAGATTGTCGCTTTGGATAAAACAGGAACCATCACAAGTGGAAGCCCTAAGGTCACAGATTTGATTCCGGAAGAAGGAAGAAACCTAGAAGATCTTCTTAAATTTGCCTACAGCCTTGAGATAAAAAGTGAACATCCCCTGGCCCTTGCTATAAAGGAATATGGACAAGAGCACCAGTTGCCTAAATTAGAAGTGTCAGATTTTCAGGCCCTGCCGGGAAATGGACTTTCTGCCTGCTATGGGGAGGTCCTTTTGTATGGAGGAAATTACGCTTTTATCTCTTCTAAGGTAAGGGTATCGGAAAA
This sequence comes from Clostridium sp. CAG:343, assembly GCA_963634745.1. GTDB lineage: Bacteria > Bacillota > Clostridia > Lachnospirales > Lachnospiraceae > CAKRJP01. The sequence goes on from CAVHCX010000012.1 coordinate 28,629, forward strand.
ATTAAGAAAAGAGTCCGAGACTTTGGCAGAGGGGGGGAAGACTCCTTTGTTCTTTGCTAAAAACCAGGAACTGTTGGGAATTATTGCAGTGGCAGACGTGATTAAAGAGGATAGCCCGGAGGCAATCAGACAACTTCGAAATATGGGAATCCGGGTTGTTATGTTGACCGGGGACAATGAAAGGACTGCAAATGCCATTGGAAAAGAGGCAGGAGTGGACGAAGTAATTGCCGGAGTTCTCCCGGATGGCAAGGAGAAGGTCATAAGAAAGTTAAAGAAGAGAGGCCAGGTGGCTATGGTGGGGGATGGAATTAATGATGCCCCGGCCCTCACCCGTGCGGATATTGGAATTGCCATAGGGGCCGGTACCGACATTGCAATTGATGCGGCAGACCTGGTACTTATGAAGAGTAGCTTGATGGATGTGCCGGCAGCCATAAGACTCAGCCGGGCGACATTAAGGAATATTCACGAAAACCTCTTCTGGGCCTTCTTTTATAATATTATTGGAATTCCTTTGGCAGCAGGCCTGTGGATCCCTATTTTTGGATGGACCCTAAATCCCATGTTTGGAGCCGCGGCTATGAGCCTATCAAGCTTCTGCGTGGTAACCAATGCCCTTAGGCTTAACCTTTTCCCTATGTATGATGCGGGAAAAGATAAGAAAATAAAACAAGTAAATGAAAATGTACAGGAGGATGAAATCATGACAAAGACAATGAAGATTGAAGGAATGATGTGTGGACACTGCGAGGCAGCTGTAAAGAAGGCCCTGGAGGCCTTAGACGGAGTAGAGTCTGCAAAGGTGAGCCATGAGGAAGGAACGGCAATTGTTACTTTAGAGAAAGACGTGGAAAACCAGGTCCTTAAGAAGGCGGTGGAAGATAAAGATTATCAGGTGACTGACATTCAGTAAAAAAAGGAGGGCGATCGCAGGAAGCGACTGCCCTCTTTTTTTATCCGCTTTTATAAGTTTTCTTTCAGATATTTTTTAATGGCCTCGAAGCTTTCGGGGCTCATATCATGCTCCATCTTGCAAGCATCTGCTTTGGCAATCTCCGGGTCTACGCCGATACGAATCAGCCATTCAGAAATCGTAGTATGTCTTTCGTAAACAGCCTCGGCGATCGCTCGTCCTTTTTCAGTGAGGTTGATATATCCTTCTTTGGAAGTGGTAATGCATTCACTGCCTCTTAAATTTTTCATGGCCACGCTGACACTAGGCTTAGAAAACGACATCTCATGTGCAATGTCGATGGAACGAACCACTGGCAGTTTTTGACTTAAAATAAGTATAGTTTCTAAGTAATCTTCCGCAGATTCCTCGGAACGATGTTTGGTATAACTCATAAATGACCCCTTTCTAAATTTTTATGCTACCATCCTACCATAAAACACGGAATTGTGGCAAGAATGGGAATATAAAATCAGGGCAAAAGACTATAAAAAAATGAGGATCTAGGGTATAATTAGCCTATCAAAGAAAGAGGCAGGACCACAGGAGGGGTGAGGATTATGAGGAAGCAATGTATCATTACCATCGCGCGGGAATATGGAAGCGGAGGCCATGTGGTGGGACAAAGAATTGCGGAAAAATTAGGAATCAAATATTATGACCGCAATCTCTTAGAGGAGATATCCAATGAACTTGGTCTCTCAGACCGGGAATATACCTTTTTTGATGAAAATTCCAGCGGTCATATTTATGAGGGCAATGTCACAGACCGAAGGAAGATTATGGAAGATGAGGTGGCAAAGTACCAGTTCGACTATATGAGAAAGCTTGCTGCAGATGGAGAATCCTTTGTGATCGTAGGTCGCTGTGCGGAGTGGATCCTTAGAGATTATATTGGAAAAACTTCGGTATTCATTATGGGCGAGGACCGGGCAAAGCGAAAAAGGATCATGAACGAATATGGTTATACCGAGCAGGAGGCAAAGGCGGCTATCCGCCAGGCAGACAAAAACCGAAGCGCCTATCATGATCGATACAGCCAGGTCCCCTGGGGAGATGCCAGAGGATACGATCTGTGCATAAATAGCAGCTTTATCGGGCTGGAGGCCTGTGCAGACTTGATACTGCAATATGTAAAGGCGAAAGAAAAGGAAGAATAATTAGGATAAAATTTGTATAAGAGTTCAGCCGTGGGAGAGGGATCTGGCATTTACAGGAGATTCAAGCTGCCGGACGGAACTCTTATTTTTTTGCTTTTTTACAAACATTGCAAATATTTTGTATTGACAAAGCAAAAAAGCAGGTATAGTATAAAGACATCACAGAGAAAACATACTAAACAAGTAGGAGAACTAGGAGGTAGTTGGAAATGGCTAATATTTATACAGGAACACTTGGACTGATCGGAAAGACTCCATTGGTAGAAGTTGCAAATTTAGAGAAGGAATTGGGATTAGAGGCAAGACTTTTAGTAAAGCTTGAGTATTTCAATCCGGCAGGAAGCGTTAAGGACCGTATTGCTAAGGCTATGATTGAAGATGCAGAGGAGAAGGGGCTTTTAAAACCGGGAGCTACCATTATCGAGCCTACTTCAGGAAATACAGGAATTGGTCTTGCAGCTATTGCAGCATCTAAGGGATATCGTATTATCCTTACCATGCCGGAGACCATGAGTGTAGAGAGAAGAAATATCTTAAAAGCCTATGGTGCTGAGATCGTATTGACAGAAGGCGCTAAGGGTATGAAGGGGGCAATTGCAAAGGCTGAGGAATTGTCAAAGGAGATCGAGGGAAGCTTCATTCCGGGACAGTTTGTCAACCCTGCAAACCCAGCCGTTCATAAGGCAACCACAGGACCGGAGATTTTTGAGGATACAGACGGAGAAGTGGATGTATTTGTAGCCGGTGTTGGTACAGGCGGAACCCTGACCGGTGTAGGTGAGTACTTAAAGTCAGTGAAAGAAGGCGTAAAGATCGTGGCAGTAGAGCCTGCAACTTCTCCGGTATTATCTACAGGAAAGGGTGGAGCTCATAAGATTCAGGGAATCGGCGCTGGATTTGTACCGGATGTATTAAATACGCAGATTTATGATGAAATCCTTCCGATTGAGAATGAGGATGCATTTGAGTACTCTAAGCTTTTGGCTAAGAAAGAAGGAATCTTAGTAGGTATTTCTTCAGGAGCCGCATTCAAGGCAGCTGTTGAATTGGCAAAGAGACCGGAGAACAAGGGAAAGACCATCGTAGCTTTACTTCCAGACAATGGAGACAGATATTACTCAACACCATTATTCCAGGAAGCTTAATAGGAGGAAGGAAAGTTGCGTTTATCAAAAAAAAGCAGATATGGACTTCGTGCGCTGGTAGATTTATCGGTACGATCTAAAAATGGCCAGGTGTCTTTAAATAGTATTGCTGAGCGCAACGGAATTTCATTGCAATATTTGGAACAGGTATTTGCGGCTCTTAAAAGGGCTGGGCTTGTAAAGAGTATCAAGGGACCTCAGGGAGGTTATCTTTTGGAGCGGCCGGCCAACCAGATCACGGTGTTGGACATTGTGAAAGCCTTGGAAGGTTCTTATGAATTGGAGGCGGAAGAGCTGTCCGAAAGCATTGAATGCAAGGAGATCCCCCTAACCATTCAGGAGCTTATTATTGATCCCGTGAATCAGAAGATTCATGAACTTCTTACAGGGATTAGCTTAGAAGATCTGGAGGGGGATTATCTTTACAAAGCAGAGAGCAGTGCGGATATGTACTTCATATAAAGAAAAGATAAGAAAAGAAGTAGTCATATTTATGGCTGCTTCTTTGTCTTTATAGGAGTCGGGGCGAAGAAATTTAGAAGGTCCCCTGCATAGCTTTAGGTGCAGACAGATATTTCTTTACAGAGGCCTATTTTGGGTAGTATACTATTTATTCAAAGGCAGATTTTAAAGGGCTTGGAAAGAGAGGATTTTTCTGATGGATATGGATAGAAATAAAGATCATAGAATGGAAGAGGCAATGCAGCCCATTGTAGAGGCTGTTTTAAATGATTATAGCAAGGGACGGGACATTGATAATACCAAGGAATTGTTTGAGCTTCCCCAGAGAGAAAAGATCATTGACCTTATAGAGAAGATGCTTCGGATCGTATTTCCGGGATATTACAGAGATCCGGCTTATAAGTCCTACAATATGAATCATAATTTATCCTTGCTCTTGGAGGATATTGCATTTAACCTGACCAAGCAGGTGGAGATTGTGCTTCGTAGAACAAGTGCTTCCCTTGCGGAGGAGGCTTACAAGGAGAAGGCCCAGGATCTTACCCTGGAATTTCTTCGCAAAATTCCCAAGATCCGAGAATATATTGATACAGACCTACAGGCAGCCTATGACGGAGATCCTGCAGCTTATTCTAAGGATGAAGTAATTCTTGCATATCCTGGAATTCAAGCCATTGCTATCAACCGCCTTGCCCATGAGTTGTTCCTCTTGGAGGTGCCCTTGATTCCCCGTATCATGACAGAGTATGCCCACAGCATTACCGGTATTGATATTCATCCGGGAGCAACCATAGGAAAATATTTCTTTATTGACCACGGTACCGGAATCGTAGTAGGTGAGACTACGGTGATCGGAGAACATGTAAAGATCTATCAGGGCGTGACCCTGGGAGCCTTGTCCACCAAGGGAGGACAGAAACTTCGGAACAAGAGAAGACATCCTACCATCGAGGATAATGTTACGATTTATGCCGGGGCCTCTATTTTGGGAGGCGATACGGTAGTAGGCGCAGATTCAGTAGTGGGAAGTAACGTATTTATCACAAAATCCATTCAGCCCGGAACCAGGGTCAGTGTTAAGAATCAGGAACTTCAGATCAAGCTGGGAAATGAACCGCAGCAAAGAAGTGAGGACAAGGATATATTCGGCCAGGATCAGAAGTGCCTATATTAGATGTGGAGGATGCTATGAATCAGGTGACCATTGAAGAGCTTGAGCAGCTTGATGATAATAAGATTATTTTAGATGTTAGAAAGGCTGAAGATTATAAGAGGGGTTCCCTTGAGAAAGCCCTTAACCTTCCTATAGAAGAGTTCTCGGTAGATGCTTACCGGGAACTTCTTAAGTCAAAAGAACTTTCTCTTGATTTGCCGGTATATGTACTCTGCCATACGGGAGATAAGAGCCGGGATGTGGTAGACCAGCTTGATGAAGCCGGAATTTCTGCTTCCAATATTGAAGGAGGCTATAGGGCCCTTCTTAGGCTGCAGCTGGGACGTTATCTTGCTAAGGAGGATGCGGCCAAAGAGAAAACCAAAGAAATTGAACGCAGCATCATTAAGAAGTTTCGCAAAAATGTATGGTGCAAATTTACAAAAGCCATACGGGAATATGATCTGATCCAGGACGGAGATAAGATTGCTGTCTGCATCTCCGGAGGAAAAGATTCCATGCTTATGGCAAAGCTCTTCCAGGAGCTTAAAAAACATGGAAGGAATAATTTTGAATTAGTATTTTTAGTAATGAACCCCGGCTATAATGCAGATAACTGGAAAATTATCCAGGACAATGCAAAAATTTTGGGAATCCCCTTGACCGTATTTGAAAGTGATATTTTTGATGTGGTGGCGGATATAGATAAGAACCCTTGCTATCTGTGTGCAAGAATGCGGCGGGGTTATCTTTACTCCCATGCCAAGGAATTAGGCTGCAATAAGATTGCCCTGGGCCATCATTTTGACGATGTCATAGAGACTGTTCTTATGGGAATGCTCTACAGTGGAAAGATTGAGACCATGATGCCCAAGCTTCATAGTACGAACTTCGAGGGGATGGAGTTGATCCGCCCGATGTATCTTATTAAAGAGGAAGATATCAAGGGCTGGAGAGATTATAATGGTCTTCACTTTATTCAATGCGCCTGCAGATTTACAGAAAATTGTGCCAGCTGCGGAGGGGGACGAGGCTCTAAGCGGGATGAGATGAAGGAATTGGTGGCTCATTTTAGGACTATGAGCCCCTTGATCGAGAAGAATATTTTCAGGAGTATCCATAATGTGAACCTAAAAACTATCATAGGCTATCACAAGGGAGATATGGAATATAATTTCCTGGATGATTATTATCCGGAGAAAAAATAGGAAAGTGCTTGACCCTATGTTAAAATTCAAATGATTGCAAAGAATCGAACAATATGGAAGAGGTTTATTTGAGATGAAAAAAAAGAATGCCCTAATGTTAATGGTTGCCGCTCTGATCTGGGGAGTTGCTTTTGTGGCTCAAAGTGTGGGGATGGAATATGTAGGTCCCTTTACCTTTAATGGAGTGAGGTGCCTGGTGGGAGCGGTGGCTCTCCTTCCTGTCATTTGGATTTTTGATAGAAAAAAGAAGCTTGAAGAAGCGAAGGATGGGCAGGAACAATTGCAGAGGAAGCGGGAAGAATCCGGGAAGGATTTGCTTCTGGGAGGTCTGCTTTGCGGATTTTTCTTATTTCTGGCCAGTAGTCTTCAGCAGATCGGAATCCAGTATACCACCACTGGAAAGGCAGGCTTTGTGACTGCTTTTTATATTGTGATTGTACCGGTGCTTGGGATTTTTCTTCATAAGAAGGTTTCCGGAAATGTATGGATCGCTGTGGTCATTGCCCTGGTGGGCCTGTATTTTCTTTGTATGACGGAATCCTTCCGGATCGGGAAGGGAGATTTTTATATCTTTGCCTGTGCCTTTGTATTTTCTGTCCAGATTCTTATGGTTGATCATTTTGCTCCTAAAGTAGATGGGGTGAAGCTTTCCTGCCTGGAATTTTTTGTAAGTGGCATCCTGTCCCTGTTTTTTATGTTCACCATGGAAACACCTACATTTGCAGGCATCCTGTCAGCGGGAATCCCGATTTTGTATGCAGGCGTGCTTTCCTGCGGCGTGGCTTATACCTTCCAGATTTTGGGTCAGAAGGATTCTAATCCTGCCATTGCATCCTTGATCATGAGTCTAGAGTCTACATTCTCGGTTTTGGCAGGCTGGATTTTACTACATGAAACCCTATCTACAAGGGAAGCTATTGGATGTGTCTTTATGTTTGCAGCCATTCTATTAGCGCAGCTGCCTGAGAGGAAAAAAGGGACCGATTTAAAAGCTGTTAAATTTAAAGAAAATGAGATTTAGTTTTAGATTTTAATTAAGGGTCAGAGAAAGGAAATGCTATGAGATTTGTAATACAGAGAGTGACAGAAAGCAAGGTAGAAGTAGATGGAAAGGTGATTGGCCAAATTGGAAAGGGCTTTATGGTCCTGGTTGGTGTTAGCGATACAGATACCAAGGAAATTGCCGATAAGATGGTAAAGAAATTAGTCGGCATGCGTATTTTCGAAGATGAAAATGGAAAGACCAATCTTTCTTTAGATGCTGTCGGAGGGGAACTTTTGTTAATATCCCAGTTTACCCTCTATGCTAATTGCAAGCGGGGCAATCGTCCAAGTTTTATAGAGGCTGGGGCTCCGGATATGGCTAATGAAATGTATGAATATATTATTGCAAAGTGCAAGGAAAGCGTAGAAGTTGTAGAGCGCGGAGAATTTGGAGCTGATATGAAGGTAAGCCTTGTCAATGACGGGCCTTTCACCATTTTGCTGGATTCAGATAGTTTATAAGATGATTTCAGAAGAAACCAAAGCAGAAAAGAGGGATGTAAATGACCATTAAGGAAATTGCAAAATTGGCCGGAGTTTCCAGCGCCGCAGTGTCCAGATATTTAAATGGAGGCTACGTAAGTGCTGAGAAAAAGGAAGAAATACGCCGTGTGATCGAAGAGACAGGCTACCAGCCGTCAGCCCAGGCCAGAATGCTTCGGACAAAGAAGGCTTCTTTGGTAGGGGTGGTGGTACCTAGAATTAATTCGGAATCTATCAGTAGGATCACGGCAGGAATTGAGAAGGTTCTGGCAAAGAGAAACTACCGTATGCTTTTAGCCGGTACCGATAATACGCCGGAAAAGGAAATTGAATATCTGAAGATTTTCGAGAGCTATCCTGTGGATGGTATTGTCCTGGTGGGAACCATTGTGACCCCGGCCCATCGAAAGTTTTTTAAAGAGTGTAAGGTTCCGGTTGTGGTCATTGGTCAGCATACAAAATATGCAAATTGTATTTATCATGACGATTATGAGGCGGGGAAACTCATGGGCCAGATGGCAGGCCGCATGAGTCATGAAAAAGTTGCTTATCTTGGAGTCACCAAGGAAGATAAGGCGGTAGGTGGCAGCAGAGAAGACGGATTTCGTAGTGGCTTAAAAAGCACAGGAAAAGCCTTGGAGGAAGACTATAAGCTTACGGCAGACTTTAGTATCCAGTCCGGCTATGAGAAAACCTTGAAGCTTTTGGAAGAAAAAAGTGATATCGATGTCATATCTTGCGCCACAGATACCATTGCAGCCGGGGCGATCGGAGCCTTGAATGACTATAAGGACGGAGTCTATAAGACCAAGATCCGGGTCACCGGTTTTGGAGATAATCATTTGTTGAAGGCCGTTACCGGTGGAATCCCAACCGTGCATTTCGGCTATATGACCAGTGGGATCCGAGGGGCGGAAATTCTCTTAGATGCGGTGGAAAGAGGGGAAGATTTGCAAATTGAGTTGAAATTAGGATGCCGTTTGGTATGCAAGGAAGAGTAAAGAAAAGTAAATAAGCCTAAAGAAAGCGTCATAGACACCTCGTTTCTCTGGGAGTGATCCCGGATAGACGAGGTGTCTTTTTTGCCTTTTTTGCCGGAAGATTTTTAGGTTTGTGAGTATTGTACAAATTTCAAGACATAATATCGTGAAATATGACGCCTTTACAAGTTCTTAAAAATAAATTAAGATTAAAGCATGAAATGTGAAAACGATTACACATTAAGTTAAAAAAGGAAGGAGAACACTTATGGATTATAAGAACTCTGCAAAAGAGACCCTTGAGTACATTGGTGGGAAAGAGAACATTGTTTCGGCAGCACATTGTGCTACCAGACTGAGATTGGTGATCGCAGACAATAGCAAGTGCGATAAGACCAAGATTGAGAACGTGGATGGTGTGAAGGGAGTATTTGAAGCCCAGGGGCAGCTTCAGATTATTTTCGGAACAGGAACTGTGAACAAGGTATATGATGAGTTTATTCAGATGGCAGGTATCACAGGAGGAACCAAGGAAGATGTCAAGCAGGCAGCAGCCTCTAAGCAGAACATTTTCAAGAGAGGTATCAAGACCTTAGGAGATGTCTTTGTTCCGATCATCCCGGCTATTGTAGCCAGTGGTCTTTTGATGGGACTTTTGGAAGGTTTCTGTAACCTGTGGCCGCAGATGGCAGATTCCTCTACCTATACGATTATTCATTTGTTCAGTAATGCAGCCTTTGTATTCTTGCCGATCTTGATTGCTATCAGTGCGGCAAAAACATTTGGGGGAAATGTTTACTTAGGTGCTGTTATCGGTATGATCATGGTACATACCAGCCTGATCAATGCATGGAGCGTTGCTAGTATGGCTGCCTCAGATATTCCGAAGGCATCTGTTTGGTTTGGACTTTATGATATTGACCTGGTAGGATATCAAGGACATGTAATTCCGGTAGTTATAGCCGTTTTCTTAATGTCTGTGATTGAGAAGAAGCTTCATAAGATCGTGCCGGAGATGATCGACCTTTTTGTAACACCTCTTGTAACAGTCCTTGTGACAGGATATTTAACTCTTACAATTATCGGACCTATCTTCTCTACCATTGAGAACTGGGTATTATCAGGAGCTCAGCAGTTAATCGCCCTCCCGTTTGGTGTAGGAGGAGCTTTGGTAGGTGGTCTTTATGCACCGACAGTAGTTGCAGGACTTCACCATATGTATAATGCGATTGAAGCTGGTATGTTAAGTTCCACAGGACTCAATACCTGGATGCCGGTTGCTACAGCGGCCAACGTAGCCCAGGGTGCAGCTTGTTTGGCAGTAGCTGTTAAGTCTAAGAGCGCGAAGACAAAATCTGTAGCACTTCCGGCAGCCTTGTCTGCTTACCTTGGAATTACAGAGCCTGCAATCTTCGGTGTAAACGTTCGTTATATGAAACCATTTATCGCAGGATGTATCGGTGGTGTTGCCGGTGGTCTTGTGGCAGGTATCACAGGAGTAGGAGCAACTGCTTACGGAATCACAGGACTTTTCGGATTCCTGATCACAACGAATTATGCAGTACAGTATGCCTTGATCATTATCGTAGCAACTGTTGTAGGATTTGTCGTTTCCTTCATTCTTTTCAAGGAGGAGCCAGAGGCTCAGCCTGCTAAGGAAGAAGAAAAGAAAGAAGAAGTAATCGAAGAAAAGAAAGAAGTTTCTGCATCTGAGGAGGAAATTTCAAGCCCGGTAGCAGGTGCTGTTGTAGAGACAAGTCAAGTAGCAGATCCTACCTTTGCATCAGAAATGTTAGGAACGACCGTAGCCATTGAGCCTGAGAATGGAATCTTTGTTGCTCCATGTGATGGAGAGATTGTAACCATGTTCCCTACAGGACATGCAGTAGCAATCCAGTCTCCGGCCGGTGCAGAGATCTTGATCCATATTGGTATTGATACTGTAAAGATGGATGGCCAAGGATTTAGCAAGAAGGTAGAGCAGGGAGCCAAGGTTAAGAAGGGTGATGTGCTGATCGAGGCAGATCTTGCAGAGATTAAGAAGGCAGGATACCCAGCTACAACCATGATGATCCTTACAAATGCAGATGATTTTGCAAACGTTGAGAAGGCCCAGCCTAAGACTGTAAGCACTGCAGATAAGGTAATGAAAATTAAAAAATAATGTAACTGTTTTAAGCGGGTCTTCTTAAAGATCTAGCTTTAAACGAAAAAGCAGCCTGGTCAATTTGAACATGTTTTTAGACAAAATTGACCAGGCATTTTTTAAAAGAAAAATAAGTGCTAGGATGCATGATATAGAAATGGAGTAATAATATATGAACGCATTGACCAAAGACTTAGCGAAACTTACCGATTTCGCAGAAGAACTAGCAAGGAAAATAGAAGAAACAGGAAAAGACGAATATAGGCAAAAACTTCATCTTATACCTCCGGTAGGATGGCTCAATGACCCCAATGGCTTGTGTCAGTTTCATGGGGTCTATCATGCTTTCTTTCAATATTCTCCTTTTGATCCGGAAGGCGGTGTGAAAATGTGGGGCCATTATACCAGCCAGAACCTGATTGACTGGGACTATCAGGGAACCGCCCTCTATCCGGACCAGGTATTTGACTGCCATGGGGTCTATTCCGGATCAGCCTTTATTGAAGATGATACCATCTACCTATATTACACGGGAAATGTAAAGTTAGAGGATGGAGACTATGATTATATTAACAATGGAAGAGAAGGAAATACGATTTTAGTCACCAGCCAGGATGGCTTTCATTTCTCTCCCAAGCAGCTTCTTATGAAAAACAGTGATTATCCGGAAAACTTATCCTGCCATGTCAGAGATCCTAAGGTTTGGAAGGAGAATGATACCTACTATATGGTACAGGGAGCCAGAACGAAAAATAGCGTCGGACTGGTATTGGTATTTGAATCCAAGGACAAAATTCACTGGGATTATAAATGCTCTATTGAATCAGAAGAGCCTTTTGGATATATGTGGGAATGCCCGGACTATTTTGAGCTTGGTAATAAGAAGATATTGTCAACCTCGGCCCAAGGCTTAGAAGGGGGCCTTTGGGAGGACCGCAACGTCTATCAGTCCGGATATTTTGAGATTCAGGGCGATATCCTGGGAGATTATAAGCTGTCAGAATACAAATTGTGGGATTATGGATTTGACTACTATGCCCCCCAAAGCTTCCAGGCAGAGGATGGAAGACGGATCCATATCAGTTGGATGGGAATGCCGGACTGCGAAGAGTATACAAATCCAACCATAGCAAGTGGATGGCAGCATTGCTTTACCTTCCCGAGAGAAATTTACCTAAAGGATCAGAAGTTGATCTGTCAGCGTCCGGTTAGCGAGTTGGAGGATAAGAAAGAAAAAAAGGTCCTGGCAAAGGATCGGTTTGCTGAGACTGGTACAAAGCTATACGATGTAAAAATAGAGGAAATTAAGGAAAGCAAGTGCAAGGTCAGACTTTGCGGGGGCCTGAACCTGGAATATACAGATGGAAGATTCTCTATGCGCTTTGATAGCCAGGATAAAGGAAGCCTGTCAGCCGGCCGTGGACTTCGATATTTGGACATTGACTCCTTGGAGAATTTAGAAATTTTGGCTGATGTATCCTCTGTGGAAATATTTGTGAATGATGGTGAATTCGTATTCTCCAGTAGATATTATCCTACAGAGTACAGCCTAGAGATTGAAGCCCCGGGTGCAGAAATTATTTTCAGCGAAATTCGATAGGAATGACGATATCTAGATAAAAATACAAAGGATTGTACAAAAGTTTATACATTTTTAAGGGTGGGAATGCCACGAGTTTTTGGGCCTCTGGCTTGGTTAAAATGTCATCTTAGAAAAGAAAAAATGAAAGTTTTGCATTGGAAAATGCATAAAAGCATGGAAATGAACGTAAAAATCTGTTATTATGACGGAAAAAGAGTTAACACACAGCAAAATATTGTAAAAATTGCGAAGGATCAAATTGTTAATATTTTGTTGATTTTGAATTTTGATATTGTATAATAAGCATGTGTGTATAAACTTATTATTTATTTTAAGAAATGAGGTTAGATGAAGATGGCAGAAATCAATTTAAGCAAGTATGGTATTACAGGAACAAGCGAGATTGTTTACAATCCTTCTTACGAATTATTATTTGAGGAAGAGACTAAGGAAGGTCTTGAAGGATATGAAGTTGGTAAGGAAACAGAGCTTGGTGCTGTAAACGTTATGACAGGTATTTATACAGGACGTTCTCCTAAAGATAAATATATCGTTATGGACGAGAATTCTAAGGATACTGTTTGGTGGGATTCAGAGGAATATCATAATGATAACCACCCAATGACTGAAGATACATGGGCAGCAGTTAAGGATCTTGCTAAGAAAGAGCTTTCTGATAAGAAGCTTTATGTAGTAGATGCTTTCTGTGGAGCTAACAAGGATACCCGTATGGCAGTTCGTTTCATCGTTGAGGTTGCTTGGCAGGCTCACTTTGTAACAAATATGTTCATTAAGCCAACTGCTGAAGAACTTGAGAACTTTGAGCCTGATTTCGTTGTTTACAATGCTTCTAAGGCTAAAGTTGAAAACTTTGCAGAGCTTGGATTGAATTCTGAAACTTGTGTTGCATTTAACATTACATCTAAAGAGCAGGTTATCATTAATACATGGTACGGCGGAGAGATGAAGAAGGGTATGTTCTCAATGATGAACTACTATCTTCCACTTAAGGGTATTGCTTCTATGCACTGCTCAGCAAATGCTGATATGAACGGTGAGAATACAGCAATCTTCTTTGGATTATCAGGAACAGGAAAGACTACTCTTTCTACAGATCCTAAGAGACTTCTGATCGGTGATGATGAGCACGGTTGGGATGACAACGGCGTATTCAACTTCGAGGGTGGATGCTATGCTAAGGTTATCGGACTTGACAAAGAGTCTGAGCCGGATATCTACAATGCGATCAAGAGAGATGCTCTTCTTGAGAACGTAACTGTAGATGCAGAAGGAAAGATTGATTTTGATGACAAGAGCGTAACAGAAAATACTCGTGTATCTTATCCAATCAATCACATTACAAACATTGTTAAGCCAATTTCTTCAGCACCGGCTGCTAAGAATGTAATCTTCCTTTCCGCAGATGCATTTGGAGTACTTCCTCCGGTATCTATCTTGACACCAGAGCAGACACAGTACTACTTCCTCTCAGGATTTACAGCTAAGCTTGCAGGTACAGAGCGTGGAATCACAGAGCCTACACCTACATTCTCAGCTTGCTTCGGACAGGCATTCTTGGAGTTACATCCTACAAAATATGCAGAAGAACTTGTTAAGAAGATGGAGAAGAGCGGAGCTAAGGCTTATCTTGTAAATACAGGATGGAACGGAACCGGTAAGAGAATCACTATTAAGGATACAAGAGGAATCATCGATGCAATCCTTTCCGGAGATATCAACAAGGCTCCTACAAAGACTATTCCAATGTTCAACTTCGAAGTTCCTACAGAGCTTCCGGGAGTAGATGCAGGAATTCTTGATCCTAGAGATACTTATGCAGATGCTTCTGAGTGGGAAGCTAAGGCTAAGGATCTTGCTGCAAGATTCAACAAGAACTTTGCAAAATATGAAGGAAATGAAGCTGGTAAGGCACTCGTTTCTGCAGGACCTCAGTTATAGAATTTAATAGGAAGCTTCGTTTAGAAGTTAAAACCCTCGGTGCACTGCGTCGAGGGTTTTTTGGTTTAAATAGGTTGTCTTTGAGAAAATTAAGAGAAATGTTATAATTTTTAATGCTTTAAAAGTTGAATGGCAGGGAGGGGAACTTTATAATAAAGAATGACTATTTGTATTTTGTGCAGTAAGAAATGCAGATGGGATCGATTATTTTAAAGGAAATGAAAACATGAGTAATACAGAAGAAAAAAGTTCAGAAGATCATTTGAAGGAAAAAGAGGATGAAAAAAAACAAGGATATGATTCGGTGAAGGCTGGCCTGCTGGATTATGGGAAGACGTTTGCAATTGTATTTATAGTAGTATTTGTCCTAAGTCAGTTTGTCTATATTAATGCTACCATTCCGTCAGGTTCCATGCAAAATACGATTATGCAGGGAGACCGCATCTTTGGAAACCGCCTGGCTTATATAAAGGATGATCCGGACCGCTATGATATCATTATATTTAAGTATCCGGATGATACTTCTAAGACTTTTATAAAGCGAGTCATAGGACTTCCGGGAGAGACAGTGGAGATTAAAAATGGAAATGTCTATATCAATGGTTCAGACGAGCCCTTAGATGATAGCTTTTGCGCGGAAGAGACAGAGGGGGAATTTGGACCTTATGTTGTACCGGAGGACAGCTATTTTGTAATGGGAGACAACCGGAACAATAGTTTGGATTCTAGATATTGGAAGAATACCTTTGTAAGTAAGGATCAGATCCTGGCCAAAGCAGTATTTCGTTATTGGCCTTTTAACAGTATTTCTTTTGTTGATTAGAGGCTATATAGGGATATCCGGCAGGTGCTAAAAGACTAGGAGTGTTTTATGTTACAGATTAAAAATATCCGAAAGGAATACCGAACCGGAGACCTGGTGCAGCAGGCCTTGGATGATGTGAGCTTGAATCTAAGAGACAATGAGTTTGTTGCTATTTTAGGGCCCAGTGGTTCGGGAAAAACAACCCTGTTAAATATTATTGGAGGACTAGATCGCTACGATAGTGGCGATCTAATTATTAATGGGATTTCTACGAAAAAATATAAGGATAGGGACTGGGATTCCTACCGAAATCATACCATTGGTTTTGTATTTCAAAGTTATAATCTGATTCCCCATCAGACGGTGCTGGCCAATGTAGAACTGGCTCTTACCATCTCCGGGATCGGAAAGGAAGAGCGCAGAAAAAGGGCAATAGATGCTCTAAAACAAGTGGGCCTGGGAGAACAGCTTCATAAGCGTCCCAACCAGATGTCCGGAGGCCAGATGCAGCGAGTAGCCATTGCAAGAGCCTTGGTCAATGACCCGGACATTCTTTTGGCAGATGAGCCTACGGGAGCCCTAGACAGTGATACCAGCCTTCAGGTTATGGACCTTTTAAAAGAAGTGGCTAAGGACCGCTTGGTAGTAATGGTTACCCACAATCCGGAATTGGCCCAGGAGTATGCCACAAGAATCGTAACCTTAAAGGATGGAAAGATCCTGGCAGATAGTCATGAATTTATTGTCAATGAAAATGAAATTGGGACACCGGAACATAAAAACATGGGAAAATCTTCCATGTCATTTTTAACGGCCTTGGGGCTTAGCTTTAATAATCTTAGGACCAAGAAAGCCAGAACCATCTTAACTTCCTTTGCGGGATCCATTGGTATTATCGGTATTGCCTTGATTCTGGCTCTTTCTAACGGGGTCAATGATTATATTAAGAAGACAGAGGAAGAAACCCTGTCAGAGTATCCCTTGCAAATTCAAAGTACAGGATTTGATCTTACTTCTATGATGGTATCTAACAGTGATAGCACAAAGGAAGATTCCTCTAACAAGAAGACAAAGAAAGACCAGGTGAAGATTGCAAGTGTAGTAACCAACATGTTTGATACTATGAATACCAACGACCTTAAATCCTTAAAGAAATATTTAGACAGCAAGGATTGTAAGGTGGATCAGTATGCCAATGCAGTCGAGTATTCCTACGGTATTTCCCCGCAAATTTATAGACAGGACAAGGATAAAGTTTACCAGGTACACCCAGATAGTTCTTTTGCTTCGGTAGGACTTGGGGCTTCCGGCTCTAACAGTTTAATGTCTTCTATGATGAGTACCAATATCTTTTTCCAGATGCCTGAGAATGAAAATTTATATAAAGATCAATATGATGTGAAGGCTGGCCGTTGGCCAAAAAACTATAAGGAATGTATATTGGTTTTGACTTCTGACGGAAGTATGAGTGATTTCCTTCTTTACACCTTGGGGCTTAGAGACCAGGTTGAGCTTACGGATATGATCAAGCAATTTGCCAATGAGGAGAATATTACCACTCCGGAAGATATGGGAAGTTATACCTATGAGGATATTTTGGGAAAGACCTTTAAGCTGGTAAATGCCTCTGATTATTATGAGTATGACAGCCAATATAAGGTCTGGAAGGACAAGACGGACAATGCAGACTATATGAAAAAGTTGGTATCGGAAGGGGAGGACTTAAAAATAGTAGGAATTGTCCAGCCGAAAGAAGGGGCAAAGGCAGCTTCCCTTACCAGTGGAATTAATTATCCGGCTTCTCTTATCACCCATGTAGTGGAGGAGGCGAAAAATAGCGAGATCGTAAAAGAGCAGATGGCAAATCCAAAGTTGGATGTCTTTACAGGAGAGGAATTCGGAGAGGAAGCAGACAGCGATTTTGATATGAGCTCACTCTTTAAGGTAGATGAGTCGGCCTTGGCCAATGCATTTACCGTGAATACGGATGCCTTGTCAGGAGAAACTGCAGGGGAAGAGGCAGGTTTAGACCTTGCAGATGCCCTAAGTCTTGACAGCAGTCTTGTAAACCTAGAGGGTATGGGAAATCTATTGACATCTCTTACGGAAGGCTATAGTGCCTATGCATCAGACCACCCGGAGGCGGATTATTCCAATATACAAAATGATTTCAACGCCTATCTTAGCTCAGAGTCCGCTAGCAAGGTCATTCAAAAGCATCTTGCCAATCTTATGAAAAATACAGAAGGCACGACCATCACATCAGAGCAAATGCAGGAGCTTATCACTAGCATTATGGAAGGTTTTATGTCCTACATGGCAGATCAACCGGAGGCGACGCCGAACCAATACTCTTCCTATTTGCAGGAATACCTTGAGACAGAGGAGGCCTTAGGAATCATGTCTGCTTGGGCCAATCGGGTATTTACCATGCCTAAGATTACAATTTCCAATGAAGAATTGGCGGCTATAGCAGGGGAACTTGCGGAAAACTATCAGGCCTATGTCCAGGAAAATGGCTTGGCAGATATCTCCAAGATGGGAGAAAACTTTGCAAATTATCTTCAGTCGGAGGATGGGCAGTATCGGCTTAGCACAGGCATCGTAGGCGCGGTAAATACAGAAAAAATTCAGACAGGGCTTATAAATGCCATAAATACTTATATGGAAGGACTTATGGGTTCCATGGCAAATGCCTTTTCCATTGATGCAAATGCCCTTACAAGCGCCTTCCGGTTTAATATGACAGAGGCTGACCTTCAGGAACTTATGAATTCCATGGCAGCCAATACAGGATCTACCTATGATAATAATTTGCAAAGTCTGGGATATGCAGACTTTGAGGAGCCTAGCGGAATTAATATTTATCCAAAGGACTTTGAAAATAAAGAGAAGATTGTCAAGCTCTTAGATGATTATAATCAGAGGATGGAAGATGCCGGAGACTCCGATAAGGTGATTTCCTACACAGATGTGGTGGGAACCCTAATGACTTCGGTGACAGATATTATCAATACCATCAGTTATGTCTTGATTGCCTTTGTTGCGATTTCTCTGGTGGTATCCTCCATTATGATTGGAGTTATTACCTATATCAGCGTGCTGGAACGGAAAAAAGAGATTGGAATTTTAAGAGCTATCGGGGCTTCCAAGGGAAATATTTCCCAGGTCTTTAATGCAGAAACTTTTATCATTGGTCTCTTGGCAGGACTTTTAGGAATTGCTATTTCTCTTCTGATCTTAATTCCCGGGAATATGGTGATCCATCATGTGGCTGGAAATACAGATGTTAATGCGACCCTTCCGATCCTTCCGGCCTTGGTACTGATTTTATTAAGTGTGGTTCTGACTTTACTTGGAGGATTTATTCCTTCCAGAAAGGCTGCCAAAAGCGATCCGGTAACAGCACTTCGGACAGAGTAAATGAATTTATATTTTAAGAAATTTTAAAATGACGATAGCTAAGAGCCAGTCATTTGAGTTATTCAGGAGGCATACATGCTAGAAAAAATACGTAATAAAAAAGAGGAGGATACCGACGACTATATCATCGAGAGGCAGCCTACCACCCGGTATAAGGCAGAATATGACAAGGGATTGACCGGAGACCAGGTTAGAGAGCATGAGGCGGATGGCTGGTCCAATCTTACTGTGGATCCCCCGGCAAAAACCACGGAGGAAATCATAAGAGAAAATGTATTTACCTATTTTAACCTTATTTTTCTGGTATTAGCCATTCTGCTTACCATTGTAGGGTCTTTTAGAAATCTTACTTTTCTGCCGGTTATTATTTTTAACTCCTTGATTGGTATCGTTCAGGAGCTTCGTGCCAAGAAAACCTTAGAGAATCTTACCATGTTAAATGCCCCCAAGGCTATGGTGGTCCGAGATGGCAAGAAGCAGCAGGTGGACTCTGAGAGTTTGGTGCTGGATGACGTGGTGTTATTTAAGGCAGGGAATCAAATCTGTGCGGACGCGGAGGTGATCTACGGATCTGCTAAAGTCAATGAATCTCTCTTAACCGGTGAGTCGGATGAGATTGAAAAGTCTAAGGGGGATAGCTTGATGTCCGGAAGTTTTGTAGCGGCAGGAGAGTGCTATGCAAGACTGACGGCTGTGGGTGCGGATTCCTATATTTCTAAGCTTACCTTGGAGGCGAAAGCCAGCAAACAGGGCGAACAGTCAGAGATGATTCGGTCTCTGGACCGCCTGGTAAAATTGGTAGGATTTGCCCTGATTCCTATTGGACTTGCCTTGTTCTTGCAAAGCTTTATTTTCCTTAACGAAAGCTTTAAGGCCAGTATTGTTTCTATGGTAGCTGCAGTCCTGGGTATGATCCCTGAGGGCCTTTATCTATTGGCCAGCGTGGCATTGGCAGTAAGTTCCATGCGACTGGCCAAGCAGAAGGTGCTTTTGCACGATATGAAGAGTATTGAAACCCTGGCCAGGGTGGACGTGCTCTGTGTGGATAAGACAGGAACTATCACTGAAAATATCATGCAGGTAAAGAAGCTGGTGGCCACCAGGAATTATAAAAAAGGAGAGATGCCTTCCCTGAAAAAAATGCTGGGGGATTATGCAAGAGCCATGGGCGATGACAATATTACCATGGCAGCCCTAAAGAAATTTTTTAAGGAGGGAAATGATTGGAAACCGGTATCTACATCTCCTTTTACATCGGCCTTAAAATATAGTGGTGTAACTTACGAGGACCGGGTGCAGGTTCTTGGAGCACCGGAATTCGTCCTCAGGGAAGACTATGAAAAGTATGCCAAATCCATTGAAAAATACGCTTCCAAAGGCTACCGGGTACTGGTTTTCGGAGACTATGAGGGTGAGCTTTGCGGAAAAGCCTTGACAGAAAAGGTAACTCCTCTTGGCTATGTTCTTTTGGCAAATCCGGTAAGAAAAGAAGCACCGGAAACCTTCTCTTACTTTGCAGATCAGGGGGTAGAGATCAAGGTTATTTCCGGAGATAATCCGGTGACCGTATCAGAGGTTTCTAAGGAAGCGGGAATCCATGGGGCCGATCGATATGTAGATGCGGCTACTCTTAAGACAGAGGAAGACATTGCGGAGGCAGTGAAAAAATATACAGTCTTTGGCCGGGTGACACCGGACCAAAAAAGGCAGTTTGTGCGGGCCCTAAAGCAGCAGGGACGAACCGTGGCTATGACTGGAGACGGTGTGAATGACGTGCTGGCTCTGAAGGATGCAGACTGTAGTGTGGCTATGGCCTCCGGAAGTGATGCGGCGGTCCAGGCGGCTCAGGTGGTACTATTAGAATCTGATTTTTCAAAGATGCCGGCAGTGGTAATGGAAGGAAGAAGGGTGGTTAATAACATACAAAGGTCAGCCAGTCTTTTCCTTGTAAAGAATATCTTTTCTTTCCTTTTGTCCCTCTTCTCGGTTTTATGGGGTATGAGTTATCCATTAGAGCCTTCTCAGGTTTCGCTGATTAGCATGTTTACCATTGGCGTTCCGGGATTTTTACTGGCCTTCCAGCCCAACAAAGACCGGATCGAAGGAAACTTCCTGGCCAATGTATTCCTAAAAGCCTTGCCTGCAGGCCTTACCGACGTGATCATGGTGGCGGCCTTGGCAGTCTTCGGGGCAGAGTTTGGCGTGGATTCTGTCAGTATCTCCACAGCCTGCACCATGCTGCTTTTGATTGTAGGATTTATTATTCTTTACAATGTATGCAGTCCTATTAATATATTCAGGGGTTCTGTGTGGGGCTTTTGCCTCTTAGGCTGCGGGGCTTGCTGCCTTGTGATTCCACAACTTTTTGCCATCACAGGAATGTCCAAGCAGTGTATTATGCTCTTTGTAGTATTTTCAGTGGCAACAGCAACTGTACTTCGCTATTTGACGGTCTGGAATGTGAAAATTCAAGGGCTGGTCTATAAGTTAAGACAAAATAAAATCGAGCGGGAGAATAAGAAAATAACAAGACATAGAAGTGGGCTCTAAATTCGCTTTAGGCTTATTTTAAGTATAATAAAAGAAGGGGACCGTCCCATGAAGCGACGGGCCCCTTCTTTTTTATTTATTGATTTATTTATTGATAATCCATAACCAGGAACATAGGCTTGATTGCCATGATTTCATCATATTCTTCCTGCTCAACAACCACTGAAGAATTTAAGGCCTTCAGGTCTTTTTTAAGAAGATTTAAGGCCTGGGATACGTTATTAGCCCGGTTGCTCTTAATAATCTCCTGCATCCGTTTTAATACCACAGGGTGGGCATAATAGGCAGGCACCGGAAAGTCCGGATATGCCTCTATGTAGCTCGCCATAGCCTTGATCGATGCATCCAGCTGCTTTTCTATATAACTTTTATTATTCTTGGCTGTAGGCAGCACATTTGCCCCCGAGAATAGGAAGATGGCAGCCAGTCCAAAGAGCAGGAAATACAGGCCAAAACTTGCATGGCTTATAAGAGCGTAAATGCCATAGGCAAGGGCGACAATACCAAAGATTACGATGGCTAGAGCCACCCACTTGTAGGCCGGATTGCTTCGTTCGTTTACCCGCTTCTTTTTAGCCGCCTGACTTAAGTCTAGGTAAAGGTCAGGGCTTTCTTTTAAGTATCCTAGGGCTTTATCTAGAAGGTCTAAGGTCTGTATAGCCTCTGCCGACGGATTCTGGTTCTGGGCCTTCCTAGCCAGCCACTCTTCCTTCTCCTTTAATTTTCTGGCGGCAGCCACACTCATAGTCGGAATCTCAGGAAAATTTTTTTCTATATGGGCCAGGATCCGGTCTACATCCTCCTCGTGCTTGAAGGTACATTGTTTAAATTGCTGTCCCCCGTCATATTCCACCACTAGGTAGGGGATAGAACCAAAGAGACCTTTGCCGGTAAAGCCACCCTTGCTCATAGCTACCCGTTTGAAAATTCGACTGATCGAAGAGATAGGAATGTAATACATGCGATCAATGTAGAAGCTATTGAGATAAAGAGCCTTCTTACCGATGCCGCAGGGCCCGATCTTTTCACAATTTTTCTTATCCTCTTGTAATTCCTGATCTGTTAAGGATTCTTTTCCTAATTGAAAGGGTTTAAAAATCATAATTTCCTCGTCTAATAAAGTGATTAGCAACTATTCAAAACGCCGAAGCCTATGGCCTGGTTTTTTGTTTTGAATAGTTGCTAAGTATTAAATCTTGTTGCTATAAAATCATTTACTATATTTGTTTGAAAGCTTTAGCTTTCTGCCGGAGCCGGCTTCTTGGTAGCTCGAATAAAGAGTCCGAGGAAGCAAGCTGCTAAGATGATTCCGATTGGATATGCAAGTGTGGTTGACAGGTGCAGACACTCATCAGCACTGAAGAAGTAGGTCATAGATACTGCACTCATAAAGGTTGCAGGTACGGCTGTGATCCAGTAATTCTTCTTGTTGCGGAACAGATACATACTAGCAGTCCAAAGAACGATCATTGCCAGAGTCTGGTTGGTCCAGCTGAAGTATCTCCATACGATCGTGTAATCTAAGTGACCAACAAATGCGCCTACAGCAAGAAGTGGAATACAGAGGAAAAGACGTTTCTTCATATCGTTCTGATCGATCTTAAACCAGTCTGCGATTACCAGTCTTGCGCTACGGAAGGCAGTATCACCGGATGTGATTGGACAAGCAACTACACCGATCATTGCAAGGGCAACACCGGCTGTTCCCATGGTCTTTACGCATACATCGTAGATGGCAGCTGACTGACCATTTGCAAGAATTGCACTAAGTCCTGTATTTAATCCACCGGTAACTTCGTAAATAGAGCATCCTGCTGCAGCCCAGATCAAGGCGATAACACCTTCAGCTACCATAGCGCCGTAGAATACGAAATGTCCCTGCTTCTCTGATTTCATACAACGAGCCATCAAAGGAGACTGGGTGGAGTGGAATCCGGAAATCGCACCACAGGCAACTGTGATAAACATAAATGCCCAGATCGGTTTTCCGTCCGGATGCATATTACCAAAGTGTGACCAAATCTCTGGAATTGTATAAGCGGAATTGGTAAAGATTCCAAAGATTACACCGATAGCCATGATGATCAGACAAATACCGAAGATTGGATAAATACGTCCGATAATGGCATCGATGGAAAGGAAGGTAGCGATAAAGTAGTAAGCCAAAATGATCCAAAGCCAAAGCTCTGTATTTGTGATGGCTCCTGTCATACCGCTGTTGGTTAATAAGGTTACGATCAGACCCGCAGGTCCTACAGCAAATACAGTACCTACCATAACCAAGAGAACTACACTGAAGACACGCATTACGTTTTTCATTGCATTTCCAAGATAAATTCCGCATACCTCGGAGATCGATGCGCCATCGTTTCGGATGGAAAGCATACCTGAGAAATAATCATGTACGCCACCGGCAAAGATGGTACCGAAGGTAATCCAAAGGAAAACAACAGGTCCCCACAAAGCACCCTGCATGGCACCAAAGATTGGGCCAAGACCTGCAATGTTAAGAAGCTGTACTAAGAACAGTTTCCACTGGGGCATAACTACGTAATCCACACCGTCATTGATACGGACAGCGGGAGTCTCCCGGTCATCCGGTGCAAAGGTATTTTCCACTAATTTTCCATAGGTAAAATACCCACCAATAAGTAGCACTAAACATATTAAAAAGCTAATCATACTAACACCTCCTAAGCTTTTGTTTAGCTTTTGTTCTACATGGACTAATTATAGAATTGTATACATGAAAAAACAATTAGATGCAACAAAACTTAACATTTCCTTAACAAAAAATTAGAAATTTAAAAAGTAAGAGGAGCCACCAATAAAAACCGGGGGCTCCTCTTACTTTCTCATATGGAAGGATTTCTTTAGTTATGCATGCATTTATCGATACAGCAGGCATCCTTTTGGTACCAACTACAGGTCCCGCAAATATCTTTTACGATTTCCGGGCTGGAGTTTTCTCTCATTTTTTTGATGAGTTTTTTATAGTCATATTCTTTCTCTTCAATATGAAAATGGCGAATGACTTTCTTATCAAAGTTTAATACATGGTCGCCACTTGCACATTCACTTTTCCTTAGATTGGGGCATTGACTACACAGAATATCAGGCTGAAATGTAATTTTAATTTTTGGGGACCGGGTATGCCTTAGTTCATAGGTGACCTTGTCCATATTTTTTACAAATTCAGGACTGTAACCCCTGCCTTCGTAGCTTTGGGTGCACATCAGATGATGAGGTCTTAGGACAATCATGATGCAAAATTTAAGGATGCAGGAAGTCTGTCACGAATCTGTAATCCTAGAATTGCTGCCAGGACAGCCTTGATAATTGCTGTAGGAATAAATGGAAGTACACATGCGGTAATTCCTGTTACTACAGAAGCTTTCATAATGAGGCAGAACATAATCACACCGATGACGTAGTTAATAACAGTTCCTAAAATTAAGAAGAGAGCAAACATTCCTTTTTGCTTACGTTTCTCTACACCGATTCCGATTAGCCAGGCCATGATTGGGAAAGAGATGATAAATCCGCCGGTTGCTCCGATGATGTTCTGGAAGCCGCCGCTAAATCCGGCAAATACAGGAAGTCCGATGGCTCCTAATAATACGTATACTAAAATGGAAAGGCCACCGCGCTTGGAACCTAATACTACAGCTGCCAAAGTAACGGCAAAGGTTTGCATAGTCATAGGGACACCCAAAGGCATGGGAATAGAAATCTGGGCCAAAATACAGGTGACTGCAGCAAATAAGGCGATGCTGCAAATGTCTTGGATAGAAATCTTAGAATTGCTCATGAAATAAAATCCTCACTCTCATAAATTTGATATTCGTACAGCATTCAAATGGACTAGGTTTTATCAATGTTGTACAAGCTATGAGTCATTATAAGGAATAAGTCTAAGAATGTCAACCTAAAATGACAAGTGGTTAACAATGATAAAAATTGTGCTGTTATAAGATGAATTTATAACTGGAGATATTTTTCCTGTATTAGACAGTAGGAGAAATCTTCTGTACCATGATTGTGCTAACACATTTAGGAGGTTACACCATGGCATATGATTTTGATAAAGTAATTGATCGAAGAGGAAGTAATTGTTTAAAATACGATTTTGCTCTAGAGAGAGGAAAACACGAAGGAATGCTTTCTTTTTGGGTTGCAGATATGGATTTTCAAACGGCACCTGCCATTGTAAAGAGGCTTCAGGAAACAGTAGCAGGCGGCATCTATGGATATACGGATACCAAGGATGATTATTACCGGTCCCTTGCAGGCTGGTATGAAAAATATTTCGCTTGGAGACCCAAGAAAGAGTGGCTGATAAAAACGCCGGGAGTGGTATTTGCCTTGGCCGCGGCAGTTCGAGCCTACACAAAAGAGGGGGATAAGGTTTTAATCCAACAGCCGGTTTACTATCCTTTTAAGGAAGTCATCCAGGACAACGGAAGGGAAGTAGTAAGCGCTCCCCTGCAGCTTATACAGGGCCATTACGAAATAGATTTTGAAGAACTAGAGAAAAAACTTTCAGATGAAAAAGTAAAATTGTTTCTCTTATGCAGTCCCCATAATCCGGTGGGCCGCGTCTGGAAAGAGGAAGAGTTAAAAAAGATGGGGGATCTTTGCTTGAAATACCATGTGATTATCGTCAGCGATGAGATCCATGGAGATTTCACCTATCCGGGACATAGACACCTTGTCTTTGCTTCCCTGGGAAAGGAGTATGAGCAAAATTCTATTATTTGCACTGCTCCCAGCAAGACCTTTAATATCGCAGGCCTCCAGGTCTCTAATATCTTTATCCCCAACGACAGCCTCCGCAGAAGATTTCAAGTGGCAGTAAATCAGGCGGGATATAGTCAGCTGAATATGTTGGGCCTTGCGGCTTGTCAGGCTGCCTATGAGGAAGGAAGACCCTGGCTGGAGGAATTAAAAATCTATCTAAAGAATAACTTGAATTTCTTGCGCCAGTATTTACAGGAAAATATCCCGGAGGTTCATCTCATTGAGCCGGAAGGAACCTATCTGGTTTGGTTAGACTTTAGAGAGCTTGGACTTTCGGAAGAAGACCTTGAGGACCTGATCGTAAATAAGGCAAATCTGTGGCTGGATTCAGGTGCCATATTTGGAAAAGTGGGAGAAGGATTTGAGCGAATCAATATTGCCTGCCCAAGGAGTCTTCTTAAAGAAGCCCTGGATCATTTGAAGGCAGCTATTAATGAAGAAAAATAATATCTCTATGGAGGAAGAATTTATATGGAGTATGAAATCGAGACTAGGTGTCAGCATCTGGAGAGTGAAGTAAGAACAGAAAGAGCCTTTGGAGCCCTAAGTTATCCCATTTATTTAACATCAACCTTTGCACATAAGGGAGTGGGAAAATCCACAGGTTATGATTACAGTCGTTTGCAGAACCCAACCAGAGAACAGTTAGAGCATGTGGTAGCGTCCTTGGAAAAAGGAAAAAGAGCCTTGGCATTTTCCAGTGGTATGGCTGCCATTACTGCAGCTATGGAACTTTTCCATCCGGGAGACCATATTTTAATTGAGAAGGATCTTTACGGGGGAAGTGTCAGACTCTTTCAGCACATTAATCAGAAAAATGGTCTTGAGTTTACAGCAGTAGATTTTAGCCTGGAAGATCCCTTGCCCTATTTAAAAGAAAATACAAAGGCAGTTTTTGTAGAGACGCCATCCAATCCTATGATGCATGTAATCGATTTGGAGAAACTTGGTAAGTTTACCAAGGAACATGATCTTCTTCTGATCGTGGATAATACTTTTTTATCTCCTTATTTTATGAATCCCATTGACTTTGGTGCGGATATTGTGGCCCACAGTGGTACAAAATACCTGGGAGGCCACCATGATCTCTTGGCAGGTTTTCTGGTTACAGCTAGGGAAGACCTGGCGGAGCGCTTAGAATTTATCTTAAAGACCACAGGAGGTAATCTTGATTCTTTCGACAGTTGGCTGGCTCTTCGCGGAATTAAGACCTTGGCAGTTCGCATGAAACAAGCGGAAGAAAATACAAGAAAGATTGCAGAATTTTTGTTGGACCAGCCGGCGGTCACTAAGGTTTTATATCCTGGCCTCAAGGACCATCCGGGCCATGATGTGATAAAAAGACAGAGCAGGGGCTTTGGCGCTGTTCTGACCTTCGAGGTGGATAGCGTAGAACGGGCCCATTATATTTTGAATCATTTGCAAATTATACAGTTTGCAGAAAGTCTGGGAGGAACAGAATCTCTTATTACATATCCCAAAACCCAGACCCATGCAGATCTAAGTGAGGAAGAGCGCTTGAGTGTCGGAATTACAGACCGAATATTAAGACTTTCTGTCGGAATTGAAAATGTGGAGGACTTGATTAAGGATCTTGCGGATGTGTTAACTGCTGAAATATAGGAAGTAATATAGAAAATAATGTAGGAAATAATATAGGAAATGACTTTTAGATAGCTTTGACAGAATGTGACTTTTTTGTCAAAGCTATCCTTCTTTTGTTATTATAAAAATTATTTTTGGGAAGATAAAATTAAAAAAATTAACGCCCATTTTACAGGAAAATATGTTATAGTATCAAGGTGCAAAAAAAAGAATTTTTTAGATGAAACAGGCAAGAAGGGAGAACAAAAAATGCGTAAGACGAAGATTATATGTACGATTGGGCCTGCAAGTGAAAGTGAAGAAATGTTAAAGAAGTTAATGCTGGCTGGCATGAACACAGCGAGAATTAATTTTTCTCATGGTGGCTTTGCTGAACAGGAAGAAAAGATTAACCGAATCAAGAAGGTTCGTAAGGAACTGGGACTTCCTGTAGCATTATTATTAGATACTAAGGGACCGGAGATTCGAATCGGTAAGTTTAAAGAGGGTCAGATCTTCATTAATGAAGGAGATCAGATCACTTTGACTACAGAGGATATTTTGGGAGATGAAAAAGAATTTTCCGTAACCTATCAGGAACTTCCGGAGGAAGTAGTGCCCGGAGATGTAATCCTCTTTGATGATGGTTTGCTGGAAGTTAGAGTTGACCATGTTGAGGGTAGAAAAGTTGTTTGTAACGTGGTTTCCGGAGGTAAGCTTTCTAACCGCAAGGGTGTTAACATCCCGGGCAAGAAGTTAAAACTTCCTACCATGACAGAGAAAGATAAAGAAGACATTGTAAATGGTGTAAAAGCCGGATTTGATTATATCGCAGCTTCCTTTATCCGCAGTGCTAAGGATGTAAATGAGATCCGTAACCTCTTAAAGGAGAATGGCGGAGAGAAGATCAAGATTATTTCTAAGATCGAGAACCAGGAAGGTGTAGACAACTTTGATGAGATTTTGGATGCATCTGACGGAATCATGGTTGCCCGCGGAGACCTTAGTGTAGAGATCCCGATGGCTAGAGTACCTGCCATCCAGAAGGAATTTATCCGTAAGACTTATCTTCAGGGTAAGGTTGTTATCACAGCAACTCAGATGTTAGAGTCTATGATTAACAATCCAAGACCTACAAGAGCTGAGGTTAGTGATATTTCCAATGCGATCTTTGATGCAACCAGTGCGATTATGTTATCCGGTGAGAGCGCGACAGGTAAGTATCCGGTAGAATGTGTAGAGCTTATGTCTGATATTGCAAGAGAGACCGAGCAATCCATCAACTATTGGAAGAGATTCCAGGCAAGAGATTACGACTTGGCCAATAAGGAATATCGCAGCAATATCTATCATGGAATTGTTACCAGCGCAATGCATTTGAATGCAAAAGCAATTATTGCATATACAGGAACAGGAGATACAGCAGGAATCCTTTCTTCCTTCTGCCCGACTTGCCCGATTTATGCAGTGACAAGAGATTCTCAGTTGGTAAGACAGATGAACTTAGAGTTTAATGTTTATCCAAGACTCATTAAGGAAGATATGAGTATTGATGACATGATCCAGTTTGAAGTTGAGAAGCTTAAAGAAGAGGGTCTTGTAGGAGAGGGAGATACCATCATTGTTGCAGGTGGTGCAGAGATCCTTCCGGACTTAAAGGGAGCAAAGACCAACCGTGTAATCGGTGGAATTATTCAATTATAAGAAGATATAAAAGAAGGTGTGAGTCTAAAAACCACACCTTCTTTTTTATGTCGATCATTTAATTGCTAATAACAACAGAAACAAAATTTATTTATCAGCTTCTATATATTTCTTGTTAATGTCTTTCCACATCTCAACATCTACACCCTTCCAAGAAAGCTTGTCCGGATTGTAGTAAGGATCCTTCTTAGCAGCCATCTGCTCTTCGTAATCCTTGTACATGGCAACTACCTTTGGAGAAAGCATAAGTACAATGACCATGTTGATCCAGGTACAGCTTCCGAGAGCTAAGTCTGATAAGTTCCATGCAACGCTGGATTCAATATTTCCCCAGATAAATACCAAGATTGGCATTGCGATTCGCATGATCCAGGTAACAGTCTTACGAAGCTTTGCTTTTGAATCTCCTTGGAAGAGGTACATAGCAGCTGTCTCTGCTTCATAGTAGTAACTGATGAGGCAGGTGAAAGAGAAGAGGGCCAACATAATAGCGATAAATGTAGGTGCAATTGCTCCCATAACGGTTCTGCATGCCAACTGTACAAAGATAACTCCGTTGGTACCGGCAGCGGCTAAATCAGCAAGCTCAGGTGCTCCGGAACCTACATAACCGGATGCTGTATGGAAACAGTCTGTAAGTAAGATCATAAGACCGGAAGCAGTACAAATGATAACAGTATCAAGCCAAACACCTGCGGCATTTGCCATACCCTGTTTTACCGGGTGGCTGGTCTCAGCAGCAGCTGCGGTAGGAGAAGCTTCGCCCATACCGGAAGCACTGGAGAAGGTTCCGCGCTTAACACCCTGCTGGATGACAACACCAAGACCTGCACCGAATACAGAGTTTCTATTAAATGCAGAAGAAACCACGGTCACTACAAGGTCAGGGATCTTTGTGATATTTACAACAATAATAATAACAGCAGCGATCAAATAAACAGCTACCATAAATGGTACAATAAGCTCGGCAATTTTACTGATTCGTTTTACACCACCGATAACTACAATACCAAGGATAATAGCGATTACCAAAGCACTTACCCAAAGTGGAATGTTTAATGCATTCTGGAAACCATCACAGATTGTAAATGTGGCAGCTGCCGGCATAAATACGGATGTACCGATCATAAGCACACCTGCCATGAAGGCACCATATTTCTTCCAGCCAAGTCCTCGCTCTGCACAGTAAGCACCGCCGCCTCGGTATTCTCCGTCAATACGTGTCTTGTAGAGTACTGCAAGGGTACATTCTGCAAAACATACGGCAGAGTTGGTCATACCTGCAACGATCATCCAAAAGAGTGCTCCGGGACCTCCGTTAAAGATAGCTACGGCAACACCGGCAACATTACCGGTACCTACACGCATGGCCATGGTCGTACAGAATGAACCGAAGGCTGAAATTCCGGAATCGGAATCTTGCTTATCGATGATTCGACTCCACATGTCTTTGAAATGAACAAATTGGAATGCATGTAAGCGGACAGTTAAGTATACACCACTACCTACAATAAGAACCAGCATAGCTACGCTCCAAATGTAACCATTCAGAAAGTTAACAATGTTGTTGATTGCATCTAGCATATTTTTTCCCTCCATATCCTATATATAATCGACTTCTTAAGTTTACCTTAAGAATGATAAAAAATCAACAATATTTACAGAACTTGGTCTAAAAATTTGCAAAGAATATACATAGTGCCTATAGAGTAAAAAAATACACTTATTAATTTCTATAAAAAATATAAACTTTCTTGAATGATCGATTTATTAGCTGTCGGCTTCCAAAATTCGGTAGCCCACACCGACCTCGGTAAAGATAAATTGAGGTTTTCCTGGATTCTCTTCGATTTTTCTTCGAATATTTGCCATATTTACTCGAAGAATCCTATTATCACCGGTGACATTTGGCCCCCAGATTTCTTTCATCATAAAGTCATAGGTTAAAACCTTGCCGGAATAGCGGCCCAAAAGACTGACCAGGCGGAACTCATTTTGCGTCAGGTTAGCATCCTTGTCCTTAATAAATACCCGGTGCTTGTCATAATCGATTACAAGAGCCCCGGAAGCGAAGGACAGGGTCTGTTTTTCCGTGTGGTAGTTGCTGGTCCCCCGATAGTGGCGAACTGCAGTGCGGATCCTTGCAAGTAACTCAGAGGTGCCGAAGGGTTTGCTGACATAGTCGTCGGCGCCTGCATCCAAAGCCTCCACCTTGTCTTTTTCATGACTTCTGGCAGAGACTACGATCACAGGCATGGCAGACCAGGAACGAAGGTCTTTTAGAAGTTTCATGCCATCCATATCCGGAAGACCCAGATCTAAAAGTACAACGTCCGGGCAACGGGAACTTACCAGTCTGTAAGCGTCCTTGCCGGTGGAGGAAGTCATAACTTCATAATTATTGGCTTCCAAAATGGTTTCCATAAATTTGCTGATATTCTTATCATCTTCGACAATTAATACGCGGTCTTTAATTTCCATGCTATTGATCCTTTCTTATTTGTTCCGTTCTTAGAGGCAGTGTAAAAATAAAGCGGGCGCCTCCTTCTTCCCGGTTTTCGGCCTTCATAGTTCCGTGATGGGCTGTGATGATTTCCCTGCATACGGAAAGGCCAATGCCCATATTACGCTTGTTATCAGAATTTTCCTGGTCTGTGGAAGTGATATTTCCTTCAAAGATACGAGGCAGGACCTTAGGGTCAATACCCTGTCCATTGTCCTCCACAAAAAAAACAGCTAAATAGGGGGTGGATGTGAGACGTATGGAAATCTCACTGGTGCCTTTTCCGTGAATGGCTGCATTTTCAAAAAGATTAATAATGACTTGTTCGATCAAGGTGGCATCCATAGGGACCAAAAGTACTTCCTCCGGTATGTCTACGGTGACTTTTATGTCAGGGAAGCGCTTGGAAAATTTTACTACTGCACAACTGATTACATCCTCGGCCACCTCGTCTATGGTATTGATCTGGGCTTCACCGCTATTGAACCTAGTGATGGAAAGAAGATTTTCAACCATACGAACCATCCACTGGGCTTCCTCCCGGATGTTTTCTAAAAGCTCCATTTCCTGCTGGTCTGTAAGCTTGTCCCGGTTTTCAATGATTCCGGCAGCGGATCCGGCAATGGATGTAAGAGGGGTGCGGATATCATGGGACACAGCCCGCAGAAGGTTGGCCCGCATTTTTTCCCGCTCCACTTCCAGGCGGATCTGCTCCTGGTGTTTGATCTGGGTGGTAAGGGCACTGATAAAAATAGATACCGCCAGCATTACAAGAAAGGTTAGGGGGTAGCCGGTAAGGGTAAAATCTACCTGAAAGTAAGGATAAGTAAAAATATAATTGACCCCTACCACTGCAATTATCGAAGCGCATACACCGTAGATATATCCTGTAGTGAAACGGGAGATACAAAGGACTGCCAGTACATAGATCAAAGGGACATAGGTATCGGTGGTATTTAATGGCCTAAGCATAAAACAGAAAAGAGTGGCCAATGCTAAAAAGAAAAAAGTAACAAAAAGATTTCTTAATATCTTCATTAGATTCCATTCCTTTCGTAATTGGTTCTGAATATTTACAGTTTATCATATAAATAAGAAGAGATGCGCTAAGAAAGTGCTAAAAGAACAAAAAAGCCGAATCCCTGAAAACTAGCGACAGGGATTCGGCAAAGAAACATTCTTCTTCTTTTATTGATACATGGTATATCCGTAACGGATCTTTCGATAAAATTTCCAAATAATGACAACCGGAATTCCAAGAGTAAGAACCAGAGATGGAATTCCTCCAAGTAAGCCCATAAGTATAATCATAATATAACTTAACATAGCAAATCCTCCAGATGAAAAAATTTTTATGAACTGGAGGATAACATGTAGGATCGGTTATGACCAGAAGATCAAAGAAATCTTGACATGGACTTAACGCGAGAAAAATAAAAATTTATATCTCTTTAACACATGTTTCTTTTTTGCTAAATAATTTTAAAAGAAAGAATTATTCTTCTACAGCCATTTTCTTGACATTTTCAAGGGCCTTGGAAACCGCCGGAATACATAAGAGAATCACGGTAATGACTCCTTCAGCCAGTAAATAACTGTAGTTATATACGATCGGATATACGGCTGTTAAGGATTTTGGGAAGTTATCCGGCATATAGCTCATCCAGTAAAGATAGCCTCCCAGTGAGTGAAAGAATCCTCTGGCAAGTACCGCTGCGATATAACCTTTTAAGAGTCCCTTGTTTTTTCCGGCGAAAAATCCTGCTACTCCAAGGGCGGCAAAGGCGAAGATGTAGTCGCAGCATACCTGGAAGAAGGACAGGACATAGGGCTCCTGAAGAAATTGTAAAATACCGTAGGCCAGACCTACAAGGATACCGGTTTGCACCCCGTACCAGTTGGCAATAAGTACAATAAAAAGCATACTGCACAGAGTTACACTTCCGCCCCAGGGTAAAGAAAAAATCTTAATATAGGATGTGATAAAGGCTAGGGCGATACCCATGGCAGAAAATACCAGCTGCTTGGTGGAAAGCTTTTTTCCTTTTGAATGCTTTCCGGCAAAATAGACCGCTGCTAAAAATAATAGGATCCCCACTAGGATGCTAATTACATATCCGGCAGTGGTAAGACCTCCTTCAGAAGTTACAAAAATAGACATAAAAAAACCTCCTTATCTTCAGATTGAAAACAAAAAGGGTCAAATATGTGATCAAACAGCATCCCTACGTTGGCATTATCCAAATCAGGTTGTGGGTCGAAGCAAAAACTTCCTCTCAGCCATATGGCTCCCCTTGTTATCAATCGTCTTAAATTGTCTATGTCTATCCTAAACATGCAGGGAAAAAAAGTCAAGGGATGGGGCAGGGTTAATTGCGATTTTATATGGGAAATGGTAAAATAGAGTGGTTGTAAAAAGAAAATGCAAGAGGAATAGAACAGATGGATAAAAAAGAAGAGAAGAAAAGAAAAAAGAAACTCAGTGATTATAAATATAATAAAAAAGTTGCACGAGGCCTTTTGGGGCGGGTTCGATATAGCCTCCTACAAACCCAGATTTTGTACTTGCTTGTTTCCTATTTAATAATAATGCCGGCCTTTCAAAAATTATGGTCCTTGGCCCTGTGGCTTTCTCCCAAAGGATATGTCACCACAGATACCATAACAACGGTATTTAAGTCCCCGAGTATTTTGCTGGCGATCGTATTGATCGCTATAGGAATTGCCTGGTGGACCCTGTATGAGTTTTCTCTCATATTAAATGGGCTGGATAGTTCATATCGGGGAGAGAGGATTCGTCTGGTCCCCTTGCTGAAAAGAAGTGCCCTTTGTATCAAAAAAGCCTTATATCCAAGAAACTGGCTGGTCTTTGTTTATGTTGCGGTTTTGATTCCCTTCACCAATCTATTTTTAAGCTCCAATTATATCAGTAAACTTGAGCTGCCGGAATATATTGCAGAAGCAGTTGAAGATCATATGGCAACGAAACTTTTATATGGTCTGGTAACTACTTTGGCCATGTTTCTTGTTTTTATATGGATCCTGAGCCTCCATTATTTTGTCCTTGGGGATAAAGATTTTGTAGAGGCATGCAAGTGTAGCGTCAAATGGATCAAGGAACATCCCATTCGTAGGGCGGGGATGTTGCTTCGCTGGAGTATCCGCTGTACCCTGGTTATGGCAGTTTTAATGTTTTTACCGATTCTTTTGGGCTTTTTTGCACTCCTGATGATCGGACTTAAAAATAAGGATGTCATGCTGGCCCTTTGGAGGAGTTGGGGGATCATAGGAGCTCCTTTTGGAGGCTTCCTTATCGGCTGTATCATGATGCTTTCCATATTTGCATTTTTAAGCGGGATTTACTATCAGCAGGTGGAAAGAAGACGGGAGGCAGTTTCCGAGCTTGTTCAGAAGAATAAAAACTATCGGAAGGGAGGCCGTATTTTTGTTCTTGTTACCTGCCTGATTGTAGCCTTGTTTTTCGGAATGATCTCTTCAGCCGCTTTTTATTCTCCTGCAGTGACTGAAGCGATTGAAAATTATACGAGTCCTAAAATCACGATAACAAGCCACCGGGGCTATTCTGCGGTGGCACCGGAAAATACCCTGCCGTCTTTTGAGGCGGCGATCGATGCCGGGGCGGACTGTGCGGAATTGGATGTTCAGCTCACAAAAGATGGGGTGGTGATGCTGACCCATGATACCAATTTGAAACGAACCACAGGCAAGGATGCCAATATCTATGACCTGACTTATGATGAGGTGCGTTCGTTAGATGCGGGTAGCTTTTTCGGTGAGAAATTTGCCGGCACCAAGGTGCCTACCCTCCAGGAGGTTATGGACCTTTGCAAGGGAAAGATCCGATTAAATATTGAGATCAAACCTAGTGATGAGTCTCCGGACTTGGAGGAGAAGGTGGCTCACTTAATTGTAGACAATGACTGGGTGGAAGATTGTACCGTGACGTCTCTGAGTTATGAAAGCCTGGGGAAGGTTAAGGAGGTGGATTCCAGAATTCAATGTGGCTATATTTTAGCAGTAGGAGTGGGAAACTACTATGGACTTGAGAATGCGGACTTCTTTAGTGTGGAGGCCACATTTGTTAGCCAGAATATGGTAACTGCCTTACATGCCTTGGGGAAAAAGGTTTCGGTATGGACCATAGACAGGGAAAGTGATGCCCAGGAAATGAGAGACTATGGAGTGGATGATATTATTACCGGAGATGTGGAAATGGTTCAGACCGTTTTAGATGAGAAATCTGATTTTGAACAGGTACTGCTAGATGGAGTAGACCAAGCAAAAAATAGTAAGTAAGATATTTAAATTTAATCGATAGTTGGGGAAATTGAGAAATCATGGAGAGGAAAAAAGGATTATTTGCGGCTTTGGGGGCTGGTATTGCATGGGGGTGCACCAGTCCTATTGCCCAGTACTTATTTGACGCAAAGGGACTTGTGTCAAATTGGCTTGTGCCCTGCAGGATGCTTCTTGCAGGAGCTCTTTTGCTATTTTATGCTGCTTTCATAAAGCGGCAGCATATTTTTGAAATTTTTAAGGATAGGAAGGATACGGTACGTTTGTTTGCGCTTGGGATTCTTGGGATGATGGCCATGCAGTATACATTTTTTGCGGCAATTCAGGAGACCAATGCAGGGATTGCAACGATCTTTCAATATTTAAATCCGGCATTATTACTCTTGTTTTATGGGATCGTCTATCGGATTCTTCCTAGAAAAATAGATTTTTTTGCTGTATCTTGTTCGGTGGCAGGTATCTTTCTTGTGGCAACGCAGGGAAAAATTCATGAATTAAGTATTTCTAAGATGGGATTTGTCTATGGTATGGCGCTGGCAGTTGCCACCGCCTTTTATGGAGTTCTTCCCGGCCCCTT
The DNA here is from genome assembly GCA_963634745.1 of Clostridium sp. CAG:343. Lineage (GTDB taxonomy): Bacteria > Bacillota > Clostridia > Lachnospirales > Lachnospiraceae > CAKRJP01. Next base: position 65,169 of record CAVHCX010000012.1, read on the forward strand.
GCTGAAAAAATACCCTTCCGAGGCAGTTTGCGGCCTGGCAATGTTAATCGGTGGAGGGGTCCTATGTATTATTTTCCGCCCCTGGAATATAAGGGTTGAAGTGGACCTGGTAGTCCTTGTGGGATATCTTGTGATTACTATAGTAGGAACAATTCTTCCCTTTCTCTTATACCTGGCGGCAGTAAAGTATGTGGGAGGCGTCTATGCCGGTTTGCTTTCAAGTGTGGAGCCGGTGGCAGCCACCTTGGTGGCAGCGTGTTTCCTGGGAACTTCTTTCCCAGCCATTGACCTTCTGGGATTCGGATTGGTACTATCCACGCCCTTCATATTGAATGTAGGGAATATGCAATAGATCTATATAAAAAAAGGAGCTATCTCAAAATGCGATAGCTCCTTTTTTATATTTAGATTTCTTATATTAGTATTAGGCTTCTTTTTTGAAGGCATCCTTGTAGAAGGTTACAGCCGTAATCAGCATGACTACAATGATTAACCAGGTTAGGATTGTAAGCGGTAAGCTCTTTACAATAAAGAAGGCCAAGGCTACGCCTACCACACCGCCACCTGTAAGGCATGCAGCCGCAAGTCTGTCATAACGTCCGTTTTTGATAAACTCGAAACCACAAGATGGCATCAAGAAAGAACAAGAACCAAACATTACAGGAAAGGCAATCTTTACATTTAAACCTAAGGCACTGCAAAGAGCGATACAAGGAGTGTAAAGACCGGCTCCGATGGTCATTAAGGCACCTAAAATAAAGTTGACACAAACAGCAATCACTAGTTTGAATCCATATAAGCCGGTAGCAGTTCCTACAGATCCAAAAGGTCCGATCTGCATTAATTTACATGCCATGGAAAATGCCATGAATAAGAGGGCAGTACCCAGGGCGATGCGGACGGTTTTGATGGGCCAATTTGATACGATCTTAGCGCCAACCAGGGAACCTAAAATAGCGGCGGCGATCATGGCTACCAAAGTTACGGAATCAACCTGGATCAAGCCTAAAAATAAAACAAATTCGGAAATAACAGGGATACAATCTCCCACATTCAGGGTTCCCGGCATAATGTCGTCCGGGCTGGATTTTGTGAATTTAAAACTAGCCTGCGTGGTGGCGAAACTTCCGATTCCTAAGGTGTCCAAGAAGTTGGTTATGCAGCCGATGAGCAGCAATGTGATAAGCTTACGGTCCTTGTTTTGAAAGTCTTCTTTGTGTGCTAAGCAATCCTTCACAAAGTAGACAAGAAAAATAAGAGCGTAAACAATGATAGCGGTTTTTAAAATGTTGGTGACGTTAAAAAAATCTTTGAAATTTGACATTGACAAGTCCCTCCCTATGCCATGAAGTTGATAGTTACATTTCACGTTCATTTGTTGCAAATCCTAATATTCAAGGAGGAGATTTTGTGCTCCTTAATCCTTCAAATTTTGGATCTGTAAACAGGCCCCCGATAAGCTAAATATAGAAGAGGGACTTTGGTCTGTCAATAGTTTAACATAGAAAAATTAGATGTTATTCATAGAAAATAATGATATATAAAATTCCCTACAATTGGAAGAGTTTGGTTGCAATATTAAAGTAAATCAGGATGGAAAAAGTATCCACCAGGGTGGTAATCAGCGGGGAGGCCATAATGGCCGGATCCATGTGGAGTTTCTTAGCTGCTAAGGGTAAAATACAGCCCACTAATTTAGAAACGATGACCGTGCAGATTAAGGAAGCTGCAATTACCAAAGCCAGGGCAGGGTTTTTGTATTGCAGGAAAATCCGCAGGCCGTTGGAAACTGCCAAGACAGCTCCGACAACTAAAGAAATTCGAAATTCCTTAAACATTACACGGAACAAGTCAGAAAAATGAATTTCATCCAAAGCAATTCCTCTGATGATTAGGGTAGAGCTTTGGGAGCCGCAATTTCCGCCGGTATCCATAAGCATAGGGATAAAGGATACCAAAAGTGGGATAGTAGCAAAGGCATTTTCGTAGCTGCTGATAATTTTTCCTGTGATAATAGAAGTAAACATTAAAACCAAAAGCCATGGAATGCGGCTTGCTGCGTGGGAAAATACAGAAGTTTCAAAGTAAGTAGCCTCTGAGTTCGTACTTTTAACAGATGCATCTACCTTGCCGGTAGTTCCCAGAAGTTTTTTTACTGCATCCGTTGAAAAAATTCTTTTCTTGTTTGTATAAATAGTTCTGTTCATAGTCATACCCTCCTATAAAATGAAATTGATTAAAAAAGATCTTGTTTTGGTAATAACTATCACTACCTGCTTCCATATTCTCACCTCCTAAAAAAAGACTCCGTCACTGCTTGAACAATGACGGAGTCCTTATAACTTCCCTGTGTAAATGCATCGTTCAAGCTTTAGCTTCGCAGGGCATAAACAATTGCATTAGGTTGCGCCTTCACGACGCATCCTGCTGACCAACTCACCGTGTCTCCACGATCTTGCGGCAGCAATCTCTTGAATCTCTCGATTCAAAATCCCTGTGGTAACCTCACCTACCGAATAAACTATTCAATTTGAATACACTGTTATTTTATCTACGGAGTTTCTGATTTGTCAACCCCTAAATTACACTTGATTGCTTTTCTTTTCAACTTCCTGAAGCTTCATAGCGCGAACCTTTAATGGCAAGCCAAATAAGGTGATGAATCCGCTGGCGTCGTTGTGATCATACATATCGCCGGTAGTAAAGCTTGCAAGAGACTCGTTGTAGAGAGAGTATGGAGAAGTAGTTCCGGCCTTAATAATGTTACCCTTGTATAATTTGAACTTAACTTCGCCGGTTACATATTCCTGGGTGCTTTCAATAAATGCCTGGATTGCCTCACGAAGTGGTGTGAACCATTTTCCTTCGTAAACAACCTGAGACAGCTTGTTGCCCATCTCTTCTTTTACTTCATAAGTAGCACGGTCTAATACTAATTCCTCCAGCTGCTGGTGAGCTTCGTAGAGGATGGTTCCGCCTGGTGTCTCATAAACACCACGAGACTTCATACCTACCACACGGTTCTCAACGATATCTACAATACCGATTCCGTGCTTTCCTCCGAGCTCATTTAACTTACGGATAATATCAGAAACCTTCATCTCCACGCCGTTAACGCTCTTTGGAACACCCTTTTCGAAGGTCATAGTTACATATTCTCCCTCATCCGGAGCCTTCTCAGGAGTAGTAGAAAGAACCAACATGTGATCATAGTTTGGCTCCAGGCTTGGATCCTCAAGCTCAAGTCCCTCGTGGCTGATGTGCCAGAGGTTGCGATCACGGCTGTAGCTGTGGCTTGCATCAAATGGAAGATCAATGCCGTGTGCCTTACAGTAATCAATCTCGTCCTCTCTAGACTGCATGGTCCAAACGTCTGTCATTCTCCAAGGTGCGATTACCTTGATATCCGGAGCTAAGGCCTTGATTGCAAGCTCGAAACGGATCTGGTCATTTCCCTTACCGGTAGCACCGTGGCAGATGGCAACGGCATCTTCTTTTCTGGCAATCTCAACTAACTTTTTAGCGATAGCCGGACGAGCCATAGATGTTCCTAATAAATACTTGTTCTCATATACAGCATGTGCCTGTACACATGGAACAATATAATTGTCGCAGAAATCATCAACGATATCTTCTATATATAACTTGGAAGCTCCGGATAATTTAGCTCTCTCATCAAGTCCCTCTAATTCGCTTTCCTGACCGCAATCTACGCAGCAGCAAATAACATCGTAATTAAAGGTTTCCTTTAGCCAAGGGATAATAGCAGTAGTATCCAGACCGCCGGAATAGGCTAAAACAACTTTTTCTTTCATAGTAGAAGTCCTCCTAAATGTATAATTAAAATTTCCATGCCAACTGCCGAAATCTATGAGCGACTCAAGATAAAAGCAGTTGGGTCATACGCTTGTAATGCAAGACTCACTATACACTATATGAAATGAATATTCAAGATATTTTTCTGATAAACTTGCATAATATGCATGAATAATGTATAATTATGCAATGTTAAAAAGCCGGTAAAAAAGAAGGTCCTAAATATCAGAGCATTTAAGTATAAGAATCAATGCAAGGGGCCTTAGTGCTAGACAAGACTAGGAAACTAGTATATGATAGAAAGTTGTATCAAAAAGTTGCATAAAACCTAGGACTGGGTTTTGGAAAATAGATTTCAATTAGGAGGATATCCATGATTAAGGCAGGAATTATCGGCGCTACAGGTTATGCAGGCGCTGAGTTGGTACGTTTGTTGATGGGACATAAAGAGGTAGAGATTGTATGGTATGGTTCTAGAAGCTATGTAGACCAGAAATATGCAGATGTTTATCAGAATATGTTTCAGATCGTAGATGCCAAATGTTTAGATGATAATATAGAAGAATTAGCAAAGCAGGCGGATGTGATCTTCACAGCTACGCCCCAGGGCTATTTGGCTTCTGTTCTCACAGAGGAGATTTTAAATCATACCAAACTGGTGGATCTTAGCGCAGATTTCCGTATTAAGGATGTCGCTACTTATGAAGAGTGGTATAAGATCGAGCACAAATCTCCGCAGTTTATTGAGGAGGCAGTTTACGGACTTTGTGAGATTAATAGGGAAGATATTAAGAAGGCCAGATTGATTGCAAACCCTGGCTGCTATACCACCTGTTCCATCCTGACCGCCTATCCGCTGGCCAAGGAAGGAATTATTGATATGAGCACATTGATCGTGGATGCCAAGTCAGGTACTTCCGGAGCAGGAAGAGGGGCCAAGGTTCCAAACCTTTTCTGTGAGGTCAATGAAAATATGAAGGCTTACGGGGTGGCAAGTCACAGACATACACCGGAAATTGAGGAGCAACTAGGATATGCATCCGGAGAAGAGGTTTTGATTAATTTCACCCCTCATTTGGTTCCTATGAACCGGGGAATCCTGGTTACAGAATATGCCAATCTGAAAAAGGATCTTAGCTATGAGGAAGTAAAGGCCATTTACGATGCATATTATAAGGATGAAAAATTTGTACGCGTGCTTCCTGAGGGAGTTTGCCCGGAGACAAAATGGGTAGAGGGAAGTAACTATGTAGATATTAATTTTAAGATTGATCCAAGAACCCACCGCATCATTATGATGGGAGCTCTTGATAATCTGGTAAAGGGAGCCGCTGGACAGGCCGTTCAGAATATGAACCTGCTCTTTGGACTTCCTGAGGATGAAGGCCTGAACCTAGTGCCAATGTTCCCATAAGAAGGTTCCTATAAGAAACGAGAGATAGAAATGAGGAAGTAAACATGTTGATACGTACAATGACCATAGAAGATTTTGATGAAGTCCATGCTCTTTGGATGCAGATCAAGGGATTCGGGATTCGAAGTATCGATGATTCCAAAGCAGGAATTTCAAGATTTTTAAAAAGAAATCCTACCACCAGCGTTGTGGCAGTGGTGGATGACAAGATTGTAGGAGCCATCCTCTGTGGCCATGACGGACGGCGGGGTTGTATGTATCATGTATGTGTGGCAGAGGGCTACAGGTGCCACGGGATTGGCAAAGCCATGGTAGTCAGATGCATGCAGGAATTAAAAAAAGAAGAGATCAACAATGTGAGTCTGATTGCCTTCACCCAGAACGATGGGGGAAATGCATTTTGGAAGACCATCGGATGGAAAAAAAGAGAAGACTTAAATTATTATGATTTCATATTAAATGACAAGAATATCACAGCATTCAATCAACAGTAAGTAATGGAGGAAATGAAGATGGAGATCGTAAAGGGCGGAGTAACCGCAGCAAAGGGATTTGAAGCAGCCAGTACAGCAGCAGGAATAAAATATAAAGATCGTACCGACATGGCCTTGATCTACAGTCAGGCGCCATGTGTATCAGCAGGAACCTTTACCCGCAATGTGGTAAAGGCTGCCCCGGTAAAGTGGGACAGACAGGTGGTAGACAGCGGAGCTATGGTGCAGGCTGTGGTTGTAAATTCCGGAATTGCCAATGCTTGTACAGGATCGGAAGGTTTTGGATATTGTAAGGATACGGCAGAGGCGGCAGCAAGAATTTTAGACATTTCCCCGGAAGGTGTCTTGATTGGGTCTACAGGTGTTATTGGAAAGCAGCTTCCGATTGACCGCTTAACAGCAGGTATTGAAGCTTTGGCTGCTAAGAAAAATGATTCCATCGAAAACGGAACAGAGGCTGCTAAGGCAATTATGACTACCGACACCAGAGAAAAAGAACTGGCAGTTACCATTGAAGTGGGTGGTAAAACTGTAACAGTAGGCGGTATGGCAAAGGGATCCGGAATGATCCATCCAAATATGTGCACCATGTTAGCCTTCATCACTACAGACGCGGCTATTAGCAAGGATGCTTTGCAAAAGGCGCTGAGCCAGGATGTAGATGATACCTACAATATGATCTCTGTAGATGGGGATACTTCCACCAACGATACAGCGGTTTTACTGGCCAATGGTTTGGCAGAAAATCCGGTCATTGAATATGGAAGTGAGGATTATAAGAAATTTGCAGAAGCCCTTCATGTAATCAATGAGTACTTGGCCAAGATGATCGCAGGAGACGGAGAAGGAGCAACAGCCTTATTTGAGGTAAAGGCAGTGGGATGCGAAAGCCTAAGTCAGGCAAAGACCCTTGCCAAGGCCATTGTTTGCTCGAATCTTACAAAGACTGCCATTGCAGGCCATGATGCAAACTGGGGAAGAATCCTCTGTGCTATGGGATATTCAGGGGCAGACTTTGACCCTGAGAAGGTAGACTTATTCTTTGAAAGTGCCAATGGAAAGATCCAGATCATTGAAAATGGTACGGCCGTAGATTACAGCGAGGAGGAGGCAACTAAGATTCTCTCAGCAAAAGAAGTGACAGCCATTGCAGATGTAAAAATGGGCGAGCAAAAAGCAACCGCTTGGGGATGCGATCTGACCCACGGCTATATTGAGATCAATGCAGATTATCGCAGCTAGTGGCGAAGATATTTTCAGATAATAAAAGGCAGGACATATGCCGCGAAGGAGCAAAAAATGGATAAAAATATGCAAAAGTATCTTGAAAAAGCAGAGGTTTTAATAGAAGCCCTGCCATATATTCAGCGATTTAATCGTAGAATCATTGTTGTAAAATATGGCGGAAGTGCCATGGTAGATGAGGAGTTAAAGGCCAGAGTGATTCAGGATGTAACCCTTCTTAAACTGGTTGGTTTCAAACCGATTATTGTACATGGCGGCGGAAAGGAAATCAGCCGCTGGGTCAGCAAGGTAGGAATGGAGCCTAAATTTATTAACGGACTGCGTGTAACCGATGAGCCAACCATGGAATTGGTAGAGATGGTTCTTGGAAAGGTAAATAAAAGTCTGGTTCAGCTGGTAGAAGGCTTGGGCGTTCGTGCCATCGGTATCAGCGGTAAAGACGGAAAACTTTTGACCGTAGATAAGAAGTTATCCCAGGGTCAGGATATTGGATTTGTGGGAGAAGTAAAAGAAGTAAATGCTGACATCCTCTATGATCTTTTGGAAAAGGATTTCCTCCCTATTGTTTGCCCGGTAGGACTTGATGATGATAATAATACCTATAATATCAATGCGGACGATGCGGCCTGCGCCATTGCAAAAGCCATGAAGGCAGAAAAACTTGCCTTCCTTACAGATATTGAGGGTGTTTACAAAGATCCTAAGGATCCACAGACCCTTATTTCAGAACTTACGGTTTCTGCTGCACAGAAGCTTATGGATGATGGCTATATCGGTGGAGGTATGCTGCCAAAACTTAACAACTGTATCGATGCCATCCATGCAGGTGTTTCCAGAGTTCATATTTTAGACGGAAGAATTCCGCATTGTCTTTTACTTGAGATCTTTACCAACAAGGGAATCGGAACTGCCATTTTAAATGATGAAAGTCAAAGATTTTATACAGAAGAGGAAGCGTAAATCGGGATAATCAGCAAGATAAAGGTGGAAAATACTATGGCAAATACATATATGGAAAAATTTAATAACAATTTGGTGCATACCTATAATCCATTTCCGGTAGTCCTAGACTATGGCCAGGGTGTCTATCTATATGACACCGAAGGAAAGAAATATCTGGATTTTGCTGCAGGCTATGCAGTAACTTCCTTGGGATATGGAAATGAAGAAATCGGGGATGCACTTAAGGCTCAGGTGGACAAGCTCATCCATACTTCCAATCTATACTACAATACGGTATGTGGAGAGGCCGCAGAGGCCTTAAAAGATATCACAGGCATGGACCGGGTTTTCTTTACCAACAGCGGCGGAGAGGCGGTTGAAGGTTGCTTAAAGGCAGCAAGAAAATATGCCTACAAAAAGAATAGCGGCCGCTATGAATTCATTGCTATGAAGGAGTCCTTCCATGGAAGAAGCTTTGGAGCTCTTTCTGTGACCGGACATGATGCTTACAGAAAACCTTTTGAACCTTTGCTTGAGGGCGTCTCCTTTGCGGACTATAATGATTTAGACAGCGTAAAGGCCTTAGTGACAGACAAAACCTGTGCCATTATTTTTGAGACCCTCCAGGGTGAAGGGGGCATTAACCTGGCTACTGAAGATTTTGTAAAGGGAATCCGCAAGCTCTGTGACGAAGAAGGCATCTTAATGATCTGTGATGAAGTGCAGTGCGGTATGGGCCGTACCGGATCTATGTTTGCATGGCAAAAGTACGGAGTGAAGCCGGATATTATGTCCATGGCTAAGGCCATTGGAAATGGGGTTCCTGTAGGAGCGTTTGCCATGACAGAGGCGGTAGCTCAATATTCCTTGGAGCCGGGAGACCATGGCACTACTTATGGTGGAAATCCTTTGGCTTGTACAGCAGTGAAAAAGACGGTAGAAATTTTTAAACGAGACCATATCGCAGATCACGTAAAGGAAGTGGGAGCCTATTTGACCGCCCAGTTAGAGGCCTTAGAGAAAGACTTTGATACGGTAGTGGCAGTAAAAGGAACCGGTCTTATGCAGGGAATCCAGGTGACAAAACCCTTGGCTGAGATTACAGGGGCTGCCTTAAAGGAAGGACTTTTAATTATCGGTGCAGGCTCTGATGTGATTCGTTTTGTTCCGCCTCTTATTATTGAAAAAGAGCATGTAGATGAGATGATTGAGATTTTAAGAAAGGTCTTATAAAAAGACAGTATAAAAATTAAAAAAAGTTTGGGCTGCGGTTTATATAAGCTAGGGTTTATATAAACCGCGGTTTTTATTTTAGAAGTTGTATTTTCCCAGGAAAAATAGTAAGATAAGAGAGTCTAAAAGCATTCGCGGGGTATGAGTGACTTCCGTAAAAGAAACGGAGGTTGCAATATGCAAAAGACAAGAAAGAAATGTTTGGTTTTTACCGGCAGATTGCTGGTTTGTATAGGTAGCATGCTATGGATTCTTTCTGCTTGTGGAGAAAGTAAGAGTGGAGAGCTTACCCGGTTTGGTGAGTCTTACTATTCGGATAGCAGCGTACAGGGGGAGGCTTCGGATTCTTCTTTAAAAGAGGAGGAATCGGAAGCTTTTGATACTTCTAATGGATCGGATTCCTCTGCTTCTTCGGACGATGGAGTCATATTTGTTCATTTATGTGGAGCTGTAAAGGAACCGGGTGTTTATGAAGTGAAAAGTGGCAGCAGGCTCTATGAGGTTTTAAAAAGAGCCGGAGGCTTGACGGAGGAGGCCTGTGACAGCTTCCTAAACCAGGCCCAGCTTTTGACAGATGGCAGTCAGATCTATGTGCCTACGAAAGAAGAAGTGGCAAATGGGGCAGTAGAAAATAATGGAAATGCCCAGAACGAGAGCCGGGACTTGGCAGAGAATGGGGCGGGAGTTTCCGATGCTTCATCCGGCGATAAGGTGAATATTAATACCGCCGATGTGAATGAACTAATGACCCTGTCTGGAATCGGAGAGTCCAAGGCCAAGGCGATCGTTGAATATCGGGAGAGCAATGGAGCCTTTAAGAGTATTGAGGAACTTATGAATATCAGGGGTATCAAGGATGGGGTTTTTCAAAAGATCAAGGATTCTATCACGGTATGAGATAAGGCTCGGCAAAAAACTTAGGCAGCTATTATTTTGTGAATTAAGAGAAACTAGAATAGAAGGGGACAAGGCATGAGCAAACGCATTTTGGTTGTGGATGATGAAAAATTAATGGTAAAGGGAATTCGTTTTAGCTTAGAGCAAGACGGCATGGAAGTGGATTGTGCCTACGATGGTAAGGAGGCTTTAAGTCTTGCCAAGGAACAAACCTATGATCTGATTTTGCTGGATGTCATGTTGCCCCAATATGACGGATTTACCTTGTGCCAGATGATCCGGGAATTTTCTGATGTTCCCATTATTATGCTGACAGCCAAGGGGGAGGATATGGATAAGATCCTAGGCCTTGAGTATGGGGCGGATGACTATATTACCAAACCTTTTAATATTTTGGAAGTGAAGGCCAGGATCAAGGCTATTTTTCGAAGAGCCGACAAGGCGAAAAAATATACTTCCGATCGCCGTCTGATTCAAAAGGGAAAGATGAAGATTGACGGGGACAGCCGCAGAGCCTTTGTAGATGAAAAGGAAGTAAATCTGACTGCCAAGGAATTTGATCTTTTGGAGCTTTTGGCCAAGAATCCGGGAAAGGTTTACAGCAGGGAAGAGCTTCTTAATATTGTTTGGGGTTATGAGTATCCGGGAGATGCAAGAACGGTGGATGTCCATATTCGTAGGCTTCGGGAGAAGATCGAGGAGAGCCCCAGTGAACCGAAATATGTTTGTACAAAATGGGGGGTAGGATACTATTTCAGGGGTTAAAGAATACTTAAAATTACACGTTCTAAAAAGTTTACGGCTTCGCATCGGTCTCTGCCTGGTTTTGGCAGCTATGATTCCGGCAGTGATCGTCAAGTTCGTAGTTCTGAATTCTTATGAGAATCAGGCAGTGAAGGTGCGGACTGCCGAGATTCAAAATCAATGCACCATTCTATGTGATCAGCTTAGCTTTCAGGACTTTGCCAAGGGTATTATCTCGGAAAGCATAGAAGTTCAGCTTCAGGAGCTTAGCAATATTTACAATGGTCGAGTGATGATCATTGATCAGACCTTTCATATCGAAGTAGATACTTATGAGACAGATACGGGGAAAACCATTATATGTCAAAATGTATTAAAGTGCTTTGATGGAAAGGATTCCTCCAGTTATGATTCCAAAAATGAATATATAGAAATTACATCTCCTATTTACAATGAGGATGACCAGATTATTGGCGTCATGCTGGTAAGCGTGTGCACAGATACCATTCAGAACCGTCTGGTGGAATTAAATGAAAGTGCGGATATGGTCATTTTTGCCACCTTGCTGGTATCAATCTTGCTGGCATCCTTGATCAGCTATCTTATGGTCCGACCCATTCATCGGATGACCCGGTGGGTGGATGGAATTTCAGAAGGCTATGAGGAGGCCTCCATCCATGAAGATGCCTATCGAGAAACGACGGAATTATCGGCCAGTTTCAATCGAGCCCTGGAGCGCATGAAGGTCTTAGATGAGTCCAGAAACGAGTTTGTATCTAACGTCTCCCATGAGTTAAAGACGCCGCTTGCTTCTATGAAGGTCCTGGCCGATGCCCTGCTTTCTAATAGTGAAGCTCCGATCGAGCTTTACAGGGAGTTTATGGAGGATATGTCCGGGGAGATTGAGAGAGAAAATCGTATCATTAATGATCTTTTGGCCCTGGTGAAGATGGATAAAACGGCAAACGCAAGCTCCTTAAATATTTCCCAGGAGAATATGAATGATCTGGTGGAGCTGGTCTTAAAACGCCTAAAGCCAATTGCATCGGACCATAATATTGAGGTGGTCTATGAAAGCTTTCGCCCGGTAACCGCAGAGGTGGATGCTATAAAAATATCCCTGGCTCTTACAAATTTGGTGGAAAATGCTATTAAATATAACAAAGAAGGTGGATGGGTCCATGTTTCTTTAAATGCAGACCACAAAAATTGTTATATAGAGGTGGCTGACTCCGGGGTGGGAATCCCGGCAGAATCCATTGATCATATTTTTGAGAGATTTTATCGGGTGGATAAATCCCACTCCAGGGAAATCGGCGGAACAGGATTAGGACTTGCCATCACAAGAAGTGCAATTGTTATGCATAGAGGTTCCGTGAAAGTATATAGTGAAGTGGGAGAGGGAACCACCTTTGTGGTTCGAATTCCATTGACCTATATTTCATAACAGGGAGAGGATAGGATGAGAAAAAATAAAAGAAATTTAGAAGGCAGGCGAAGCCTTTCTTTGATTTTACTGTGTCTTTTGCTCCTTGTTTTAGGGGTGGGCGCTTGCGGAAAATCAGAGCGATCAGAGAATACAAAAGGAACTTATATTTGGTGTTTCTCGGGAGATAAAAATTCGATAGAGAAGTTGGACTATGAAATTTCCGGAAAGACAGCATCTGATCAGGTAGACCAGATGCTGGAGGATTATAAGACCCTTCCTAAAAAAGAAGACCTTAATAGCCTTTTTCAGAAGGGAATTTCCGTGGTGGATTGGAAATTGGAGGATGAAAAGCTAGACCTTAATTTTAATTCGGCCTACAGAGATATGAAGCCTTCGGAGGAACTCTTATTTCGTTATTTTCTGGTTCGAAGCTTATGTCAGATTGACGGTGTGGACTATGTGAGCTTTTTTGTGGAGACGGAGGCTTTAAAGGATGCAGAAAATCAAAACGTAGGATATATGAATCAGGATAGCTTTGTGCAAAATATAGGCATGTCTCTTCATAATTATCAGAGCCGGGAATTTGTATTTTATTTCCCGGATACAGAAGGGAAGGCCCTGGTAAAAGAAAGCAGGCAGGTGCGATATAATAGCAACAAATCAAAAGAAAAGGTTATTGTCGAAGAGCTCTTAAAGGGAGCGAAAGAAGGCGATACCCAGGGAAATGTATTGGAGAATGTTAAGCTTTTGGGAATTTCTGTAAGAGATCATATCTGTTATGTGAATTTTGACGGAAGTTTTTTGGATGCCTACAGCGGAAGAGATCCCGAGCTTACGATTTATTCCATTGTAAATTCTATTATAGAAAATCAAGTAGCTGATAAGGTGCAGATTTCGGTTAATGGTTCCACCAATATCAATTACGGGGATGTGGTGGACCTAAGCAGACCTTTGGAGTTTAAGAATAGCCTTATCAAAGAGTAAAAAGAATAAAAAGGGAAGTGGATCCATGAGGATAAAAGATCGCCCCTTATGTGGCGTTTGGATGATTCTTATCATCCTGCTGTCTTTCATGATTTTATTTTTTGGGAAAAAATGGATTCCCGGATTGTTGGAATCCTCCTTGGACCAAAACTGGTCCGAGGGGGATTCTATTAGCCTTACAGGTCTTGTCTATGACATTGGCAAGGGTGAGACCTATCAAAAAGTCTATTTAAAAGATGTCATGCTTTGGGATCAGACATCTAAGTCTTATTACAAGGAGTCAAGGATCCTTGTATATGTCGAAAATAAGGCCCCTTCTATAGGGGAAGTGGTTCTGGTTAAGGGAACCCTATCATTTTTTCAAGAGGCCAGAAATCCTGGCAATTTTAATCAAAAAGCTTATTATCAAAAACAAAATATCCATGGAATGGTCTGGAGCACTAAGATCGAAAAGAGGCAAGATTTATGTAGGAGAAGTCTCTGGTGGAGGATGAAAAGAAGGCTTAGAAGCTTTCGAGATGCCTGGCAGGAAAATCTTTTGGAGGTTCTGGGTGATACGGATGGGTCGGTTTTATCCGCCATGCTTTTAGGGGAAAAGAGCGGCATGGACCAGGATGTGAAGGATATTTACCAGGCTAACGGGATTGCCCATATTCTGGCTATTTCTTCCCTCCATCTTATGTTCGTTGGTGGAAATATCTACCGGGGGCTAAGAAGGCTTACAGGATCCTACGGACTTGGAGGTGCCTTAGGAATTTTATTTTTGTGGATTTATATTCTGATGGTAGGTGTTACCGTCTCGGCAGTGCGGGCCTTGGTTATGTTTTTATTCCAGGTGGGCGCTGCCATGACAGGAAGAAAATACGACGTTCCGACCGCCTATGTGACGGCCCTTCTTGTAGTTCTTATATGGAGGCCTTTAAGTCTCTATGACGGAGGATTTTGGATGTCCTTTGGGGCTGTATTTGCAGTCTTATTTGTGGCCCCGCTTTTGAAAGTAGGAAAAGCTGAGACAGTCAAAAAGAAGAAAGATAAAAGAATCGTAAAAATCAAACAAAAAATTAAAGAAAGCCTTGGGGTCAGTCTTGCGATTCAATTGACCATGTTTCCCCTTCTCCTATATTACTACTATGAATTTTCACCCTTGTCCTTGCTTTTGAATCTGATTGTAATCCCTCTCATGTCCTTGCTTTTGGCCAGCGGTATGATAGGAAGTTTCTTTTTTGTCTTTCTAAAACCCTTGGGACTTCTCCTTTTGTGGATTTGCAAAGGGATCTTGATTTTGTTCCGTTATGGGGGTGGGAAAGCCCTTTTACTTCCCGGGGGGAGGTGGGTGGTAGGCCAGCCGAAGTCCTGGCAGATGATCCTCTATTATGGAATCTTTGCCTGTATTTTCCTTTTGGAATGGAGAAGGAAAGCTTTGGAAGAGGAGAAAAATAAGGAATCGGAATCAGAAATTCAGGAGATGACCGGCCAGAAAGAGATGGACCGGGGAAAAGTTGTTTTAAGAAAAATGGTCCTTGGTGGCCTGCTTTTGCTTGGCCTTTTTCCTATGCTTGTTCATCCGGAGGAAAGGGGGAGGCTTCGGCTTATGTTTATAGATGTGGGTCAGGGGGACTCTGCTTTTATAAAAAGTCCGGGAGGCCTTCGCATCCTAGTGGATGGGGGAAGCAGCGATGTAAAAGAGGTCGGGCATTACCGGATCGAGCCCTACTTAAAATGTCGAGGGGCAGGGATTTTAGATTATATTTTCCTAAGTCACGGGGACCAGGACCATATGAATGGGATTGAAGAATTGCTAGAAAGGCAGAAGCTGGGCGTTAGAATAAAAAATCTGGTACTTCCGGAGGAAATTTATTGGGATGATAGTTTAAGATCCCTGGCTGAAAAGGCGACGGACTCTGGCACCCAGGTGTGGACCATCTCTCAGGGAAAAAGTATAGGAGATAAAAGCGGGGACTTTACGATCACCTGCTTGGGACCCGGTGCCGATAAGCTTGAAGCCGGTAATGCTGCCTCTATGGTTCTCAAAGTTACAAGTAAGGAAGTGGATCTATTGTTGACCGGGGATGTTGAGGCAGAAGGAGAAGAAGCTCTCTTGAAGGTTCTTAAGGAAAACTATGAGGATGTAAGCTGGGATCTTTTGAAAGTGGCTCATCATGGTTCTAAGAATTCCACAAAAGAGGATTTCTTAAAAGTAGTAAAACCCACGGAGGCCATTATATCTGCCGGTAGGGATAA
>CAVHCX010000013.1:0-78021 GCA_963634745.1 Clostridium sp. CAG:343
TGCTGTTTTCGTAGAATCAGGAAGCTCCCGCTTCTATAAGCGGGGGTACGTTCACTATTAGGATAATCAATCTAAACTATCAAATTTAATAGTGACTTATAAATTTGATAATATCTTCTAAATCAGAAGTTGATTTGTTAACATGAACGCACCAAGTAATTTAAACAGGTATAAAACAGGAGGTATATTCAATGTTAAACGAATCAGTAATCAAATTATTAAAGAATGGTATGTGGGATCTTGCAACATGCGCAGATGGAGAACCAAACGTAGTGCCGGTTGCCTTCAAAGACGTGACTGATGACGGAAAGCTTGTGGTTGGCGATGTTTTCCTCCAAACAACTTTAGATAATATAAAAGCAAATGATGGAAAAATTGCTATTTCGGTATATGATGCGCAGAATCTTGAGGGCTATCAGATTAAAGGAACTGCCGAATATGTAACGGAAGGAACGATTGTGGATACATTTAAGGCCATGGTAGAGAAAATGTTCAATGGGACTGCAAGTGCAAAGGGAGCACTTGTCATTACTCCTTCTAAAGTAATCGTTACAACACCCGGTGCTGAGAATAAGAAAGAGATTTAGCCAAAATGGTGCAATGCCGGAAATGTGATCAGCACGGGTAAGAGAGAATTATGTTTACGTATACAGAAGAAAAAAAGTTTACAAAGGAACAGATACAAGAGCTGTTTTTATCCGTTCATTGGATTTCAGAAAATTATCCGGAGCGTTTATATAAGGCCCTTATGAACTCCCAAACGGTACTTACAGTATGGGATGATGAAAAACTTGTGGGTCTTATAAGGATTTTGGATGATACGGAGATGTTGGCACAGATCCATTATGTACTTGTTCATCCTGATTATCAGGGGAAGGGAATTGCCGGCAGGATGATCGAATATATAAAAGAAAAATATAAAGATTTTTTGTATATTGAGGCAATGCCGGAAGACAAAAATAATCTGTCATTTTATACAAAATATGGTTTTTCAATAATGAAGGATGGAGCAGCTATTCAAATTTGCAATTATGGAAATATGCAGTGAGGCAGAAGATGAATAAGGATAATGATCTGCTGGCTGATATGCCAATATCCGGCGCTTTTTTCAGGCTTGCGATCCCGGCTGTAGCAGCACAGCTTATTAATATATTGTACAATCTAGTAGATAAAATGTTTATCGGACGTATTCCCGGTGTGGGAAAGCAGGCACTGGCCGGTGTTGGTGTGACTGCACCGGTGATTTTGGCTATTTCAGCCTTTGCGGCCCTGGTAAGTATGGGTGGAGCTCCCAAGGCATCTATTTTTATGGGTAAAGGTGATACAGACCAGGCTGAAAAAGTTATGGGAAGCTGTACATGGCTGCTGATCCTATTATCCGTGGCGTTGACAGGAATTATGCTGATTTTCGGAAGATCCATCCTGCTCTTATTCGGCGCCAGCAATGATACCATTACTTACGCTACAGATTATATGAATATATATTGTCTGGGCACTTTATTTACACAGTTGACCTTAGGATTGAATGCTTTCATAACTGCACAGGGAAAAACCTTGATTAGTATGTGTAATGTAGCTGTGGGAGCGGTAACCAATATAATTTTGGATGCAGTATTTATCAATGGCATGGGCATGGGAGTAAAGGGGGCTGCTCTTGCGACGATTATTTCTCAAGGAGTATCCGCATGGTTTGTGATACGTTATCTTACATGTAGTAGAAGCGCATTGCGGTTACGCCTGGCCAATATTCGTTTTGATGGAGAAATTATCTGGTCTTGTGTCTTACTTGGTACATCGCCGGCACTGATGCAATTGACAGAAAATATGGTAGCGATCAGCTTTAATACGTCTCTTCAAAGGTATGGCGGTGATATGGCAGTCGCATCTATGAGTATTCTTACCAGTGTTATGCAATTTGTTATGCTGCTTTTACCCGGTTTGGTGCAGGGGGCGCAACCCTTGCTGAGTTATAATTTGGGAGCAAGTAATATTCCCAGGGTAAAGAAAACATTCCGCTTATTGCTTATATGCTGTGTCGGCGGTTCGTTTTTTATTTGGTTACTATGTATGGTATTTCCGACTGCAGTTGCTGCCATTTTCACCAGTGACTCTGCCTTGATTGCATACACAATAAAAAGTATGAGAGTCTATCTGGCAATGCTATTTATCTATGGAATACAGGTCGCATGTCAGTATAGTTTTGTAGCATTGGATCAGGCCCGCAAAGCGATTTTTCTTACGATTTGGCGTAAAATCATTATCCTGATACCACTGATATTTATTTTACCCCATTTTGTGCCTAATGCCGTGATGGGGGTATATTTGGCCGAACCTATTGCTGATACCATTGCAGTATGTACTACGGCACCCATGTTTTATTTTTATTATCGTAAATTGTAATAAGAATGATCAGAATGAAATGTATATATTAATTCTGAGTATGAAGAATGCCACCGGTAAAATAGCCGACGCAAAGAGCAGCTATTTCTCTTGGTGGCTCTTTTGCGCCTTCATCCAGCAATTCAATCAACACATTGGTAACGGCACCGGATACAAAATACAGTTTATAGCGGTCAATAGAGTTGACAGACATATTTCCGGCAAATTCCATGATATATCGGTTAAAGGTTTGCTGAATCAGACATTTTTAAAGTAGGAAGAACGAAGGAAGTTGTCTAGGAAGGAAAATAAGGAACTAAGTCATTTTATTTTGTGATATACTTTTCAAAAAGCAAAGGAGACCAGCATGGAGCACTTACGTTGTGTAGTTGAGAGAATTACATATCAGAATGCAGACAATGGCTACACAGTTCTGAAATGTGCGGTGAAGAATTACAGTGATCTTGTCACGGTAGTTGGCACGATGCCGGATACTCATGTCGGTTCCGTCCTGTCTCTGGAAGGCATGTGGAAGATGGACGCAAAATATGGGCGGCAGTTTTCTGTAGAAAAATTTGAAGAGACCCTTCCTGCTACGGTATATGGGATTGAAAAATATCTGGGTTCCGGTCTGGTCAAGGGGGTTGGGCCTAAGTTTGCGAAAAGAATCGTGGAAAAGTTCGGGAAGGATACCCTGGATGTTATCGAAGAAACTCCGGATGAACTGTTAAAGGTCCCGGGGATAGGAAAAGTACGTGTGGACCGGATCAAAACAAGCTGGCAGGAGCAGAAAGAGATCAAAAATATCATGCTTTTTCTGCAGAGTCATGAGGTCAGCACCTCTCATGCGACAAAGATTTTTAAGACCTATGGCAGTGAGAGTATTGCAATTGTAAAGGAAAACCCATACCGTCTTGCAGAAGATATCTGGGGAATCGGATTTAAGACAGCGGATTCCATTGCACAGAAGATGGGGATTGATAAAGGAAAATTTGTCCGCCTGCGCAGTGGTATTTTTTATAGCTTGAACAAGCTGGCAGAGGCCGGACATTGTTATGCCACAAGAGAGCAGCTGATTGGAAAAGCCAGAGAGCTTCTGGAGGTGGAGGATGCAGAGCTTACGATCACCCTGGATGAGATGATCCGCACGGATGATGTGATTCGGGACAAGGCAGATGATCAAGATGCAATTTATCTTCCGCCATATTATTTTTCAGAAAGTGGCTGTGCAAAGAGGCTGCTTCGGTTGATGTCCTGCGGGAAGAAGAAATCTGAGGATACAGAAGAAATACTAAAGAGAGTAGCTGCTTCATCAGAAATTACTTATGACGAGATCCAGTGGCAGGCAGTGAAGACAGCAATTTCCTCTAAAGTCATGGTGCTGACCGGAGGACCCGGAACCGGAAAGACGACAACAACTCTGGGAATTATTTCTGCATATAAGCAGGCCGGAAGCAGGATTATTCTTGCAGCTCCTACCGGAAGGGCGGCAAAGAGAATGTCGGAAGCTACCGGCATGGAAGCAAAAACGATTCACCGTTTGTTAGAATACAAGCCGCCGGAAGGTTATCAGAAGAATGAAGAGCATCCGCTGGAAGGCGATGTACTGATCCTGGATGAATGTTCTATGATTGATATTATGCTGATGTATAATCTTTTAAAAGCATTGCCGGAGGCCATGTCGTTGATTTTAGTGGGAGATATCGACCAGCTGCCCAGTGTTGGGGCGGGCAATGTTTTAAGAGATATTATTGATTCCGGATGTGTTCCTGTAGTCCGTCTGACGCGGATTTTTCGTCAGGCACAAGGCAGCAGAATTATTATGAATGCGCACCGGATCAATAAAGGCGAGAGCATTGATATGAGGGGCGGGAAGGACGCTGACTTTTTCTTTGCCACTAAGAAAAGTAATCAGGAAGTGGTAGATACGATCGTTCAATATTGTAAGACTAACCTGCCAAGATACTATCATGTGGACCCGCTGCAGGATATTCAGGTACTGACACCCATGCAGAGAGGCGAATGTGGCGCGGTGAATCTGAATCAGGTGCTGCAGGAAGCCATGAATCCGTCCAAGATCTTTTTGCGGAGAGGTGGTACACAGTACCGGCTGAAGGATAAAGTCATGCAGATTAAGAATGACTATGACAAGGAAGTATTTAACGGAGATATTGGTACGATTACAAAAGTAGATATGGAAGAGCGGGAACTGACCGTCCTGTTTGATGAACGGGAAGTCGTCTATGATGTGACGGAGCTGGATGAACTGACACTTGCTTATGCAGTGACGATCCACAAATCCCAGGGAAGCGAGTATCCGATCGTTGTCATGCCACTTACCATGAGTCATTTTGTCATGTTGCAGAGAAATCTTCTTTACACAGGCGTGACCAGGGCGAAAAAGATTCTGGTACTAGTCGGAGAGAAGAAAGCAGTATATTATGCAATAAAAAATGAGACAAGCACCGGTAGAAACACTTGCCTGGCAAGACGCCTGCAACCGGATAGCAAAGAAGCACAGGAAGTCAAGACACAGCTTTTGCAAGAGGCCCTGGAGGAGTCGGCGGATGAGAAGGGAAGCAGCAGGGCTTTGACAAGTTCACGGCAGAAGAAGGAGAAAATGATAGTCTACAAGGGCAGTATCCAGCCGTCTATGATATCAGAGACACCGGCTGTCTACGAAGGAAATCTATGGAAGCGCTTGTCACAGTCAAAATTCAGAAGCAGTTTTGCCCTGAAAGCAAATGATCGAAGCTATGTATCCGAAAAAGGAATGGATAAAGTCCGGGAGCATGCCTGCGATTTTATCAGAAAACGTCTTGCCCCGGCAGAAATAGCAAATGATGGAAAACAGACACCAATGAGAGGACACCCGGTTTTTGTTGCACAGCACGCCACAGCTACCTGTTGCAGGGGTTGCCTGGAAAAATGGCATCATATTCCGAAAGGACGGGCATTGACAGAAGGGGAGCAGGAATATGTAGTGGGTGTGATTATGGAATGGATCGGTAGGGAAATGAAAAAATAGTGTAATTTGCAAATGCTCAGAATATTGAAGTTTGAGCTATATAGAATGACAATTTATCTGAAATTTGATATACTTTAAATCAAAAGTAGGTCAAATTACGGGAAACACTGACACTTATCTTGTGGGGAAAGATAAGTGCGGACAGCACTGCTATGAATTGGAGGTGCGTAGATGAATATTGCCATTCTTGATGCAAAGTGGGCTTTTTATCTGGATATAACAGAGGATAAGATTATATCTGCAAACGGAAATGTAGACAAGCTGCTTGGCGGGACTGAATTATCCGGTGTGAATGAAGTGATTGGGATGCTGGCAGGCTGTATGCCGACAGAAGATCATCCGGAAGCATTTTATGAGAATTTTTGCAGAGAAAATATTTTAAAAGCATATGAAAACGGACAGACAGAGTTGAACGGGAGAACTCTGTCTTTTTTTGACGATGAGGGAAGAGATTCTGTAATAATTATGGCACAGCTGACCATAAATTTCATAAACAAGCATCTGGAGTGCATGCTCTATGGTTTGGATACTAATGCAGAATTCAAGGAAAAAAGCCAGCAGGAAAAGCAGCTGGAAGAGCAGCTAGCCATCTTTAATGCGCTGGCAGATGCTTATGCTAATATCTACTTGATTCATAATCAAACCGGAGAATTGAAAATACTGAAGTTGAATGGCTATGTGACTACGGGGCTGGATAGAGACAGTGACCTTATCTATAATTATGATACTGTTTACAAGCAGTATGTTTCGGAGAGGGTTTTTCCGGAAGACCGGGAAATGATGTATAAGGCTATGAGCCTTGACCGGGTGAAGGAAAAGCTTGTTTTAAGCAGTGAGTACCATGGGAATTACCGGGCAATTGTGAATGGAGAACCGCATTATTATCAGTTCAGATATGTGCAACTGGAAAATGTGAGTTATATTATCGCAGGCTTTCAGAATATTGATGAAATTGTAGCAATTGAGCGTAGGCAGAAGGAACTAGAAGAGGCCCATCAGAAAGAATTGGAGCAGCAGATGGCCATTTTTGATGTGCTCTCACAGAATTACAGAAATGTATATCTTTTAAATAT
This sequence comes from Clostridium sp. CAG:343, assembly GCA_963634745.1. Classification (GTDB taxonomy): domain Bacteria; phylum Bacillota; class Clostridia; order Lachnospirales; family Lachnospiraceae; genus CAKRJP01. The sequence continues at coordinate 6,481 of CAVHCX010000013.1, forward strand.
TGTGGATGGGACTGCCAAGACATTGAAGGTGGCAGGCGATTATGAGATGCAGGAAATACAGGACTTAAAAAACAAGATATTTGTTTATAAGGATATACTGGATCTTTGGGCGGATAAGAAGGTCTGTGAGGTGGACAGGGAGAGAATACGCCATCAGTTAAGCCTTAAAAGTATCCGTGAAAATCTGTCGGTAGGCGATGAATATATCGGAACCTATTGCAGCATGGATGACGGGGAGGTACACAATTATCAGTTTTATGTTGCAAATACCAATCATCCGGACAATGTAATCCTAGGCTTTCAGATGATTGATAAGATTATTGAGGAGCATTTGGCGCAGGAAAGAGAGCAGAGAGAAAAGGAAGAAGCATATCAGAGAACCTTGCTTGCGGCAAAACAGGATGCAGAGCGTGCAAACAGGGCGAAAACGGATTTTCTACTTCGCATGAGCCACGATATACGAACACCGCTCAACGGAATTATGGGAATGCTGGACATAGCAGAGTACTATGAGGATAATCTGGAAAAACGTGACGACTGCCGGAGGAAGATAAGGGAGTCGGCTAAGATCCTTCTTGAACTGATCAATGAAGTCTTGGATATGAATAAGTTAGAATCCGGGAAAATCGTGTTGGAGCATATACCCTTTGATATCAGGCAGATTTCAAGAAATGTATTTACCATTATTTCTAAACAGGCACAGGACCATGGAATAGAAATTATTGAAGAGGACTGCAGGACCCCGCACGCCAGGCTGATCGGAAGTCCGGTTCATTACAAGAGGATTCTTATGAATATCCTGAGCAATGCCATCAAGTACAATAAGGAAAATGGAAAAATATATGTTACCTGCAGGGAGATTTCCTGCGATGACCATACAGTCAGCATAGAATTTAAGTGCAGGGACACCGGAATTGGCATGTCAAAAGAATTTATGAAGCATCTCTTTATACCGTTTGAGCAGGAAAATTCGTCGGCACGATCAGAATATGGCGGAACAGGTCTTGGCATGGCAATTAGCAAAAATCTTGTCGAAAAGATGAAGGGAACGATTAGGGTTGAAAGCGAAAAAGGGACAGGCAGTACATTCGATGTCATCATTCCGTTTGAAATAGACAAGAGTGCATCTGAGGATGAGCCTGCAGAGGCTGTGATAGAAGCAACTTCTATCCGAGGCCTTAGGATTCTTTTAGCAGAGGATAATGAGCTTAATATGGAAATTGCAAAATTCCTGCTGGAGGAAGCCGGAGCAGAGGTCCTTTTGGCAACCAATGGGGAAGAGGCTGTTAAAGCTTTTGCCGAAAGTGCCTCGCAGGAGATAGATGTAATCCTGATGGATATCATGATGCCTGTTATGAACGGTCATGAAGCAACCAGGGCAATCCGAGCCATGGACAGACCGGATGCAAAAAAGATACCGATTATCGCAATGACAGCCAGCGCCTTTGCGGAAGATCGGATTGCAGCGAAGGATGCCGGAATGAATGAGCACCTTGCCAAGCCGCTGGATTCCAAGTTGGTTATTCGCACAATCTGGCAATACACCAGAGCATATAAAAAAGAGGAACTGATATGAAAGAGGACCAAGAGACAAATATAATAAAAACAGTACAAGAGTCGGAAGCTATTGCCAGAACACTTTCCAGGAATTTTCGAAATGTATATCTTCTTGACTTAAATAATGCGACTGCAAAAGTCATGAAGTTTGAGGATGAATATTCGGATGATAGGATTGACCACGTGATGAATCAGTATTTCCCATATGAGGGATTTGTGAATCAGTGGATAGATGAAGCAGTTCATCCGGATGATCGGGAGCGATTGAAGAAGTCTCTTAGCTGTGCCAATCTAAGAGAAGTATTATCACGCAAGCAGGAATACAACGGTAATTACCGTATGCTGGTGGATGGCAAGGAAATCCATTATCAGTTCAATATCAGCCGTATGGACAATTCTGAGCTGGTCATTGCCGGATTCCAAAATATAGAAGCAATTATCCAAAAACATCTGGAAGAGGAGAAGAAGCAGCGGGCCAAGGAAGAGGCCTACCAGAAGGAACTAAAAAAACAACTTCAGGTTATCAATGCCCTGGGCAGTGAATACAGGGCTTTATATCTGGTAGACAGTGTGACACAGAAATGGACAGTATTTAAGGATGATAACAGCGGTGCGGCAGATGATATCTATAATCATACACTTGTGTATGAAAGTTATGAAAAAGCCATCAATGCCTATATAGACAACTATGTTGCGGAGGATGATTGTGACAGCTTTCGTAAACAAGCAAAACTTGCAAATCTGCTGGAAGAGACGCCCGATACGGGAATCTATTCTTTGAGTTATGACCGAATCCTGAATGGAGAAAGACAGCACTGGCAGATGAATGCAGCAAAGTTCACTTCTGATGAAGAAAAAGAATATATTGTACTCGGCTTCCGTAATGTACATGATATTGTGGAAAAACAGATCAGTCAGGAAAATGCGCTTCGGGATGCCCTGATACTGGCAAGGCATGCCAACCGTGCAAAGACCACATTTCTCAGCAATATGTCCCATGACATCAGGACACCGATGAATGCGATCATAGGTTTTACCGCACTTGCCCAGACCCGCATAGATAATCTGGACCAGGTGCAGGATTATCTTGGAAAAATACAGACATCGGGAACCCATCTGCTCAGTCTGATCAATGAGATTCTGGATATGAGCCGTATCGAGAGCGGAACCGTAAGACTTGACGAGAATATTGTACATATTCCGGATGTACTGCATGATTTGCGAACGATCATTCAAGGACAGGTGGCTGCAAAACAGCAGAGCCTGTATATAGATTCTTTGGACGTGACGCATGAGGACATCCTGACAGACAAGCTGCGACTCAACCAGATTCTGCTTAATATTATAGGAAATGCCATTAAATATACAGGCTGTGGCGGAAGTATTGTAGTCCGTGTCCAGGAGAAGCCTTCTCCCATGCAGGGATATGCAAGCTATGAATTCAGCGTCAAGGATAATGGCATGGGTATGTCACCGGATTTTGTAGAGCATGTATTTGATGCTTTTGCAAGAGAGCGTACCTCTACAATCAGCGGAATCCAGGGAACCGGACTTGGAATGTCCATAACCAAGAATATTGTGGACATGATGAATGGTACGATTGATGTAGAAAGCGAGCTTGGGAAGGGCACAGTATTTACCGTTACCGTGGATTTCAAGCTGGCAGATAAGAAGGTAAATACCTCACCGATCCCGGAGCTTTTGGGAGCAAGGATCCTGGTTGTTGATGATGATATCAATACCTGCCAGAGTGTCAGCAAGATGCTAAGAAGCATAGAGATGCGGCCTGACTGGTCTACCTCCGGCAGGGAGGCTGTAATTCGTGCAAAGGAAGCAACAGAAATACAGGATGAGTATAAAGCCTTTATTATTGATTATCTGATGCCGGACATGAATGGAATCGAAACAGTACGTCAGATCCGTAAGGTTATAAAAAACGAGGTCCCGATTATTGTACTGACTGCTTATGAGTGGGGGGATTTTGAGGAAGAAGCGAGGGAAGCTGGCGTTACAGACTTTGTGTCAAAGCCAATCTTTATGTCCGAGCTTCGTGCTGTTCTGTCCGGAAAATCAGAGGATAGCTCTTTGGCAGAAAAAAAGGCCAAGCCGAAACATGATTACAGCGGAAAACATATTCTCCTGGTGGAAGATAATCAACTAAACAGGGAGATTGCAACCTTCCTTCTTGAGGATGCAGGCATGATTGTGGATACAGCGGAGGATGGCATAGAAGCCGTGGATCTTATGAGCCATGCCAGGGAAGATCGGTACGATCTGATTCTTATGGATATCTAGATGCCGAAGATGGACGGATATACAGCGACAAAAGAGATCCGTACACTGAAAAATAACCGTATAGCCAATATTCCGATCGTTGCCATGACTGCCAATGCATTCGATGAGGACAGACAGAAATCCTTTGAAGCAGGCATGAATGGACATATTGCCAAGCCGATTGATATGGATACGATTGAGAAAACACTGGATAGGATATTCATGAGCTAAATATCGAGACCGTATGCAGGACCGCTTGCATTACTAATAAATTTAATAGTAACTTCAAAAGAGATTGCCTTCAGGCTATAATGAAATAAAAGAATAGCTTGAAGGTGATTTTATGGCAAAATATAAGAAAAAACTGGATGATGATATAAGGTGTCCTCTCGAATATGGACTGACAGTATTTGGCGGTAAATGGAAATCACGCATTATATGTGTCTTGTCTGCCAACGAAAAATTAAGGTACAGTGAACTGCGCAGAGAAATGTATAATATTACAGATGCCGTACTGGCCGCAACCTTGAAAGACCTGATCGAGGATGGAATGATTGACAGAAAATCCTATGATGAAATACCACCCAGGGTAGAGTATATGCTGACAGAAAAAGGAAGATCGGTTGTTCCTATTTTGCAGAATATCTGCCAATGGTCGGGCATTTTCTATAAGAAAGATGTGGAAAATGAGATGGTGCAATGTCAGAAATGTGATCATCATGGATAAGGGAAGAGATTATGCCTACAGGCACAGAAAAAAGTTTACAAAGGATGAATAGAATGCTTATAAAATATGCTACAAAAGAAGATATTAAAGCGATTGCTGCAGTCGAAGCAGAATGTTTTCCACCTGCGGAGGCCGCAACAGAAGAGGAGTTTGTTGGAAGAGTAGAACATTACGGAAATCACTTTTGGTTGATGTTCGATGAAGAGAAGTTGGTCGCTTTTGTGGATGGCTTTGTTACCGATGAAGAGGATTTGACAGATGAAATGTACGAAAATGCGACCATGCATAATGAAAATGGTGCCTGGCAGATGATTTTTGGGGTCAATACCTTGCCGGATTACCGTAAACATGGATATGCCGGGGAGTTGATTTCCCGTGCTATTGCCGATGGCAAACAGCAAGGGCGCAAAGGACTTGTGCTTACCTGTAAAGAAAAACTGGTCCATTATTATGCAAAATTTGGATTTGAAGATGAAGGGGTATCTGAAAAATCTACGCATGGAAATGTTGAGTGGCATCAGATGCGGCTTTTGTTTTGATATATTGCCGCAAAATATCAAAATCATATCGATAAATTGCCGCAAAATATCAAAATAATATTGATATATTGCGGAAATGGGCTCATAATATGCGGTATAGAGAAGAGCGAATCTCAATGAAAAGGGATTGGAGTTAAATCAGATGAAAAACTGTAAGCAAGTAGCACAGGAATGGGGCTTATCTGAACGTACCGTTAATGACCTTTGCAAGAAAGGCAAGATTGAAGGAGCTGTAAAGATAGGTAGAAGCTGGCAAATTCCTGATGAGGCTAAGAAGCCAATTGATGGAAGAGTCAAATCCGGCAAATATATCAGGCAATCTGCAGGAGTGAAAAGAAAGCCATTACCGATTGGTATCTCTGATTATATCAGAGCACAGTCGGATTATTACTACGTAGATAAGACCTTGTTTATAAAGGAGTTTTTGGATCAGAAGTCTTTCGTTTCTTTGTTCACAAGGCCGAGGCGATTTGGAAAGACTTTGAACATGGATATGCTCAGAGTCTTTTTTGAGATTTCAGAAGAGGATACCGGTAAATATTTTGAGGACAAGGCGATCTGGCAATGCGACGAGGAATATCGAGGGCAGCAGGGAAAATATCCGGTGGTATTCCTTACTTTCAAGGATGTTAAGTTTGATTCCTGGAAAGCAACTCTAGATAAGATCAGAGATCTTTTGCAGGAGGAGTTTGGAAGACATCAGGACCTTGCGGCCAGTAATAAGCTTGCAGACTATGAAAAAGCATATTTTGCAAGAATCATAAATGGTAATGCATCGGAAGTTGATTTGACCGGATCATTAGCCAAGTTGTCTCAAATGCTTACCAAGCATTATGGCATAGCGCCTATCATTATTATTGACGAATATGACACACCGATTCAGGAAGGCTATTCCAAAGATTTCTACGATGAAATCATTGGATTTATGAGAAACTTTTTTTCAGGAGCATTTAAAGATAACAAAAATCTTACTTATGGATTTCTGACAGGTATTCTTCGGATTGCTCAGGAGAGTATCTTTAGTGGGCTCAACAATTTAACAGTGAATTCGGTAATGGATGATGAGTATGATCAGTTCTTTGGATTTACGGCTTCAGAAGTCAGAGATATGATGGAATATTATGGAGTGGCTGATAAAGCGGAAGAACTTAAAAATTGGTATGACGGATATTTGTTCGGCTCCACAGAAATCTATAATCCCTGGTCAGTCATCAATTACATTTCAAAAGGGTGCATCCCGCAGGCCTACTGGGTAAATACCGGGAAGAATGAAATTTTGGAAGATGTTCTTAAGGTGGCAACAGACGATATTACAGAAAAACTGTATTCTTTGCTGAAAGGTGAGAAGGTAATTGCCAGAATTGACCAGAATGTTGTTTACAGATCTCTTTCAGAGGATCCGGAAAATATCTATAGCTTGTTGTTAGTAGCCGGTTATTTGAAGACTCTAAAGAAGGAGTTGCAGGCAGATGCTTCTTATCTGTGTGAGGTAACTATCCCGAACAGGGAAATTGCTGCAGTATATAAAAGTGAGATTTTGGCACATTTATTACAGATTGGTGCAATTACAAGAACAACTGCTAATAAGATTGCAGAAAGTCTTTATGCCAATGATTATAAGAAGCTGCAGAAGGCCATCACTGAATATATGGATAAATCCATTAGCTTTTATGATGCAGGAGCAGAGGGATTTTATCATGGATTAGTTCTCGGTCTGATTGCTTTGATGGATAATCAGTATAAGATCAAGTCAAACAGAGAGTCCGGAGATGGACGATATGATATTTGCTTACTGCCAAGAGAAGACAGATATCCCGGAATTATTATGGAACTTAAATGGAAAAGGGATTTGGGCGCAGACGAACTTCATGGGCTTGCAGAAGAAGCGTTGGCTCAGATTGATGAAAATCGATATGATGCAGAAATGAAGGCAGAGGGCATTCGAGATATTTTGAAATTCGGAATTGCATTTTCGGGAAAGAAAGTAAGTATTAAAACTAAATAAATTTGATATAGCAAGCATCAGATAAAATAAGATGTGCTAAATTCTACTATTGACTTAATTTTAAATAGACCGGGGGTGAAAATACCATGGGACTTGGACCAAGTATTAAAATGACGACGTTACATCATTACAGATGTCCGGTGACTGCGGCGCTGGCAAAAGAAAAAGACCTGGAATTTACAGGGATTATTGTTGATGGCGTATCGGAGGTCTGCGATGATAAAATTTATACGGCAAAAAGAGTGGGGGATATTGCGCAGATGCTCCGTGCGGATGGCGCGATTGTGGCCATTGATGCCTGGGGTAACCATCATGTTGATTTTGTTAATGTAATAGAACAATTAGGTATTCGCGGGATTCCGAGTGTCGGCCTAAGTTACATTGCACAGCAGGGAAGGCTTGTGTGTACCAATAACTTCGTGGATTGTGTGATTGATTTTAATAAGAGTGCATCCGGCTATGAGTCCTGTGTGGTTGGTGAAAATAATCTGACGGATTATGATGCGATGAAGGCGGTTGCCCTCCTAAAAAACAAGTTAAAAAAAGCAGGAAAAGCCATTGATATGACGGAATCTGGAGAAGAGCAGGTGTTACGACGCCTGACGCGTAAGATATATCAGATAAATGCAGTCGAATTTGGCAACGAAACAAAGATTGACAGAGGAACACTCACGATAAAACGTGGAATAGAACAGCCTTATCTGGCAATGGAACCGCGGATTAAAAATGTGAAAGTGCAGATTCTTCATCCGGGTGAAAATGATTTTTTTGTAAATTCAAATCTGGATTATTCGCCAATTGCATGTAAAGTACGCGGAGAACTGGGAGAGGGAGTAACGAATCTTATTTCCGGGGTTACTGTGATGATAACGGGTGTTGAGGATAAAAGTGGATTTCAGCCATCCAACATTGGATCGTCAGAGGGGATTTTTAAGGAGCAGGTTGTTCTGGACAGGGCCGGAACACCGGCATCTGATGATTACATCCTTCATGTGGATGTCTTGTTTGAGGAAGGCGAAGGAAGAACTGCGGAAGGGATTAGGGCAGCGCATCGGTTGACGGACCGAATTGTGCAGGAGATACGAAAAGTTCTTGTTAAAGTGGACAATATGCCATATACAAGGGAAGAACTGAGGGATGAATCTAAGCCGGGAAGAAGAAAAGTAATACTCGTTAAGATTGTATCCGGACTTGGAAATATGTATGATACAGCAATGTTTCCGTATGAGCCGGCGGGATTCCTTGGAAGTCATAATATGATGGAGTCTAAAAATATACCCTATGTGATTACGCCGAATCAATGCAGAGATGGTGTGATCCACTCACTTTTATAATAATCAGACATAGGTACTGAATGAGATGACGGATAACATTGAAATGAAAGCCACATAACAGGAGGTTCATATGGATATAACAAAAGAAAAGCTTCAGCATGTATTAGATGCTATTAACGAAAACATTTTTTATAAAGATACAGAAGGACGATATACACTAGCTTCACATGTTTGTAGTATGTTAAACAGTGATGGAGATCCGGATTTTACCATATTGGGGAAAACTGATATGGAGATACAGCCGGATAAGGCGCTGGGGAAAAAGTTCTACGAAGAGGACATGCGAATTGTCAAAACTGGTGAGAGCTTAAAATATATCGAGGAAATGCAGTTTGGAGAGGATGTTTATTATTACGAGATTACAAAGAATCCTGTAATAGATAACGATGGAAATATAATGGGGATTGTCGGTGTTATTAAAGATATGACCGAATTATTAAAACTCCAGAAACAGCTTGAACATTATAACATTACTGACATGATGACGCAGACTTTTAACAGATCATATTATGAGTCTGGCAAATATAAGGAAGATTTGAAGTATCCTGTTTGTGTTGTTATGGCCGATGTCAATAATTTAAAGTACTATAACGATCATTACGGACACAAAGAAGGCGATGTATTGATCAAAACAATTGTAAATAACATGCAGCGTTATTTAAGAATTGAAGATCGTATGATCCGCATGGGAGGCGATGAGTTCCTCATTTTACTGCAGAATTGCAATGAGAAGAACGGAAACGAGATTATTGAACAGATCAAATCAGCAGAATCAAAACTGAAGTTGCAGGACATTATAATTGGAACATCCTATGGAAGCTGTGTGGCTGATAATGAGGATGAACTGAAGCAGGCGATTGAGCGGGCTGATGAAGAAATGTATATCAATAAAAGAAAAGGGAAGTAAGCACTCAATCATGAGTACCTGTTAATTCCTAGCGTTTTTTGCAATAATACTCCCAAAAGAAAAACATGATTTCGGGCGATTTGCGCGATTCGTGTTTGTAGATAGAGAAAGAATCCAGGCAGGCTTTTGGGAAGATAGGTATAGCACATGAATAATTTAGATAAAATGCGAGCAGGCTTTGAAACTGCATATATTGACGGCGCGGTAGTTTCTAACAAGAGCTACCGGCCGCAATTTGTTTTCAACAATCATAAGGAAGGAAAGAAAGTACTCTCATCCATAGAGGATGAGCTTTTGTCTTGCGATCAATTCCAGATCAGTGTCGCATTTATCACCATGAGTGGTCTGACCCCACTCCTTCAAACCTTGCAGGAGCTTGAAAAGAGAAATGTTCGAGGCCAAATTCTAACAACGAATTATCTGAATTTCAGTGAGCCAAGAGCCCTAAAGAAACTTCATGAGCTATCAAATATTACTCTCAAAATGTACGACACAGAGGCTGCGGAGAATGGCTTTCATACAAAGGGCTATATTTTCCGGAAGGAAGAAATCTATCGTATCATTATCGGAAGTTCTAATATTACAAGTGCTGCGCTTACCAAGAACAAAGAGTGGAATACCAAGCTGATTTCAACAGACCAGGGGGAACTTGTGAGGGAAATTCTTGCAGAGTTCAATGCATTATGGGATTCTGAGTTTTCCTTAAACTTTGATGATTTTTATGAAAAATATTGTACAAGATATGAGATCATCCGGCACCAGAGAGAGTTGGCTAGGCAGGAGGAGATTACATCTCTTGAGCAGTATAAGTTGCAGCCTAACAGCATGCAGGTTGGCTTTATTGCAAATCTAAAAAAGATTCTTGAGGCGGGGGAAGACCGCGCCCTTCTTATTTCTGCAACAGGTACCGGGAAAACCTATGCATCTGCCTTTGCCATGAGAGAGCTTGGCTTTAAGAGGGTCTTGTTTTTGGTACACCGGGGGCAGTTGGCCAGGCAGACGAAAGTGTCCTATGAAAAGGTATTTTCCAAGTCTGTGACCATGGGCTTAGTCGGTGCCGGCCACCTTGATTATGATGCGGATTATGTATTTGCGACTGTGCAGACCCTAAACCGTGATGAACATTTGCTTCAGTATGAAAAGGATGCCTTTGACTGTATTGTATTAGACGAAGCGCACCATGTGCCGGCAGATACTTACCAGAAGATTATGAAGCATTTTACGCCCAAGCTATGGCTTGGAATGACGGCTACTCCTGATAAGCGTGATGATAATATAGAAGGCAGAAATGTTTATGAGATGTTTCATTATCAGATCGCATATGAGATTCGCTTGCAGCAGGCAATGGAGGAGAACCTCCTTTGTCCCTTTCATTACTTTGGAATCAGTGATTTGACGATTATCGGTGATCAGCAGGATGGTCACCTGGATTTTTCGGTGCTTACCAGCGATGAGCGCCTAAGGCACATCATCCGGCAGGCGGATTATTACGGCTACAGTGGCGATAAGGTGAAGGGGCTTGTCTTTTGCAGCAGCATTAAGGAGACCGAAGAATTATCAGCCAGATTTAATGCGCAGATCAATCCTTCCACCGGACAAAAGTTTAGAACGATTGCGCTAAATGGAAGCGCTTCAGAGACTGACAGGCAGAATGCCTTTGAACGCCTGGCTATGAATGAGATGGATGGGACAGAAGAGTGCCAGCCCTTGGATTATATCTTCTCTGTTGAAATTCTGAACGAGGGTGTGGACATTGTGGAGGTAAATCAGGTAATCATGCTCCGGCCCACACAGTCTCCGATTGTATTTATTCAGCAGTTGGGACGAGGTCTTAGGAAGGCGGACGGAAAAGAGTATGTTGTTATCTTGGATTTTATCGGGAATTATGCAAATAATTTTATGATCCCTATTGCTCTGTCGGGGGATAGAACTTATAACAAGGACAATATTCGCAGGTATATCACGGAAGGCGACCGGGTGATTCCGGGAGCATCTACGGTACATTTTGACGAGATCAGCAGAAAGAAGATTTTTGCAGCGGTGGATCATGCAAATTTCAGCGATATCAAATTGATTAAGGAGAATTATAGCAAGCTTAAGAATAAGCTTGGCCGTATTCCGAGACTCCAGGATTTTGATGATTACGGTGAGATGGACCTTATACGCATTTTTGATAATAATAGCCTGGGCTCATACTACAAATTTTTAAGAAAGTATGAGAAGGAATATAAGATCTGTCTGTCCGAAGATGAGGAAAAGATCATTGAATTTGTTTCAAAAAAGCTAGCCAGCGGAAAAAGAATCCAGGAGCTTCAGATGCTGCGGAGAATCTTGGCCTATGCCAGGGGAATGTTCGGTCAGGGCCTGTTTGCAGGACTTTCCCGGGATATGAGGGAATATGGAAAGTCAGTAAGTAAGGAGCAGCAGGAAAATCTTGTGCAGGTTATGACCAACGAATTTCCCGCCGGTGTGAGTAAAAAGACCTATTTGCAATGTGTATTCATCGAAGAGGATGGAAATGATTATAAGCCTGCGAAGACATTTTTGCAGATGTTAAAAAATGACGATTTTTACGCTGTTTTAAAGGAGCTGGTGGACTTTGGAGTCAGCCGCTATAAAAGAGATTATAAAGACACATATGACCAAACAGACCTGGTCTTATATCAGAAGTATACTTATGAGGATGTTTGCCGTTTGTTAAATTGGGAACACAATGAGGTCCCCTTGAATATCGGAGGATATAAGTTCGATAAAAAGACGAGGACTTTCCCGGTCTTTATCAATTACGATAAGGATGAGAACATCAGTGATACAACAAAGTATGAGGACCATTTTGTTCCTGGCTCCCGAGAACGCTTGATTGCTATTTCCAAGTCGGGGCGGAGCCTGCAATCCGAAGATATTCAGAATTTTCTGCATGCAAGAGAACGCAATATACAGGTGGAGCTCTTTATAAGAAAAAACAAGGATGATAAGATTTCCAAGGAGTTTTATTACCTGGGTCATATGACGGCAAGTGGAAAGACCAAGGAATTTACAATGCCAAATACAAAGAAAACTGCGGTGGAAATCGAGTGGATCTTGGATGTCCCTGTTCGGGAGGATATCTATGGATACATTGTCAATGCATAAGGAGAGAAAATGAAAACGATCAGAGTAGTCGCGGCCGTTATCAAGGCCGTAAATGAAAATGGAGAACTGATTATTTTTGCGACACAGCGAGGATATGGTGAATTTAAGGGTGACTGGGAGTTCCCGGGAGGAAAGATTGAAGCCGGGGAAAGTCCTAAAGAAGCCATCCGGCGTGAGATCATGGAAGAGCTTGATACAGAGATTGCGGTTGGAGAATTGATAGATACCATTGAATATGATTATCCGACCTTTCATCTCTCCATGGATTGTTTTTGGTGTGAGATTGTAAAGGGGGATTTGGTCTTAAAGGAGCATGAGGATGCCAAATGGTTGACCAAGGAAGAGCTTGACGAAGTGAATTGGCTGCCGGCCGATTGGAGCCTTATTAGAAAAATAGCACAGGGCGAGGAATAAAGAGATGAGAAAGAAATCAGGATATAGCAAAGAGGGAATATTTGGCAAGATTACGCACTATGATGAAAAGGGTCACAAGATTGGAGAGAGCCGGCCGAAAATTTTTGGAGGCTACGATAATTATGATGCAAAGGGGAAGAAGATCGGTGAGAGCCGCCCCAAAATCCTTGGTGGAATGGATCATTATGACAACCGTGGACATAAAATAGGCTCCACCACTCCGGGAATCTTTTGCGAGGCAAATCACTATGATAAGAAAGGGCGAAAAACCGGCCACAGTGATCCGAGATTATTTGATGGTTGGGATCACTACGATGATTGAATCTGAATTTGTGTAAAAGGATATGTGATAGGTCTTCTACTCGTGGTATACTTTGCTTATTATCGATAGGAGAAATATATATGGACACAAAACGAAAATGGCATATTCCTTTTGCAATATGGCTGGTATTTGAGACGGTTGCTATAAGCCTTTGGCTTACAAAGGATAATCTGTTTTATCTTTTGAATTTCAGTTATATCGGAACATCTATCTCAGTGGGCCTTCTGCTCTTTCAATTTAATTATAAATATGCACGCAGAACGGTTCAGCTTTTAGTAGGCTTGTATATGCTTATTTATCTTGGACTTATCTGTCAGGAGAATATGCAGATTGAGGGATTCTGGTATTATCTGTTTACAGGAGTCTTTGAAGCGGCCACCATTCATTATGCCGTGGCTAAGATATTCGGGCCCCTGCTCTTTGGAAGAGGTTGGTGCGGATATGCCTGCTGGACGGCCATGGTCTTGGATTTTTTGCCATATAAAAGTCCGACTGCAGAAAGAAAAAGGATAGGCTTTATTAGATATATTACTTTTGTCCTATCCTTTGTTTTTGTTGCAGCTCTTTTTATGAGCCATACAGGCAATATGGAAAGAATCATGTTTATAGCATTTATTGTCGGAAATATCCTATATTATGCGGTAGGGATCTTGTTGGCCTTTATATGTAAGGATAACAGGGCCTTTTGTAAATATGTCTGTCCTATAACGGTTTTTCTAAAACCTATGAGCTACTTTGCTTTACTTAGGATCAAATGTGATAAGGAAAGCTGTATTTCCTGTGGAAAGTGCAAGAAAGTATGTCCCATGAATGTGGATATAACGGATAATTCAAGAAAAAGAAAAAATGGGACAGAATGCATTTTATGCATGGAATGCGTCAAGGCATGTCCACGAAAAGCCCTATAAGATACAAGGAGACGGAAGATGAAGAACCCACTACACTATCAAATTTCAGAATGCGATTGCGGCCCAACTTCTATGTTAAATGCAATTAGCTTTCTTTTTGATCGGGAGGATATTCCACCGGAGATTATACGTAATGTCATGCTATACTGCCTGGATTGCTACAGCGCAGAAGGGGTGCCCGGGCAGAGCGGGACCTCCCGTATGGCCATGATGTTTTTGTCAAATTGGTTAAATGAATTTGGTAAGATCGGAAGACTGTCCATAAACAGTAGCTACCTGTCCGGGAAGGATGTATATCTCGGCGAGAGCAGCCGGATCAATGATATCCTGCGAAGAGGTGGCGCGGTTGTAGTCAGACTCTTTTTGGACGAATGGCATTATGTGACCCTAACCGGAATCCAGGATGATAAGATTAAAATGTTTGATCCCTATTATTGGACGGAAGCCTATGAAGAGAAGGATATAGAGATACATATGGATCGGCCCATGGAATATAATCGTATTGTACCGGAGAAGTATTTTAATCAGGACCAAGAAAGCTTATATGCCTTAGGGCCGGTGGATGGAAGAGAGGCGGTTCTTTTGTCCAATAAAGAGACCCTTTTGACACCGGAAAAAACGATTGAGTATTTTATATAAGGAGAAGCGCGATGCAAATAATTTCATTACACACTAAGAAGACGACCTACCAGATGAAGGTGACAGACAATCAGTTCCTTCTGCATCTCTATTATGGCCCTAAGGCAGAAGGAAGCATGGATTACCTGCTTACTTATTATGACCGGGGATTTAGCGGCAATCCCTATGATGCGGGGGCTGACAGAAAATTTTCTTTGGACTGCCTGCCACAGGAATATCCCTGCTATGGAAACGGGGATTACAGAAGCGTGGCATTCAATATGAAGAATGAAAATGGAGTCTATGGTGCGGACTTAAGATATGTCTCCCACAAGTTTATACAGGGAAAGTATTCGATTCCACATTTGCCGGCTGTCTATGATGATCTGGATGAGACTCCTTCATCCGAAAAGAAAAATCTTTATGTTGAGAATCTTGAAGATCTAGATATCACGAAGCCTTATACAGCGGAGATTGTTCTTCGGGATGATGTGAGCAGCGTGGAAGTATGCCTCAAATATGGGGTGATGCCGCAGCAGGATGTTATCACAAGAAGTGCGGTTATTAGCAATAAAGGCGATTCTACGATCACGGTTACGAAAGCATACAGTGGGGCCCTTGATTTTGTCACAGGAGACTTTGACCTTTTGCATTTCCATGGACGGCATGCAATGGAGAGAATTGCAGAGCGGGTAGCGGTAAGCCATTCCAATCAGAGTTTTGGAAGCAAGCGAGGCACCTCAAGTCATCAGCACAATCCATTCTTTATTCTTGCGGATAAGGAGACGAATGAGGACCATGGAAATTGTTATGGAATGTCCTTCCTTTATAGCGGCAATTTCAAGTGCGAGGTGGAGATGGACCAGATCAATCAGACCCGCATACAGATGGGACTCTCTGATGAGATGTTTGAGTATAGCCTTTCAAAGGGAGAGTCTCTTTATACACCGGAGCTAGCTATGGCATTTTCAGAGGAGGGACTTACAGGGCTTTCTCACATATATCATAGGCTGGTCCGCAACAATATCTGCAGGGGATCCTATAAGCTTAAGAGAAGACCCATTCTTATTAACAACTGGGAAGCGACCTACATGGATTTTGATGGGGAGAAAATTATAAATATTGCCCGTGAAGCAAAAAAACTGGGCGTTGAGATGATGGTCCTTGATGATGGCTGGTTCGGAAGTCGTAATTCAGACAATAGCGGACTGGGCGATTGGGTTGTAAATGAAGAAAAAATGGGAGGCCCCCTCTCAGAAGTATCGAAACAGATCCACGATATGGACATGAAATTCGGTTTGTGGATTGAGCCTGAAATGGTCAATGAGGACAGCGACCTGTATCGGACCCACCCGGACTGGGCCTTTATAATTCCGGGCAGAAAACCGGTAAGAGCCAGAAATCAATTGGTATTAGACTTCTCCAGAAAAGAAGTGGTGGATTATATTTTTGAAGCCATTGCAAAGGTGGTGGATACCCTTCAGATCGAATATATCAAGATGGATATGAATCGAAGCATCTGCGATGTATACACTGCGGTGGAAGGCCAACAAAATTTTGGCAGGATCATGTATGAGTATGTGCTGGGAGTTTATGACTTCTTAGACCGGATGATGACCCGCTATCCGGACCTTATCATCGAGGGTTGCAGCGGTGGCGGTGGAAGATTTGATGCGGGAATGCTTTACTATACACCTCAGATATGGTGCAGTGATGATACCGATGCCATAGAGAGAATTACCATCCAGCATGGAACCTCTTTTGGATATCCAATCTCAGCGGTTGGCTCTCATGTATCAGCAGTTCCAAACCACCAAACAGGTAGAAAGACATCTATGAATACCAGAGGAATCGTGGCCATGGCAGGAAGCTTTGGCTATGAACTGGATTTGAATCTTATTTCAGATGAGGAGAAGGAAGAGGTAAAAGACCAGATTAAGGACTTTAAGAAATACTGGGACCTCATTCACAATGGAGATTATTATCGTATCACCAATGCGGAAACTAATAAGGAGATTGCGGCTTGGGAATTTGTGAAGGCGGACAAGAGCGAATGCTTGCTTAATATCGTAAGCCTGACCACCCATGCCAATGCGCCTGTAAATTATGTGAAATGCAAGGGCCTTCTGGCAGAAAAAACATATCTGTGTGAACAGACAAATAAGAAATATTCCGGCAGTGCCCTTATGAGCCTGGGACTGCCTATGCCATTTGTGCTGGGAGAGTACCATGCATGGCAGCTGCATTTTGTAGAAGTAGAAAAATAGGGAAAGAAGGATTATGGAAATCACCTACTTAAATCACAGCGGCTTTCTCCTAGAATGGGAGACCTGCTATTGGTTGTTTGATTATTACAAGGGCGATATCCCAAGCCTGGATCCGGCCAAGGAGCTTCTTGTCTTCTGCAGCCATAGCCATTCGGATCATTATAATCCGGATATTTTTAGCTTGCTTATGAAGCATCCCCAGGTTCACTGGCTCTTTGCCAATGAAATCAAAAGAGCCTTCCGGAGAACAAAAAGACATAGTAAATTTCCCCTTCCGGAGGTTACCTTTCTTCCCACATATTCGGACACCACATTAATGGACCAACAAGGTCAGCCCCTTGTGATCCATACCCTGCATTCCACGGATTGCGGCTGTGCCTTCTTGATTCGCTATCAGGACCGTTATATTTACCATGCCGGAGACCTTCACTGGTGGACCTGGCCCGGTGAATCAGAAAAGGACAATCGCAAGATGGCCGGGGATTATAAAAAGGAGATCGAATATCTTGAGGACAAGCCGCTCTTTTTAGCATTTACGCCCTTAGATCCCCGCCAGGAATCGGACTATGCTATGGGAATGAATTACCTGCTCTCTCATGTACAGATCCAGCATGTATTCCCTATGCATTTTTGGGATGATTTTTCGATCATGGACAAGTATTTAAAGGAAAATACTGTGCCTAGCGAAAGCATCTTTCATGTGCTCCACCGGGACGGGGAGCATATAAGCATTCAAGACAGCAAGGAGGATTTTACTATGAAATTTACAATGTGCCACGAAAATTACAATGTTCTTAACCTGGAAAACTCTATGGCTTTTTATGAAAAAGCCCTTGGACTTCACGAGCTTAGTCGAAAGGAAGCGGCCGACGGATCCTTTATCATTGTCTACATGGGAAGTCATACAAGTGATTTCCAGTTGGAGTTAACCTGGCTTAAAGACCGTACAGAGCCTTATAATCTCGGGGATGAGGAATTCCATCTGGCCTTTCAAACGGACGATATGGAGGCCGCCCATGCCCTTCATGAAGAAATGGACTGTATCTGCTTTGAGAATCCGGATATGGGTATTTATTTTATCCAGGATCCGGATGGCTACTGGTTGGAGATTGTACCGGCCAAATAGCATTTAAACGAGTGATTTTAAGGAATAAGGGGTGGGTTTATGAAGGCAGCAGAAATCATCCGGCAGGATTTGGATGCCATCTATATAGGCAATCTGAATACGGTAGATAGCGATCTTATACTTCCTAAGAAAGGGAAGCATGGAACGAGATTTAGCTGGGAAAGTGGGGAAGAGCGATTTATTACACCTAAGGGGAAGGTTAGTCGCCCCCTATATGGAATGGGCAATCGCAAGGTGACGCTTAGGGTGGTGGCTTCTTACATGGGAGAGGAGGACAGCAAAGAATTTGTTGCCACGGTACTTCAAAAGACCAAGGAAACGGCTCTTACTTTTATACGCCCTGTGATCCTCTCGGCCTCCATTGGGAGTAAGCCAGACCTTCCCTCAGTGGTTATTGTAGGCACAAGGGATGGGCGGACGATGACGATTCCTGTGACCTGGGATAATTTTGCGCCTGCCAATGAAGAGACCATTCTGCATGTGGAAGGCAAGCTGGAGGGTAAGCTGGAGGGTAAGCTAGAAGGCAAATCAGAATGCAACCCAGAATGCAAACCAGAAGCTAAGCCGGAAGATAGCCCAGCCAAAGCTCTTGCCGAGATCCATTATAAAAAAGACCTGTCCCAAACAAGGGGAGCGTGGAAAAAAGGACCGGAAAAAAGAGGAGACTTTTTCCCGATTACTCAGGTCCGCCTAAAGGAAGGCACGCTTTTTTATGACTACCAGCAGCTTATGATTTCTTATCTTTTAGGAATCGATGATGACCAGATGCTCTATAACTTCCGTCAAATTGCAGGCCTAAGTACCAAGGGTGCCTCCCCCATGACCGGATGGGATGCGGAGGACTGTAAGTTAAAAGGGCATACGACCGGCCACTATCTTTCTGCCATCGCCCTTGCATGGGCCGCTAGCGGAAAGCAGGAATTTTTAACCAAGATTAATTATATGGTGGAGGAACTTGCCAAATGCCAAAAGGCTTTAGCGGCTTCCGGAAAATATGCCTATGGTTTTTTTAGTGCCTACTCGGAAGAACAGTTTGACCTTCTGGAGACTTATACCAAGTATCCGGAGATCTGGGCGCCCTACTATACCTTAGATAAGATTATGTCGGGCCTCTACGACGCCTATATGCTTGCAGGCAATGAGACCGCCAAGGACATGCTGGATAAGATGGGAGACTGGGTCTATAACCGCCTATCACGCCTTCCAAAGTGGCAGCTTCACAAGATGTGGGCCATGTATATTGCCGGCGAATTTGGCGGCATGTTAGGAACCATGGTGAAAGTCTATGAAGTCACCGGAAAAGAAAACCATCTGAAGGCCGCAAGGTTTTTTGAAAATGAAAAGCTCTTTTATCCTATGAGTGAAAATTGTGACACCTTAGAGGACATGCATGCCAACCAGCATATTCCCCAGATCATGGGAGCTATGGACCTATACCGTGCGACGGGGGAGGAGACTTTCTTTGAAATCGCGAAGAATTTCTGGAAGATTGTAACCAAGGGTCACACCTACTGCATGGGTGGCGTGGGAGAGACAGAAATGTTCCACCGCGCCAATACAAGCTGCTCTTATCTAAGTGACAAGGCGGCCGAAAGCTGTGCAAGCTACAATATGCTGCGGCTCACCGGACAATTGTTTGCATATAGCTTAAGTGGCCATTTGATGGATTATTATGACAGGACCCTTCGCAACCATATTTTGACCAGCAGTAGCCATAAGAGGGACGGAGGAACGACATACTTTCTGCCCCTGGCTCCGGGAGCCCACAAGGATTTCTTCCTGTCTGAGAACAGCTGCTGTCACGGGACAGGTATGGAAAGTCGCTTCCGCTATATGGAGCATATTTATGCCAAGAGTCAGGAGGACTTATACGTAAATCTTTTGATCGATTCTATTTTATATGATGAAAATGACGAGGCCTTGCTGGAGCAGAAGAGTGATGACAGTGAAGGCCTGATAGAAGTATACTGTCACAAGAATCTTGATAGAAATTTAAAAATCCATATCCCTGCATGGGGACAGAAAAATTTTGAGGGTTTTGTAAATGGCAGTCCCCTCACTGACACAGACTTAGAGGAGGGCTATCTTACCATTAAAAAAATAAAAGCCGGAACTATCATCCGGCTGAAACTTCCCATGGAAGTTCGCATGCTAAATAATAGCTCCGACTCTAAATTTGTAAATCTGGCTTATGGTCCCTACATCCTAGCTAGCCTATCAGAGGAGACTGAATTTCTCGATGCACCTGCCTTAAAAGAAATTCGTTCTTCCGAACGGAATCTAGTGTTTGAAGATGCAAAGGGAAGGAAGATTATCCCCCTTCCCAGGGTGAACCTAGAAGCCTATCATGTGTATTTTCTTAAAAGAAAATTTTAAACATTTCTCTTAATTTACGGATATCTACCGGCTTTGACAGATGGGCGTTCATTCCACTTGCGAGGGAGCGGCGCACATCTTCGTCGAAGGCGTTGGCGCTCATTGCTACGATCGGAAGGCTGTCGTGGTCAGCATTTGGAATGGTTCGGATTTCCCCGGCGGCTTCCAGACCATTTTTTACCGGCATCATGATATCCATCAATACCAGATCATAATAGCCAAGACCTTTTTGTCTTACAAGGTCTACCGCTTCCTGGCCGTTATGGGCTTCCTCTACAAGTATGCCCAGGTCTTCTAACATAGCTCTCGTAATCTCCATATTCAGTTCATTGTCCTCTGCTACTAAGACCCGTTTGCCTTCAAAATTAACTTCAATTTCGTTTGTCTCTCCATTCTTTTTCTGATGGTTTGCTTTTTCAAGGCGTAAGCTAAAGCTGAAGGTGCTTCCCTTGTTAACGGCACTGGTAAGTTGGATGTCAGAATCCATCATATGGATCAGTTGGTTGCTGATGGCAAGTCCCAGGCCGGTTCCCTGTCTTCTGAATTTATCAGAATCATTTGCCTGCTCGAAGCTTTGGAAAATCAGCTTTTGTTTTTCAGGAGCAATTCCGATTCCGTTATCTTCCACTGCAAAATAAATTTCTGAATAGTGCTCATCTGCAGAAGTTTCTATAACTTTGAGACGGATGCAACCTCCCGGATTTGAAAACTTCACCGCATTTCCCAAAAGATTTACCAGGATCTGGCTAATACGTAAGGCATCGCAATTATACCATTCGTGGGGCAGGTGGATCTCATCAAGATACTGGATGTCCTTTTCTTGAAGTTTGGATTCCATGACGGTTTCCAGATTCTTTGCCATACTTCTCAGATTACACTCTTTATATACCAGGTGCATCTTTCCACTCTCAATCTTAGACATGTCTAAGATGTCATTTAAAATTCCTAACAGATAAGAGGAGGAATTTTGAATCTTATGGAGACAGTAGAGAATCTTGTCTTGGCTTTGATTTTCCTTTAATGCAATATCCGTCATACCAATAATTCCGTTCATTGGAGTTCGGATCTCATGGGACATGCGTGCCAGGAAATTCGATTTGGCCTGCGCGGACAAGTCATGTCGCTGTACATTTAATTTATTCTGAATGATCGTACAGATTTCTTCTAGTTGGGCAGCCTTACTCTCATCCGACGGGTCTGTGCAAGTTACCCCTGTTAAGATAAGGCTTCCGGAATAACGACCCTCATCTATCATGTGGAAGATAAGGCCATCTTCCCTTCCGACAAAATCTCCGATTACAGGATTGGTCCTGTCAGTATCTGTAATGACAGCAATTTTTTGCATCTCATGCTCTTGCATAAACTGGTGATAGGCGGTTCCGCTACAGTGGCTAATGCCATCCCAGTCCTGGTCACATGCCCGGAGTCTCCAATGATAGGTTCCGGTGTTAACAAGATAGTCCAAGGTAAATTTGGTAATAATCAGATTGGTCAGCTGGTACTTCTCATTCATCTTCAGTGCCAGCATATCAAGGGCTACACGAACCTCCGCACCCCTATCAAGAAGGTTCATTGCCAAGGAACTAAAGGTTAAGTCTTTTAGTTTGTCAAATGGCTCTGTCTCTTTTAAGAGCATTTCGAGCGGAGCTTGTTTTTCCTCTTCTGTAAGCTCTTCGTAAGAAAGCAAGCCTTTCTGCTTCTTTCGTGCAGCCATCATGGCCTTTCCGGCCTTAGAAAGGCCTTCTTTTAGCTCCGTATCCTTGCCAAGCCTTGTCATACCGCAGGATAGCTCAAGAACCAGATAATCTTCATTGGTTATGGATGTAAAATCCTTTTGAACCAGTAAGAGGGCTTCTTTTACATGAGCCTCACGCTGGCTGGGGATCCATAAAATCAGGTGATCGGCTCCGGCACGGACGGCAGTGAAGTGGAGAAATTCTGCCTCGGCGAATCGGTTCCTTATAGAATCGGAAAGAGACCTAAGTAAGAGATCTCCAAATACCAAGCCTTGTCTTTCATTGATCTGTGAAAAATCCTTAATGTCTGTCACGGCCAGAATGCCTTCAGCTCGGCTGCACCTAGCGGCCTCTATGGCTTCTATACCATAACTCATACGATAGAAGGCTGTAGTAGCATCCATCAGCTGCTGTTTCTTTTGTATTTCTTCCAAGCTTTTGCGCTGTTGGATATTGTGTACACAACCTACGACACGGCTAAGTTCTCCGTCTTCATCCTGAATGACACTTCCCATCAGCTCCACCCATTGATAATCCTCATCCGGGGTGTTTCGCATACGGAATTCAATGAGAATTTTTTCCTTGACTTCCTGAAATGCCCTCCAAAGGTCGGACAGGTCTTCCGGATGTACGTAATCCTGTTCCGGATGCTTGTGACAATCCCATATGCCGTCTCTTCCCTTGCTATTAACAATTTCCAGGGTTTTTGCATTTCGCCGATAGGTAAAGAAAATATCCTGAGAGCTTTCTACGGCTAGCTTGTAACGTTCCTTTTCTTCTAAGAGCTGGTTTTCGGCCGCCTTCTGTGCATCTGTCAGATTTTCGATCACATCGTGGAGTTCATCAATCTCCAGAATTCCTGATTCAGGGAAATTTCTGATTCCGTCCACACCGCCCCGGACACTTTCCGCCAGCCTAGATACCGGCTTTGTCACATGGCGGGAGAGTACATATACGCAAATGACTGCCAAAAATCCACTGAGAAGAATGGAAGCAGAAATTCGGGTATATACTTTTGTCCCCAGACCATAGACGGAGTTTTCGGTTACCAGACCGCACAGCATCCATTCTGTGTTTTTATAGGGCACATTATTGCTATACAAACTCAAAGGTTTCAGAATGGCATAAATGTACTGACTGCCGATCTTTGCATTTTTAACCTTGCGCAGGGTATCGGAATACTCAGATGAAAGTTTGATGCTGCCATCTTTTATAGCTGCATTGGAGAGGGTTCCTTTACTGGTAACAACGGTATAAGATTCGTCATTTTCCTTGATCACCAGGGCATATCCGGCATTCTGGCTGCTGTCCAGATCATCTACCGACAGGTAAGTCTGTAGGTAATTGAGGGATATTTCCACACCCAGGACACCGTAGATGTCATCCTCATATTTTAGGGGAACGGAATAAGTGATCATCTTGTGGCTGTCCATGTAATGGTCTTCCAAGACAAAGGGTTTAGACCAATAACCCAAATCTTCCATCCGGCTGTTTATATGTTCCTTGGCTGCTGCATAAGGGGCATAGTAAAATTCATCGGCATCCCTGTTTCCATATCCGGCAAAGTTAAAATCAGTCGTCCATGCACTATCTAGCGAAATAGATAGCTGCTGAGATAACTGTTTGCTGCCACGCTCCATTAAAAGGTCCGTGTTGGAGGCGGTCTTGGTTTGCGGATCGGAATCCCTCACGAAGAAACCATGATAATTTGCTTCCTCCTCAATGGATGCATCATTTGCCAGAATTAAGAAGACACCGCTGGTTGTGCCATATTGTAACTGCTCCACCAGTTGTGGGAATACTTGGGCTAAATATTGCTGCTGCACCTCGTCTCCGGATAGAAAGTCTTGGAGGCTTATTTGATTTTCACTTAAAACAGCAGTTAGATTTTCACTCAGCTCGTCGCTCTCCTCGAAAATAGACCGCCATTTTTCCACCATGTCATTCTCAAGAATTACCTGGTTTTTTTCTACCATGTGGGTATTGGTCTCAATGGTTTTCCTCTCCAGGCTTGGCTTAATACCGCTTAAAATAAGAGTTAAAAAAGGTAAGCATCCCTGAACCATTACGACCAACAATATCGGGATTAGAAGAATTCCCAACAGTGTTTTCTTTTTTTTCATTGATTTCACCTTGTTGTTAATCTACGTTCTATTAATTCCCTTTTGCCTGGGAGAGGGCATTGCAGAAGTCCTCGTACCAGCTTTCAAAAGATTCCTCTGAGGTGTATTTTGAAAGCTCTTCTTCCTTGGAAGCACCGGCAGCTACAGCCGCATCTAGGGCCTCCTTGTCTGCAGCGATCCGGTCGCTGAGATTATAATCCAGAACCTTACGCATGCTGTAACCATTTTCACAGGTCTTTGATGTGTAGAATTTAATATCATCAAAATCTGTCAAAATCTGTTTGAGGCAAGCATAGGAT
The DNA here is from genome assembly GCA_963634745.1 of Clostridium sp. CAG:343. Classification (GTDB taxonomy): domain Bacteria; phylum Bacillota; class Clostridia; order Lachnospirales; family Lachnospiraceae; genus CAKRJP01. Next base: position 31,145 of record CAVHCX010000013.1, read on the forward strand.
TTCTCATTTACATCCAGATTCTCATCCTTGATGACCTGGTCCACGACATCGATATCGTTGGCTTCCTTGAGAACCGGCATGTAGGAGGATTCTGCTACAAATTTTAAATTTTGCTCCTTCTGGGTAAACCATTTTAAAAATACACAGGAGGCATATTCCTGTTTTTCATCGGACTTGGTGACGGCCATTCCGGCGCCCTGCTGTACGCGGTAATTCTCGCCACCTTCCATGACCGGTGATTCCTGGATGATATAGTCGATGGGATATAAATCCGTATCACTCTCTACATTATCCGGGAAATAGAAGGCAGAAGATGTGGAGCCTGTATAGGCAATGATATCTCCGGTCTTCACATCATCGGAACGGAATTTTCCGTAGGAAGCAAAATATCCCTTCATGTAAGGAATATAATAATTTTCCCATAAGCGGTGGATCAATTCTTTGTCTGCGTTGACGGTGACTTTTCCATCCTCCACCTCAAAGATATCTGTGCCCATCTGCTTCATACCAATGACGAAATAATTGGACATGGAATCTCTTCCGTAAAAGGCCTTGCCGTCATCCGGTGTATCCGGTGTCAGGCTGTCGGTCCAGTTATAATATTTTTCTGCAACCTTGGTAACCCCTTCTGTAGTACTAAGCTCATCTAGGCTTGTTCCGGTGGCCTCAGCAAATGGCTCCCAGTCTGTCTTGTTGATCATCATCATCTCTGTAGACTTGGCTACCGGAATCAGATAGAGGGCATCATCTCCGTCAAAATAGCCATCCTGGATATAGGAATCTACATATCCCGATAATTCCTCTTCTGAAAAATAGGGAGAGACATCGGCCAATTTTCCTTTTTGCTCCACGGAATAGGCAGTGTCCGGATAACTTGAAAAAATAGCCGGAAGATCGTCAGCTCCGACTTCTTCATTTACAGAATCGGTAACGGCCTTTTCCAGGTCTGATACAGATCCATAACTGTAGCCTTCCATGTGGATGCCTTGTTCTTCTCCAACGGTGGAATTAAAATCCTCCAGCAATTCGTCGAAAATTGCCTGTTGGGTTCCGTTGTAATAATGCCATACCGTAAGGGTGATGGGATTATCGGGGTCTAATTTTACTGATTTGGCAGAGTTTGCCGTGTCTTTTGATGTGGCTGAACATCCTGTCAGCAAGCCTGTGATCAGGGCCAGAGTCAGCATTCTCGCAACAACTTTCTTTTTCATAACGTCTATGCTCCCTGTAAGTTTTTTAGATTGATATAACTAATTTTTATTTTATTCTTAGGAAGAGAGTTTCGCAAGTATTTATTCGCGTGTAAAGAGAAACCAGTCCCTTCAAATAGCAGAAGCACTATTTTTAGGACTGGTTTCTATAAATAGATCCATTACTTTAATTTTTTGACTTGTCTTCCAGATATTGATTGGATTTCCAGATCACACTCACCAGCCTGGCAATGCAGGCCTTTAAGTCTTCTAGCTGTAGGGTTCCTTCTTTCAGTTCTTTTTTCAGATTGTCATAATCTCCAAAACATCCCGGCATGACCAGGTCATTTCCGGCTCTTATGCAACCGGAGGCTGTACAGCTTTCGTCTTTCTCGGTAGTGGTCCAGTCGGTCATAATGAAGCCCTTAAAGCCCCACTCGTTTCTTGCCACATTTGTACAAAGATCATAATTATTTGCGGCATGGATGCCGTTGATCAGGTTGTAACTTGTCATGATGGACATGGGCTGAGATTCTTTGACGGCAATTTCGAAGCCCTTCAGATAAAGTTCACGTAGGGCTCTTTCCGAAAGAATGCTGTCAGATCCCATACGGTTATCTTCCTGGTTGTTACATGCGAAATGTTTGATGGTAGTTCCGCATCCGTAATGGGATTGGACGCCCTCGGTCATTGCGGCTGCAATGCTTCCGGATAGGTAGGGATCTTCCGAATAATATTCAAAATTTCTTCCGCAAAGAGGATTCCTGTGAATATTCATTCCGGGTGCCAGCCAGAGGGTCACGCCGAAATATTCCATTTCCTCACCGATCATGGCCCCGGTCTTTTTGATCAGGTCCTTATTCCAGGTCTGGGCCAGCATGGTTCCCACAGGGATGGCAGTGCAGTATTGATAGTATCTTTCTCCCGGGAGGTCGGTGGGACCTGTATAGAAGAGGCCGCCTTCTAAGCTAAACTCAAAGGGCATCTGAATGATCTGTCCTTCGTTTACATTGTAATACTTCATAAGGCGAAGGCCGGCCGGACCATCGGCCAGAACGATACTTGCCAAGCCCTTATGGATGGCGCACCTGTGGGTCTCTCCGGCGGATCCCGGGACGGAGACACCGGCTGCACCCAGATTGCCCCCTTGGGCCTTGCCCGGATCTCCGGCTGCCAGGCTGATGAGCTCATCCAGGCTCAGGCTATCCACAAATTCGGCTGCTTTTTGATCTACCAGTTCCTGGTTTTCTTTGTAAATATTTTCTTTTGTTTCAAAGGCAGAAGACTGAAGCTTTAAAATAGCAAGTCCCTTTTCGCCTGCCTGCTCTTTTAGTTGGGCTTCCCTCTGGGCAGTCACTTCTTTGCCTGTTTTTAATTCATCAAGGTCATCCTGCCTTGCAAAAAGATTTTTTGCTTTTTCAAGCGTCACGCTTTCATCCAGCTCTATGCCACCGATCAGGCTGGCATTTTCCAGACTATTTCCCTCAAAAATGCCGTAGAAACCTTTCTCCAGAATCCATGCTGCAGAGCCTTCGTCATAGGAAGTGAGTTGCTCAGGCTGGATTTCTAATTCAATGATCTCCTCCTGACCCGGCTGCAAGAATTCGGTTTTCTTAAAGGCAACCAGACGATGGGCTTCCTTCTCCAGGATACCGCCGGGTAAAGAAACATAAGCCTGGACCACTTCTTTTCCTGCTACTTTTCCTGTGTTTTTTACACAGGAGGAAATCTTTATGATCTTATTGTCCGCCAGCTTAATAGCAAAATCATTGATCGAAAAGCTGGTATAAGAAAGGCCATAACCGAATCCGTAACGGACAGGCTTGTTAAAGCTGTCAAAATACCGATAGCCGACATAGATGCCTTCCTCATAAAATTCTTTTTCTACATTTCCATTATTATGGGAGAAAGTAGCTGCACTCGGATAATCTTCATATTTGTAAGCCCAGGAGTCTACCAGTTTTCCGGAGGGATTTACCTTGCCGGAAATTACATCTGCCAGGGCATTTCCCCCTTCCATTCCCGGCTGGAGGAGGACTAGAAGGGCCTTGATATTCTCAAATTCATCTAGAAAAGAAAGGTCCACCTGGCCCCCGGCATTGATAACGACAATGACATTCTTGTAATAGTGGCATAAATCTGCCAGCATCTGGTGCTCGTCTTCTTTTAAATAATAATCTCCGGGAGCCGCATTGCGGTCAGCCCCTTCACCTGCCACGCGGCTTAAGACATACATGGCAAGAGTGGTATCTTCATCTTTTGCAGGTTCTTTTACAGGATCCCCGGTGGGCATGATAAAGGGAGTGGTGCTATAGACAGAAAAGAAATCCATCACATCTCCACCGTTGCCGCCGGACCTTGCTATGATATCGTCCTTCCAGTCCTGACGGGCTTTTTCATAAATCTGATCATAGCTTTGGATCCAATCCTTATTTGTAATGATATATCCGGCATTCTCCATACCCTTGTAAATAGAAACGGATTCTCGCTCATTTACATCTCCGGAACCGGTTCCTCCCTTGATAGTTCTTCCGGCACCGGCACCATAGATTGCAAGGGCACTGGCTGGCTTTAAGGGCAAGAGCTGATCTTCATTTTTTAGAAGAACGATGCCTTCCGTTGCCGCCTCCCTGGCAATTTTACGATGTTTGGTTTCCCAAGGCTGGACCCTGGGATCTGTAGTTCCGGAAAAAGTTCTTTCTTTTAAAATACGCATTTTTGTAAGACCTCCTTACTAAAAATATTCCCTCAATAGATATGCGGGGGTACAACTCCATGCATGACAGTAGCTGTTTACAATACTGCTTCCGTAGGGGGACTCTGCCGGGTCTTCAGGATTATAAAGTTCCCAGAAAGTATCTGCGCCGTTATGAATCATTCCGCCCCAGTAATATTTCAGATAATCCATGGCTTCCTCTTTTTTGCCGCATAGGAGTAAGGCTTCTACATAGTGGTGGTTCATGTAAGGGGAAACCATACCTTTTTCAGGAAGTATAGTTTTTAATTGATCCAAAATCCGGGCGCCTTCTTCGTAAGTTACGGCACCGGCAAGGATCAACCATACCTGGCTGGCATAACTGATCTGTCTATCTTTTCCGCTTGTGAATAAGCCACTTTCTGAATCCAAAAGATAGGTTTTTGCAGCAGCGGTTTTTGCCTTTGCTTCTAAAAGGAGCTCGGCCGCCTTCTTATCATCTCCAAGAATTTGGGCAATCTCTTGTACTTTTTTGGCACAGAAAATATAGATACCCTGCATGGCAGCCTGCTTGTCAAGTCCGTCCTTCCAGTCAATAAAGGCCCAGAAGCCTTCCTGATTCATGATCAGATCTTTCTCGTCGAAATTTTCTTTTGCGATTTCCATCTGACGGTAGGCACACTTACTCAAATCCCGGAGGGTATTTATGTCTCCGGAAGCTTTATAGTAGTCTAACAAAGTTGCTCCGAAAAACATAGAGTAATCCAATAAAAATGTATCATCTACGATGAATTTGGGTTCTGTAAAGAGGCAGGCACTGACAAGTCCATCCTCTCTGGTCTGGCCTGCGAATAGGTAGAGGCATCGTTTCACCAGGTCGTAATTTTTGAAGGTTGCATAATTGGTTAGGGCCTGCAATCTTAAGTCTCCGAGCCAGAGCCTGCGGTCCCGTTTGGGACCATCCTCAAATACGGTCTGCATACAGTTCATAAGCGTGCGAAGACTTACCCGGTCTAAGCTTCGAATCATGGGATCTTCACTGTCCACGGGAGCTACCTGGTCCATGTTGACAGCTGAGACACTGACGCAGATGACATCCTCCACTACAAGCTGCCATTTCAGAGAGGTATCGATGGCTTCAATTTCCATATATCGAAAGGCATAGCGTCTTGGAAGCTTGAGGGTTGCCGGAAGGACGTCCACATGGATAAATTCTTCCTGAATCCATCCGCGACTGATCCAACCATCGTAATCTGCAGAATTCTCGGTCATTTCCTTGGCAATCTCACCAAATTTCAGGCGAAGAAAGGCCGGAGCATCCTGGGGGCTTCCTACGGAATTTAGCTTTAAAGTTACGTATCCAACCTGATGGTCTCCAAAGTCCAGGCAGATTTTATCTCCCTTTGCAAGATGGTAATCGGAAAGGTGGTCTATGGAATCTTTAGGCAGGACCTTTGGATAGGCATCCTCTGTCTTTACAATATCAACAAGTCCCAGAGGCTTTACCAGGGTCTCGCAAAGTTTCGGGCTAGACTCCTCGGCTTTTTTTACAAAGGCCTGGTTGGTTACACGAACCATATTTAAATCAATGCTTACTTTTGACATTATGCGGCTCTCCTTTCATCCAGCTCTTTTACGATCTGAGGATAAATCTTATCCAGATTATAGAACATCATAGTGATGATGGTCGCGATATTTAAAATAATAGGAACCCAGATATACATGGCACTGATATAGCTTTGGGCAGTTGCTGTCTGGACAGAAAGACTTGCATCGAATCCGCCAAACTGTAAGAGGGCGGCACCGATACTGCTGGCAATGGCCATGCCGACTTTGCCGATAAATCCATTGACTGCAGAAAGAGTACCGGCTGTATTGACACCGCTTTTCCACTCACCATAGTCAACAGGATCCGGCTGCATTGCAAAATGCATACTTCCCTTTAATCCATAACCGGCAGCAGCGATCACAGCTCCGCCTATAAGTACAGGGACGTTGGTTCCGCCTAGGAAGATGATTAACAAGCCGCCCATATGGACAAAGCTTCCGCCGACCATAAGATTTCTCTTTGATGTAAGCTTTACAAGGAATGGTGCGGCAAGGTTTGTTACGATTGGCACTAAAGTTGTAATTGTAGCAACGACCTGTACCAGGGCTGTATTTTTAACCACATAGGTAAAATAGAAGATCACGGCACTTGCCTGAATGACATATCCACCAAAGAACCAAAGAATATTCAGGGCAAATAATTTCCAAGGGCCATTGTGAAGCAGACAAGAAATATTTGCTTTCAAGCTGACCTTTTCCTGCTGGATAGTTACACGCTCTTTTGTATTAAAGAAGCAGAAGAAGAAGACCAGACATCCGATCACGCCGAAAATAATCATAACGATTCGAAATCCCAGGGCTTCGTTTCCGTTTCCGAATTTATCTACCAGGGTCAGGGTAAAGGCGCTGACTACCGTAGAACCAACGGATGAAAAGAAGGTTCTGCAGGAAGCAAGAACGGTTCTTTCGTGGGAATCCTCACTTAAGGCAGGAAGAATGGATGCCATAGGAATGTTTACAATGGTGTAGGCTGTAGATAAGAGGATATAGGTTACATAGGCATAAATCAGCATGCCGGTCTGGCCGATATTCGGTACAGAGAAGGCCAGAACTGCCGTTACGCCAAAGGGGATGGCACCAAAGAGGATCCAGGGTCTGGATTTTCCCCACCTAGTGTTGGTCTTGTCGATCAGGTAGCCCACGATCAGGTCGGAAATACCATCAATAAATTTTGTTACAAGGAACATGATACTGACTGCACCGGCATTTAAATGCATGACATTTGTGTAAAAGTACAGCAGATAGAGTGAGATCATCTGCCAGATCAGATTACATGCAAAATCGGAAGAACCATATCCGATTCGCTGCCGCCAGAGCTCAAGCTTCGTTTTCTTTTCAACTTCTTTCATATTTGTTTACCTCCGTGTTTTGATGACTTTACTTTACGTCTTTTTCGGGGCTTCTCCAATTGTGATTCTTTTTGCGTTTCACTGACTTTTTTTATGAAAAATATGGTAAACTTTTATGTACAAAATAACCAAAAGAGTTGGGGCTTTTAAGCAAAGAGGTATGCATTATGAAATTAAATCGGAGTGATTTTCAAAAATATATTTATGCTTATGAAGAAGATGAGATTTTTTATCGTGATCTTTATTTTGCTGAAAAAAATCATCCGGAAACTTTTATGGACTATTGTCAGAAGCTGGATCGAAAGTTAATTATCGAACATAAATTATTTGTTCCTGCACTTCGAGAGGAAGCCTGGTTTCCATACCTGGAAGAGAGCGTTATGTTTTCAAATTTCCCGGGGAATATTTTGCTCTGTAAACATTATCGCTATTCCCCGCTTTACCTGCATGAGCATGAATTTTTTGAAATCCTCTGTGTCTATGACGGCAGCGTACATACTACGATTCAGGGCATCTCTCATGAACTTACTACAGGAGATATCTGTATCATTCCGCCACATACAAAACATGAGGTGGGGGTTTTTGATGACAGTGTTGCCATTAATATCCTGGTGCGCGGTTCTACCTTTCAATCCACTTTTTTTCAGACACTGACTTCTGACAGTAGCTTGTCACAGTTTTTTGCCCATGTCTTATTTCATAAAACCGAAGGGAATTTCTTGATCTTTCATGCCGGCAAGGATCCCATTATTATGGAATCTTTAGAAAACTTATTTATAGAATATTTGGGTCATGGAAAATATAGCTCCACCTTTCTTAATTCTATGATGGTCTTATTCTGGGCCCAGCTTCTGCGCTATCATGAGAATGATATTGAATCAATTCTGACAAAGGATACGGCGGGCAATTCTATGACAGAAATATTGAATTATATCAATCGCAACTATCTTACGGCAAGCTTAAGTGACACTGCAAAACATTTTGGCTATAGTGTCTCGCATTTTAGTACACTGATAAAGGAAGGCACCGGTCGGACCTTCCTTCAGATTATTCGAGATATAAAATTAAGCCAGGCTTGCAGTGCCTTGCGCAGAACCAGCCTTAGTATCCCCGATATCTGTGAATTGGTAGGATACGATACGCCGGAACATTTTATGCGGATTTTTAAGAAAACCTACGGCATGACACCGGGAGAATACAGGAGGCAGAGTTGATCCATCCAGCTAATCAAGTCTTTGTATACCAGGTCTCGGTCTGTCTCATTTAAAATCTCATGGCGGTCATGGGGATAGAGTTTGATCTTCACGTTCTTGATGCCGGCCTTCTTATATTGCTCGTAAACCTTTCTCACGCTTTTTCCATTATTTCCCACGGGATCCTCGGCGCCTGCAACGAAAAAGAGGGGCAGGTCCTTGGGGATCTTTTGAATGTGGGCCGGATTTTGAATATATTCAATGCCCCGGAACATGTGATAATAGGCATTGACTGTAAAGCGGAAGGTGGACCAAGGATGGTGGATACAGGTGTCTATGATGGTTGTGTCCTTGGTCAGCCAGTCGTGTGGCGTGCGGGCCGGCTCAAACTGTTTGTTGTAGCTTCCAAAGGCCATGCTGTCTACAAAGGCGCTGCGGTAATCCCATCCCCGGAATTTTGCAAGGCTGCGGCAGATGATTTTTCCGGCCAGGAGGGCAATCTCAGGCTGAGATCCCGTTCCCATAATGATGGCTCCGGCTAAGCCTTTTCCGTGGATCTGAATATACTGTCTGGCTAGAAAAGAACCCATGCTGTGCCCCAAGAGAAAGTAGGGAAGGTCCGGATATTTTTTCTGTGTCATTTTCCGCAGTCTGTGGATGTCGGCGATGACACATTCATTTCCATTTGGGTGGGCGAAAAATCCGTGCTGGTCATCGGTGACCACAGAGGCCCCGTGGCCTAGATGGTCGTTGGCTACCACGCAGTAGCCCCGGCTTGCTGCGCAGCGGGCAAATTCGTCATAGCGGTCCACATACTCCACCATGCCATGGCAGATTTGTAAAATAGCTTTCGGGGTCCCTTCCGGCCTCCAGATAATTCCGTGGATCTTGGTTTTCTTGTCCGAAGAGGGATAGGTAAAATCTTGTTTCATATGCAATATTCTCCTTTGTCTTAAGTATAGTTTTAAGTATAGTTATGTCCGGTAAAATATTATGTTTGTTACTTATATCTTAGCGGTAAAAAATCTTGGGTGCAAGCCAAATAAAGCAATATTTCCGTGTCTCATACGGTTGCGTATAGGCTGCGTTTTCGGTTATACTAGAAGGTAAGCTAATAAGACAAATTTTATTGATCCAAGTGGGGAAAAGAGAGGGCGCTTTAATCCTAGAGCTATTTAAAAGGAGATGAGATAGATGGACAAAAAAGTAGATTTTAAAGAATTGACGGAGCATATATTGGATTCTTACCTGGCTGCTTCGACAGAAGAAGAGATGGATATCTTGGAACTTTTAGATGAAAATATGAGTGTGGTCGGAACAGGAAAGCATGAAATATTTCACAACTTTCAAGAGTTTTACCAAAATCTACAATTTGAAGCATGGCAAAGAGAGGAGGTCCGATTCGAGTGGAAGGACTTTTCTATGGAGGAGCTTGCCATCGATGATGACCACCATATGGTATACGGGTCCGTGCTGATCCAGGGGCACCTGAAAAATGGCTATACCTGTATCGATATGGATACCAGATTTACGATTTTATATGCTTATAAGGATGGTAAATGGCGGGTGCTTCATATTCATCATTCGGTTCCCGATAAGGAGCAGATGAATGACGAGGAATTCCCCAGTACCTTGGGCAAACAGGTGGAAGAAACAAGAGAAGCCTTGATTGCCGCTAAAGATGATGCAAAGCGGGCCAAGAATGCCAATGATGAATTGACTAGGGCAACTGAAGAGCTGAAGCTTGAGAAGGAGAAACTTGAAAAGGCACTGGAAGATGCAGAGATAAAGAATGAGATTATTTCTGCCATTGGTAAGAGCTATTTTTACATTTCAAGAATTGATCTGGAAGAAGATTCTTACGAGGTTGTATCAGGATATGAAAAAATCCCAAAGGATGTAAATCGAAAAGGCAGCCTCAGTAAGAGTGTGAAAGATAATAGTAATCTCTTGGTGGAGGATGCCTATATAGAGAGCTTCCTGGAATTTGTAGATGTAACTACCATGGCGGAGCGGTTGGAGAAGGAAGATTCTCTTGGCATGGAATATCGAATGAAAAACGGAATGTGGCATAAGGCGCGTCTCATTGTAAAGAAAAAAGACGAAAATGGTCATGTGACCCATGTCTTACTTGCTATCCGGGAGATTACGGAAGAAAAGAGAAAAGAACAGCAGATCCTTATGAAGGCGGCAGAGGCCAAGCATGAAGTCATCGAGAAGAACCGCTTCCTTTCTAATATGAGCCATGACATCCGAACCCCGGTAAATGGTATCGTGGGGCTTTTAGATATTGCAGACCAGTTCCCGGAGGACTTGAATCTGCAGAAAAAATGCAGAGATAAGATTAAAGACCTGTCCGGATATCTGGTAACTATGCTAGGAAATATCCTGGAGCTAAACCAGCTGCAGTCTGATCGGTCTATGCCTCAGGAGACTGTGATCGATATTACAGAACTTTTGCGGACCCTCAATGAAGAGTCCCAGCAGGATGCGGCTAAGAAAAATATCCGTTATGCCATAGACTGGGATCGAAGTCAGATCCACCAAAGGTATGTATTGGGGGACCCTATGTATGTGCAGAGGATTCTAAAAATCGTGGCAGACAATGCCATCAAATTTTCCCCCAATGGAAGTGTCATTTCCGTATGGTGCAAGGATGAAAGGATTGACGAAGACCATGTAAGTATATCCTTTGGCTGTGAGGACCATGGCATTGGTATGAGCAAAGAATTTTTAGACCATGCTTTTGAACTTTTCGTCCAGGAGGATGAGGGAAGCCGGACCAAGTATCAGGGAATCGGTATCGGACTTTCTATTGCAAAGACCATCGCAGACAAGCTTCACGGGACCATTTCCATAGAAAGTGAAAAGGGAGTGGGAACCAAGGTGGTGACAAGGATCCCTTTCAAAACCGCAGATTTTAAGGAAGCTGGAAGGGTGGAAGAATGCGCGCCGCTTTCCCTTAAGGGACTGAGGGCCCTGGTGGTGGAAGATAATGAGCTTAATATGGATATTGCCAAGTTTATCTTGGAAGATCAGGGGATTTTAGTCGAGTGTGCCTGGGATGGGAAAGAAGCCCTGGATATGTTTGAAGATTCCGTCTTTGGTTATTACAACCTGATCTTGATGGATATTATGATGCCTAATTTAAATGGCCGGGATGCTACGAGAAAGATTCGGGCCCTGAATCGGCAGGATGCCAAGACAATTCCTATTATTTCTATGTCTGCCAATGTATTTCAAGATGATATTATAAAGAACCGGCTGGCGGGAATGGACGGACATTTGCCAAAACCCCTGGACGGACAGACCCTGCTTGAAGTTGTAAAGAAGTGTCTGATCAAGAAACAAGTATAAAGCTACGAATATAAAGGTAAGAAAAAAGGAAGAGGCCCGGCCTCTTCCTTTTTTTGCGTCTTGTAAAATTTATCGCAGGATCTCATCGATGGTAGAAACCGTACTGAAGGATCCCTTATTTCTTGAGATGATTTTTTTCATCTGCTGAAGTTCAAAATAATTTACATAACAGATAAGGGTGGTGTTGTCGCCGGCAATGACACCGGAGGAATTAATGATAGTGCAGGTCTTATTAAGCCTGTCCTTGATCTCCTGGATGATTGCATCCGGATTCTTGGTAATAATGGTCACCTGCTTAATAGCTTCGTAGTGGTCGGTAAAGTGATCAATAATAGCAGTGGCAATAATATAAACCAGGAGACTTAAGAGTGCCGCATCCCGGTTGATCAGTAAAAAGACTGCGATATAGACGCAGATATTAAAGGCTACCAGAAAATTAGAAATACTGTAATCCTTTCCGGTATGCTTGTAAATTCGGCTGACGATGATGTTGGCAAGGATTTCCGATCCGTCGATACAGCCTCCGTTTCTAAGAATCAGGGAGAGTCCGATACCCAGAAGGATGCCGCCAAAGGCCACCGCAAGAAAGTGCTCCGTATTCAGTTCAAAGGGGATTTCTTCAAAACAGGCAAGGCCAAGAGTATATACGACAAAACCAATAAATGTTTTAGCAAAGAAATATTTTCCGAGAAGAAAGATACCGGCAAGAAGAAAGGGCAGAAAAACCACAAGCACGCAAATAGACAGGTTATAGCCGGTGAGCTTGCTGATGATCATTGCAATTCCTGCGGTCCCGTAATCAATGGCATCATTGGGAAGCAGGATACAGGCCACGGAGAAGCTGGCAAAAAGAGCGCCCAGGATAATGGAAAGGTAGGAAAGTAGTTCTTGAAATTTTTTGTTCAACAGTCATCATCTCCTTTGGTTTTTTATGTTTAATAATAACAGAACAAAGAAGTCGTGTCTATCGTCATAAAAAAGAAAAGTAGAAGCTTTTGGGGTTATAGTTTCTTTTTATAATTGAAAATAGAATTTTGGGATTAGGCAGAAAAATCCTTTGGTGCTAGACTTTTTTCTAAAAATATCATGGGAAGGGAGTGGGAGAAATGACGATTTTACAATTAAAGTACGTCCTGGCCATTGCAGGATCTTCTTCTATGAGGGAGGCCGCAAGTAAATTGTTTGTAACCCAGCCTGCTCTTTCTTCTACTATTCATGAGTTGGAGGAAGAGCTGGGCATTAAGATTTTTGATCGAAACAATAAGGGGATCTCACTGACGGAATCCGGGAGAGAATTTCTTGTATATGCCAAACAGGCAGTCAGCCAATATGAGCTGATTGAAGACCGCTATATCGAAAGAAATAAAAGAAAGACCCATTTTTCCGTCTCCATCCAACACTATGTCTTTGCGGTGCATGCCTTTGTAAATACAGTAAAAAATTTTGATTCGGAGGGTTTTGTTTATTCTATTTATGAAACCAGAACCCACGAAGTCCTGATGAATGTAAAAAATCTAAAAAGTGAAATCGGGATTCTGGCCTACTCTAAGAGCAATGGAAATATTCTAAAAAAGCTATTTCGGGAATACCAGCTGGAGTTTCATCCTTTGATGATCAGGGGGACCTTTGTCTATTTATGGAAGGACCACCCCTTGGCAGGTAGAAGAGCGCTTTCCCTAAAAGACCTAAAAGATTACCCCTGCGTCAGTTTTGACCAAAGCAGTGACAGAGATTTTTATATATCGGAAGAAGCCCTGGGGGATTATGCATTTGAGAAGCTAATTACAACCAATGACCGGGCGACCTCCTCGGAAATCCTGGCAAAGCTTAACGGATATTCTATAGGAACGGGAATTATGATTGACAGTATGACCCTGCAGGATGGATTTGTTTCTATCAAACTTAAAGAAGAAGATCCCTTGACCATTGGATATATCAAAAGGAAAAATCATAAATTAAGTGATATAGGAAAAGTCTATGTTGAAGAATTGGAAAAATATGGGGAATTATCGAAAGGGTGATAAGTGAAAATTATCACAGGCGATAAAACTTATAAAATTTTCAAACAAGCCTACATCCTCTATGATAGACCGCAAGGAAGAAAAGCGTGATACAGGAGAGTGGGTTATGTATATCGAATTAAAAAATATCAATAAATCCTTCGGAAATTTTCAGGCATCGAAAGATGTAAGCTTTGCAATCGAAAAGGGAAAATTAGTAGGACTTCTCGGACCTTCGGGAAGTGGGAAGACTACGATTCTTCGAATGCTTGCAGGGCTGGAACATCAAGATTCCGGGGATATCTGTATCAATGGAAATGTGGTAAACGATCTACCTTCCAGTCAGAGGGGGATCGGATTTGTATTTCAAAATTACGCCTTGTTTCCTTATCTTACCGTGTATGACAACATTGCTTACGGTTTAAAAATCCAAAAGAAAGATAAGAAATTTATAAAAGAAAGAGTGACCGAGCTTCTTGATCTGGTGGGACTTCCGGGCTTGGAAAAAAGATATCCGGACCAGCTCTCCGGAGGTCAGAGGCAGAGAATTGCCCTGGCAAGAGCCTTGGCTCCCAATCCGGAGCTTCTGCTTTTAGATGAACCCTTTGCAGCCATTGATGCCAAGGTAAGGCAGGAACTTCGAACCTGGCTTCGGGAGACCATCGATAAAATCGGAATTACCAGTATTTTCGTAACGCACGACCAGGACGAGGCCATAGAAGTGGCTGACGAAATTATTATCACCAATGAAGGCCGGGTGGAACAGATGGGGGATCCGGTGGAGATCTACCTTCATCCCAAGACCCCTTTTGTAGCTCAATTTATTGGGAAATCTTCCATTGTAGAAGATTATGGAGCCTTAAAAGGCTTTGATTCCATAGGACCGGATACGAAAGCAATTGTCCGTCCGGAATTTATAGAGATAAAAAATCCGGAAGACATAACAGAGCAAAGCTCTATTTACGAACAGGCCAGGGTAGACCAGAGTATCTTTCGCGGAAACTACTTTGAGCTGGTGCTGGATGTCGGAGGCATTAGCTTAAGAGCCAATTCCCCCCTGGTAAATGGCCCCTTAAAGAGCGGTGACCCGGTATGGATCCTGATCAATCAAATGTATGTCTTTGACGAAAAGACGACCAGGACCCTGACAAACAAGGGTCTGGATGTATCCGGCATGTATTACATCTAGGAAGGAGGAGAAAGATCATGGCAGCACAAACAAATATAAAAAAAACAGGGAGTCTTGATTTGGCCTTAAAAATTATTAAAACAGGAATCGTCTCCTGGCTCATTGTATTCCTGATCTGGGGCTTGGGCTCTATGCAGTATGATGAGATTTTCCTCCCGAGTCCTATGGAAACCTGGGGAGCTATTAAAGAACTGGTACTCAATGGGACCTTGTGGGCGGATATTGTTGCTTCAGTAAGCCGAGTACTTAAGGGCTGGGGGCTGGCTGTGATTACAGCTGTTCCCATAGGTCTTTTGGTGGGACATTTTAAACCCATCCGCTGGATTGTGGAACCTATCTTAAGTCTCTTTCGTTTTATCCCGGCTATTGCCCTGACCTCCCTCTTTCTCATGTGGTTTGGGGTGGATGATACTTCCAAGGTAGCCCTTATCTTATATGCGGCATTTTTCCAGGTGCTGGTAAATACCATTGCAGGAGTCGTTTCGGTAGATGCCTCTCTTATGGAGGCGGCAGCCTGTATGGGGGCCAGTCCCTTGCGGGTGTTTTTTACGGTGGTCCTGCCTTCGGCAGTTCCCAACATGTTCACCGGCATCCGACTTGGCCTTAGCAGCAGTATCATCTGCGTTATCGCAGCAGAGATGCTGGTAGGAAACGACGGTCTTGGATATTTGATCCAAAGTTCCAAGATGTACTATAAAACAGCCTGGGCCTTTGCGGGAATTGTAACTTTGGCCTTGATCGGTTTTGTGGCAGATCGTCTGCTTCAGCTCTTCGGAGTCACCTTTTTAAGGCATTTTGGAGTGAAAAAAGCGTAAGAAAGATAGAGTAGGAAAATAGAGCAAGAGAAAATAGGAGGAAATTGATTATGAAGAAAAGAATCATAAGTTTGGCAGCGGCAGCGGTTTTTGTATTTGCAAGCCTGACAGGCTGCGGCAATACAGCGGATACGAGCAAAGCAGAAAATTCATCCACATCCACTTCTTCCGCAAGTGGGGATTTGGTAAAGGTAAGAGATGCGGTAATGACCGGCCAGTTGGACCAGTATGCCACAGAGGTTGGCCTCTGGCAGGGGATTTTTGAAAAATATGGAATTGATCTGCAGACCACAGAATTTGTGGCAGGAATCAATACCATTGATGCAGTGGTAAATGGAACCGCGGATATCGGAATGATGGCAGATTATGCAACCGTAAACCGGCTGGGAAATACCTTGGATGCCACAAATTTGCAGATCTTTTCTCAGATTTCCGGTGGCCAGTCCGCCCTATCCGGTGGCCTCTATGTGGATCCAAAATATGAAAATGATTTAGACAGCCTAGACGGGTCTGCAGGATTTATGTACCAGGAAGGAACGGTCACCTACTACTATGCATGCAAGTGCATCGAATATCTGGGCTTAGATGAGGACAAGCAGAATTTGATCAATACGGATTCTTCCCAGACCCGCCTGGCCTTGATTGAAAAGGGCGGTGCATCGGCAGTCTATGCCAACGGTTCCGAAGCAAAATATATCGAAGATGCAGGATGGGTCCAGGTTGCGACCTCTGAGGAAATCGGTATTCAGACCGGGTCTTACTTTTTGGCGACTGACCAGTATATCGCAGACAATACAGACACCCTGGCAAACTTCCTTTTGGCTGTGGATGAAAGTACCCAGTATATCAATGACCATTTAGACGCGTCCGCAGACTACCTGGCAGACAAGCTGGGAGTAAAGGCAGAGGACTTTAAGGAGAACTGGAAAAATTATAACTTTGAGCCGGGATTTTCTGAGGAGGCTACCGAGCATTTGGAGGATATCGAGGCCTGGGGTTACGAGCACGGAAGTTTCCCTACGGACTATAACATAAGAGATTTTATCAACACGGATGTGGTTAAGATTGCCTTTCCTGACAGCCTAAGCATTGACCAATAGAGGGAGGAGAAAGTGACCTATGATACAAGACTTAAATGTAAATAATTTTGATGAAGAGATCAATAAAGACAAACCGGTGCTGGTGGAGTTTTACACTAGCACATGCAGCCACTGCAAAAAACTGGCAGGGGCCTTGGAGAAACTTGCAAAGGAAAAAGGAGAGGAAGTTTTCTTCGGAAAATGCAATATAGAGGAGGAAGCCCTGCTGCAGAGCAGGTTTGATATTACAGTCGTTCCTACTCTTTTCTTTATCAAAGATGGAGAGATTAAAAACAAGCTGGTCGGGGAGATTCATCCCCTGATCATCCAGGAAGAAATTAAAAAGCTAATTTAGGAGGAGAGAAAGTCATGGGTTATCCAAGTGTATTTCCAACAGGAGTTTTACTATATAACAAAGACAAGGCCTATAACGGCTATACCATTTATCCGTCGGCAAAGGGAGCCCTTCTTATTGATATGAACGGAAATGAAGTCAATCTTTGGGCGGGCCTTGGGGGCTTTCCCAACAAGATCCTGCCCGGAGGCTATGTCATGGGAACCACGGGAGAGCGTGGCGGCAAATATGCCTATCAGGATCAATTGGACTTGGTGCAGGTAGATTACGAAGGAAATATTGTCTGGAAATTTGACCACACCGAACTCATCGCAGATCCGGGCAAGGAACCAAGCTGGCAGGCTAGACAACATCACGACTACCAGAGAGAGGGAAATACCGTCGGCTATTATTATCCGGGTGGAGAAGCCAAGACAGATGGTGGAAAAACCCTGATCCTGACCCATGAAAATGTGTATAACCATGAAATTTCTGACAAGAAACTCATTGATGACAAGATCATCGAGGTGGATTGGGAAGGAAATATTTTGTGGAGCTGGCGAGCTTCCGATCATTTCGAGGAATTTGATTTTGATGAGTCGGCAAAGAATGTCCTCTTTCGAAATCCCGGCCTTCACGGAGAAGCCGGTGGGGACTGGATGCATATTAACTGTGTTTCCGTTCTTGGAGAGAACAAGTGGTACGACGCAGGAGATGAGAGATTCCATCCGGACAACCTGATCTTTGATGCGAGAAATGCCAATATTCTGGCCATTATCAGTAAAAAGACCGGAGAAATCGTATGGCAGATCGGCCCGGATTTTTCAAAGACCAAAGAACTTCGAAAATTAGGATGGATCATCGGACAACATCATTTCCATATGATCCCCAAGGGCCTTCCGGGAGCAGGAAATCTCTTGGTATTTGATAACGGCGGCGAGGGTGGCTATGGAAATCCAAACCCCAGCGCCCCTACAGGAAATAACAATGCCCACAGAGATTACTCCAGGGTCTTGGAATTTGATCCTATTAGCCTGGAGATCATCTGGCAGTATACCCCGCTGGAGGCAGGAAATCTTTTATTTACCGATGCCTCTAAATTCTACAGTTCCTATATCAGTTCGGCCCAGCGCCTGCCAAATGGTAATACTCTGATCACGGAAGGATCGGATGGGCATCTTTTGGAGGTGACGCCGGATCATGAGATCGTATGGGAATATATAAATCCTTATTTTAAAAATATTGGTGGAAATTTCAAGATGAACATGGTCTATCGCAGTTACCGCGTTCCTTATGAGTGGGTGCCCCAGGCAAGCCACGGGGAGGAGGTAGCTATTGAGGCCTTGGATGTGGAAAACTTCCGAGTACCGGGAGCCTCCAAGGGAGCGGGGACCGGAAAAATCACCCGGGTAGAAGGGGTAGACCCAAATCGTTCCAGCGTCACCGGTATGAACGGAGACGATGGGGACAGTGAGGAGGAGCGACTGGATTTTTGCGTGGCCTCTGTAAAGAAGGGAGACCTTTAAAATACATAAAGGAGTGAAAGCTATGGATGGGTGTATAGATGTAGCCATCATCGGAAGCGGTCCGGCGGGCTTGAGTGCAGCAATTTATGCAATGCGGGCAAATTTATCAGCCCTGGTCATAGAAAAAGAATATGAAGGCACGGGGCAGATTGCTGAGAGCGGGAAGGTGGATAACTATCTGGGATTTCCCGGAATCAGTGGATATGATCTGGGAGAGAATTTCAGAAATCATGCCTTAAAGCTTGGGGTCTCATTTCTAGAGCAGGAAGTGACCAAGATAGAAAAAATAGATGCAGACAGCTTTGGGATTTGGCTGGGGGATGGGACCTCAGTGGAAGCGAGGGCTGTGATCTATGCCGCCGGTGCTTCTCCCAGGAGGGCAAATGTTCCGGGTGAAAAAGAGTATGCAGGGAAAGGAATTTCCTACTGCGCGATCTGTGATGGGTCTTTTTATAGGGGGAAGAAGGTCGCAGTTTTAGGAGGCGGAGATACGGCCCTGGACGACGCCCTTTACCTGGCAGACTTAGCGGATCAGGTTTATATCATCCACAGAAGAAAAGAATTTCGTGGGGCGGGGGCCAGCGTGAAGAAACTAGAAGAGAAGAAGAATGTTTCTTTTCTTTTAGGACATCAGGTGACAGAGATTCTGGGAGATCAGAAGCTGACGGGGGTCCTTTTAGAGGATGGAAGCTCCCTTTTAGTAGATGGGGTCTTCATAGCTTATGGCTCTCTTCCTCGCACAGACCTTTTAAAAGACTTGCTGGACCTAGACCCGGCCGGCTATGTAAAAGCAGATGAGACGGGCGCCACCGGTTTGGAAGGATTTTATGTAGCAGGAGATGTAAGAAGCAAGAAGCTTCGCCAGGTGGTGACGGCGGTTTCCGACGGGGCAAATGCGGCGACAGCGGTGGCAGAATATTTGACATAAAGAAAGAAACGACGAGGAGAAGAATAGGATGGCAGAGAAAATAGATTATTCCGCCTTGAAAAAAGGCGGCTATATGAGACAAAAGCAGAAAGGCTACGGGTCTCTTAGACTTGCTGTGATCGGCGGGAATCTGACGGCTGAAAATATTAAAACCGTGGCAGAGGTGGCGAAAAAATATGGCAAGGGCTATGTGCATATGACTTCCAGACAGGGCATAGAGATTCCTTTTATTAAGGTGGAAGACCTGGCCCGGGTCAAAGAGGAATTGGAAAAAGGTGGCGTGGGAACTGGTGTGTGTGGTCCCAGAGTTCGTACGGTTACCGCCTGTCAGGGATCGGAAATCTGTCCCAGCGGATGTATCGATACCTACACTCTGGCCAAGGAATTGGATGCCAGATATTTCGGACGGGAGCTTCCCCACAAGTTCAAATTCGGGGTCACAGGCTGCCAGAACAACTGCCTGAAGGCGGAAGAAAATGACGTGGGAATCAAAGGCGGCATGAAAGTCTGCTATCGAGAAGAAGACTGCATTTCCTGTGGGGTATGTGTAAAGGCCTGCCGTCAGGGGGCTCTGAAAATGCTAGACGGAAAAGTGGAGCTTGATGCAGAAAAATGTAACCACTGCGGACGCTGCCTAAAGAGCTGTCCGGTGGACGCCTGGGATGGAAGCCCCGGATATATTGTTTCCTTTGGGGGAACCTTTGGAAATAATATTTATAAGGGAGAGGAACTGCTTCCTATGATTCCGGATAAAGATAGCCTATTTCGTGTGACAGACGCGGCAATCGATTTCTTTGAGAAACATGCAAATCCGGGCGAACGTTTCCGCAAGACCCTGCAGCGGGTCGGTGAGGATGAATTGCTTGAAGACCTTAAGAAGGCCTATGAAGGATAAAAAGGAGTTAACCTATGGCAGAATTAGATTTAGAAGTGACAGATGAAGTAGATATTACCGATAAGGTATGCCCCATGACTTTTGTGAAGGCAAAGGTTGCGATTGAGGAATTGGAGGATGGGGAAATCCTGGCCATCCGTATGAATGACGGGGAACCGGTACAGAATGTTCCCAGAAGTATGAAGGAAGAGGGCCATAAGGTTCTGAAATTAACAGACAACGAAGATGGGACCTACACCCTGTATGTAAGAAAGGTGGAAGATTAATGGCAGCGCGGGTAAGTAAGAAGGATTTTAAAGAGAAGGTATTAAAGGAAAAGCTTCCGGTGCTGGTAGATTTTTATTCTGATTCCTGTGTGGCCTGCAAAAAACTGGCACCGGTTCTTGGAATTGCAGAGGATGAATATGAAGACAAGCTAAAAGTATATAAGGTAAATACAAACTTTGACAGAGACCTGGCAGAGGCCTACACGGTACTGTCAAATCCGACTCTGATCCTTTTTAGACAAGGACAGGAAGAGAGTCGAAAAGTAGGAGCCTTAAAAGAGGTAGACCTAAATAGCTGGATCGAAGCCTATATTTAGAGAGATAAAGGAGAAGGGATATGATTATTACTGTAGCCGGAGAGAAAAAAGAAGTAAAAGATGGATTGACCTTGCCGGAGCTGATCGAAGAGGAACAGGTGGAGATGCCGGAGTATGTGACAGTTTCTGTTAATGAGGAATTTGTGGCGACTGAGGACAAGGCTTCTACCGTCTTAAAAGAGGGAGATAACGTAGAATTTCTTTATTTTATGGGAGGTGGATGCTAAATGGCAATGACGGATGAACAGATTGAGCGCTATTCCCGCCATATTATCTTAAAAGAAGTGGGCGCCAAGGGCCAAAAAAAGCTTTTAAAAGGGAAGGTGCTGATTATCGGAGCTGGTGGTCTGGGGGCCCCGGCCGCTATGTACCTGGCGGCAGCAGGTGTGGGAACTATAGGAATTGTAGACGCGGATGAAGTAGACCTTTCCAATCTCCAAAGACAGATTATTCATAGTACAGAAGATGTGGGAAAGGCCAAGGTAAAGTCTGCCAAGGAGACCATGAATTTAATGAACCCGGATGTTACGGTGAATACCTACCGCATGTTTGTGGATTCGACAAATATCCGAGAACTGATTCGGGACTATGATTTTATTATCGATGGGACGGATAATTTTCCGGCTAAATTTCTTATTAATGATGCCTGCGTCCTGGAAAAAAAACCATTTTCCCATGCGGGAATCATTCGTTTCAAGGGCCAGCTTATGACCTATGTTCCGGGAGAAGGGCCTTGCTATCGGTGTGTATTTAAAAATCCACCACCGAAGGATGCAGTCCCAACCTGTAAGCAGGCAGGAGTCATCGGAGCCATGGGAGGCGTCATTGGGTCCCTCCAGGCCATGGAAGCCATCAAATATCTGCTGGGAGTGGGAGACCTCCTTACAGGTTACCTACTAACCTATGATGCCCTTAGCATGGAATTCCATAAGATCAAGCTTCCAAAGGATACCCACAAGTGCCCGGTCTGCGGAGACCATCCCAGCATTCTAGAGCCGATCGACTATGAGCAGGAAGTTTGCGAAGAGACGGCCGGAAGATTCACGGCACCCCGCTAGGAGGAAGAGCAAGATGAGTATTATAAGAATGGCATATCCATTTTTAGATGAAATGGTGGATTATGCAAGAAAACATTTGCCGGAGGAGGCCTGTGGTCTGCTGGCCGGCAGTGAGGATGAAAGCGGCCGTCTGGTCACGAAAATTTATTATCTTAGCAATATCGATCATGCAGAGGACCATTTTAGCATGGACCCCAAGGAACAATTGGCGGCTATTAAGGACATGCGGGCAAGGGGCTTGAAACCCTTGGGAAACTGGCATTCCCATCCGGAAAGTCCCTCAAGACCGTCGGATGAAGATATTAAGTTGGCCTATGATCCCAAAGCCAGCTATATGATTTTATCCTTGATGGCCAAAAATCCCGTCCTAAATTCCTTCCATATAGAAGGCGGACAGGTGACCAAAGAGGACCTTAGAATCTATTCAGAAGAATATTTTTTCTAAAGTGAGGATATGGATGGTTTAGAGCTTTGCCGGCCGAACCATCTTTCCTTTTATGTGGAAAAATGTTAGTATAGCAACAATGGAAATCAGCTTTTGATCGGGAGCAGTTACATATGAAATTAAAGACGAAAGAACTTACAATCTGTGGTCTTTTCGCTGCGCTTATAGCAGTGGGTGCCTTTATTAAAATAGATATCCCCCTTCCTATGTATACCATGCATTTTACCATGCAGTGGTTTTTCGTCCTTATGGCAGGCTTCCTCTTGGGAGGAAAACTGGCTAGCCTTAGTGTAGTGACCTACCTGGGCATCGGACTTATAGGAGTGCCGGTATTTGCGGCAGGTGGGGGCATAACTTATATTTTTCGGCCGGGATTTGGCTTTTTGCTAGGCTTTGTTCTTGCGGCCTTTCTTATCGGATTTATTACAGACCATATGAAAAAACATAACACTTTATGGCTCCTTTTGCCGGCGACGGTGGGATTAATCGCTTATTATGGAGTGGGGGCTATTTACTTTTATTGCATAAAGAATTTCTATGCGGCAACGCATATAAGCTTTGGCATGGTTGTCCTGGATTACTGCCTCATTACAGTGGCACCGGATTTTATCCTCTGCGTTTGGGCAGCCCTCTTCTCAGAGAAACTCCGGCCGGCCTTTCTTACCGTGGTTAAGGGATATAGTATGAAAGCGAAAGCAAAAAGTAAGGTGATGTAAGATGGCATATTTTCCTATGTTTGTAGATCTATCAGACAAGCCCTGCCTCCTTGTAGGGGGCGGCAAGGTGGCTTGCCGCAAGGTGAGGGTCATGTTAGATTTTGAGGCCAAACTTACTGTGGTGGCGGAAGAAATCTGTCAGGAATTAAGGGAGCTGGAAAGCAGTTTGAGAAGGGCAGATGGGCCCAAGATGCTTTTCCTCAAAGAAAAGTCCTTTGAAGAAAAGGACTGTGACGGCATGGAACTTGTGATTGCAGCTACCGATGACAAGAACTTAAACCATCGGATTGCCAAGTATTGTAAGGCAAAAAAAATTATGGTCAATGCAGTAGATCAGAAGGAAGATTGCAGCTTTATTTTTCCATCTTATATAAAAGAACAAAATCTTATCGCGGCATTTTCAAGCAGTGGCAATAGCCCTATGCTGACCCAGTATCTTAAGGAAAAAGAGCAGGGGATTTTGACTCCTTTTTTGGGAGATTTAAATGAGGCCATGGGCCTTCTTAGACCCAAAATCCTAGCTGAATATGATACAGAGGACCAAAGAAAAGAAGCCCTGAAAAAGATTTTGTGCCGGGCGATCGAAGAGGAAAAGTTGCCGGAAGTATAGGAAAATAGGCGGTAAAATCACAGACTGAGAGGGAGCGGGAATGCAATATTTTATAGGAAGCAGGGGGTCAAAGCTGGCCCTGGTGCAGACAAATTATGTGATTAATAAATTAAAGAGGGCATACCCGGAGGATGACTTTGAGGCTGTGATTATAAAGACTACTGGGGATATAGAGCAAAAAAAGGCCCTGGATCAAATCGGGTCTAAGGGGATTTTTGTAAAAGAGATTGAGGAGGGCCTCTTGGCCGGAAGGATCCATATGGCAGTCCACTCCATGAAGGATATGCCGGAGGAGCCGGAAAAAGGCCTTACCTTTGCTAGGGTATGGGAGCGGGAGGACCCAAGAGACGTGCTGGTGCTTAAATCCGCGGCCTCCCTGGAAGACTTGCCCAAAGGTGCCCTTATAGGAACCGGAAGTAAGAGAAGAAAATATCAACTTTTAAAACTCCGGCCGGATCTTACGGTCGTAGGTATCCGGGGGAATATAGACACCAGGCTTAGAAAACTCTATGAGGGAGTGCCTGTGGATCTGCCTGATCCGGATCAGGGTCAAGGGATTTTAGATGGGATTGTCTTGGCGGCGGCAGGAATGAAGCGCCTGGGAAGAGAAGGGGAGATCAGCCAGTATTTATCTTACCGGGAAATGATACCGGCCCCTGCCCAGGGAGCCTTGGCGCTGGAAGTTTCGGAGGACAACCTGGAACTTTTGGAAAAGCTGGATGCCTTGTCTGAGCCTGAGGATGATATATGTGTCAATGTAGAGAGAGACTTTTTAAAGCGGATCGGTGGAAATTGTCATCTCCCGGTAGGAGCCTATTGTGAGAGGGATAAGGATGAGCTGCGGCTTATAGCAATGTTTGGAAATGAAGACGGAAGTCGGCTGGCAAAGACGGAACAGACCTGTCCTAAGGCAGCAGGCAGGAGGCTTGTAGACCGGGCCCTGGCAGACATAAAGTCTCAACTGGAGATTTAAAAATAAACCTTAAAAGTGTGAAGTATATATGGGAAAAGTAGTATTAGTTGGAGCAGGACCGGGAGATACGGGCCTGCTTACTTTAAAAGGAGAAACATATATAAGACAGGCAGACTGCCTGGTCTACGACAGACTGTCTTCGCCGGACTTTCTGTCCATGGCAAGGCCCGGATGTGAGCTTATCTATGTGGGAAAGGAAAATCATAAGCATGTATTAAAGCAGGATGCGATCAATGAACTGTTGTATGAGAAGGCAAAGGCCTGCCAATTGGTGGTGCGGCTAAAGGGAGGAGACCCCTACGTCTTTGGAAGAGGCGGGGAGGAAGCCTTGTACCTGCTTAAAAGACAGGTGGAAGTAGAAGTGGTGCCGGGAGTAAGTTCAGCAGTGGCGGCCCTAGCAGATGCTGGAATTCCCATTACCCACAGAGGCCTGGCCAAAGGCTTTCAGGTGATTACCGCCCACAGCAGAAAAGACCAGGAGGCAGATATTGATTATTCCTTGCTCACAGATGAGACTCTTACCTGCGTATTCTTAATGGGACTTGCCCATGTGGCGAGCATTGCGAGAGGGCTTATGGAGGCGGGCCGTAATCCGGATACTCCGGTGGCGGTTATCTCAAATGGTACCCTATCCACCCAGCGAAAATGCGTGGGAAGCCTAAAAGATATCGGGGAGAAAATCCGAGAGGCGAAGCTTGTATCCCCGGCTATTATCGTTGTGGGAGCTGTGGTATGTTTAAACGAAAGCCTTAATTTTTTTGAAAAAAGACCGCTATTTGGAAGAAAGATTACAGTGCCTTATATAGAGCCTATGGAAGCCGGAAGGGCGGACACTTTTGGAAGCAATACCTTGATTGAAAACCTAAAGCAACTGGGAGCAGAGGTAAAAGCCATAAAAACCGGAAGAATCCGGCCGATCCTGATCTCTGATTTTGCAAAAAGAATGTCAGAGGCCGATTGGATTTTATTTACCAGTAAAAATGGAGTCAGGTCTTTTTTCTATAATTTGGAGGTAGCCGGAGTTGATATAAGGCTTGTGGCTAAGGTTAAATTCGGAGTAGTAGGCCAGGCTACAGCCAGGGAGCTGGCGGCGCATCACATTTATCCGGACCTTATCCCCAAG
Organism: Clostridium sp. CAG:343; assembly: GCA_963634745.1. Lineage (GTDB taxonomy): Bacteria > Bacillota > Clostridia > Lachnospirales > Lachnospiraceae > CAKRJP01. The sequence continues at coordinate 56,811 of CAVHCX010000013.1, forward strand.
ATCCAGACAGGCCAAGGGCTGGCGCTGGCATTGAAAGATTCTATAGGGCCCTCCGATCAAAATGTAAGGGTCTGTGTATTCGGAGCAAGGGAGGCAGATGCAGATTTGCAAGAAAAGCTTTGTGAAAGCTTTGAAGTGGAAAAAATAGATGCTTATGTAAACGAGGCTATAAGAGATTCTGTAACAGAATCTATAGAAGAAACTATCAAGGAGGCCGTCTTTACCAGTGCATCCAATGTGCATCGATTTTTCCAAAGGATGCCGGAAGGCTTAAAGCTAGAGAGGGCCTACTCTATAGGCGATAAAACTACAGCGGCCTTACAATCCTACCCGGTAGGAGAGATCGTGGAGGCCGCGTCCTCTGGTTATGAAGCTTTAATTGATCTTCTGCTGCAATCCTAAGTTATAAGCCTAAGCATAAGAGCCGGGAGCTTTTGCCCCCGGCTCTAAATTACAAGATATGATTAGTGTCTATGCATTGCCACCTGGTCCAGCTCCAGATTTTGAAGGTTTTCCTTTACCTTGCGATCTTCTGCCTGGCCAAGCAGGAGATCTCTGGCTTTCTTAGATTCCATCTCGGTGGCATGCTTACTTGGGCCGCCTACACAGCCGCCTACGCAGACCATTCCCTCGACAAAATCTGCCGGAAGTCGTCCGGCCTTCAAAAGAAGCAGGGCCTTCTTACACTCGGCTGCCCCGTTGCACTTCATTACATTAGGCGCGATGTCCTGATCCATCTCCTTGAAACATTCCACAACTGCCGCAGTTACACCGCCGGAATTTGCGAAACGTTTTCCGAATACAGAAGCATCCTGATAGCTATTCTCCTCCGGCTCTAGTTTTACATCTTTTGCCCGTAACATGGCGCGGATCTCGCCGAAGGTCAAGGCATAATCAGCATTGTCCTTGATGCTTGTGTCCAACGTTTCGCTCTTCTTTGCGATACAGGGGCCGATAAATACGGCAACTGTATCAGGATCTTTTTCCTTAAGCATTCTGGAAACTGCGCACATAGGAGAAACGGTGGTGGACATGTTGTCTAAAAGTTGCGGGAAATGTTGCTTGATCATGTTGACGAAGGCTGGGCAGCAGGAGGTGGTCATCTTTTTTCCCTCTTTGTAGGCCTCAGCCCACTCGGCAGCCTCTGCGGCAGCGGTCATATCGCCTCCTAAGGCGACCTCGATCATGTCAGCAAAGCCGATTTTCTTTAAGGCAGTCTTCCAACTTGCCATGGTAATATCAGCGCCAAACTGGCCCTCGGCAGCCGGAGCTACCATAGCTACAACCCTCTCCCCGGCATTGATTTTCTTAATCACATCCACCATGAAGGTCTTGGATCCGATAGCTCCGAAGGGACAGTTGTGGATGCAGGCTCCGCACTGGATGCACTTATTTTCATCAATTTCGCAAATGCCATACTCATCGTAGGTGATTGCCCCTACGGAACAGGCCTTCTTGCAGGGCCGCTCTAGGTGGGCGATGGCATTGTAGGGACAGGCATTTGCACATTTGCCACATTCCTTACACTTGTTGTGGTCAATGTGAGCCCGGGTGGCCCCCATGCTGATGGCGCCAAAATTACAGGAGTTCTGACAGGCCTTGCCCATACATTTCCGGCAGTTGTCGGTTACCGTATAGGATGCGATGGGACACTCCTGACAGGCTGCGCTGATGACCTGCACCACATTTTTGCTATCCTTGCCACTGGTCGGGCACTTGCCTTCTGCCAGGCGGATCCTCTGACGTAGGATCTCCCTTTCTTTGTAGATACAGCAGCGAAACTGGGGCTGGGGTCCCGGAAGCATATTATACGGAAGCTGATCCTTATGCTCCTCATCCAGTTCCCCTTCCCAGGCCAGTTTTGCTACCTCATACAATAATTCATGTTTGATGCGTAAGATTGCTGCGTCATTTGTTACCATAATTTTCCTCTCCTTTTTCTGAAAATCCATCCCTTAAAGATTTTGCACTTTCTATAGGGCGATGGATTTCCGCTTTCTACCTCTCTGTTTTATTTATAGTTCTATTGTAACTTGAAATGTGTTCGAAAAAAAGAACAGTTTCTTAATAATTTTAAAGAGGAACCTTAACAGACTGTAAGATAAAAAACTTAAGCCTGTAAGGTTCTTTTTTTATACTTGGTAGCAACAAGGGGAAAACAAAATAACAAAGGAAAGGATGGAAGAAGAAATGAATGACACAATGCTTGCGATTCTTGGATTCGTAACAGTTATATCAATTATTGTTCTGCTTCTTCGGAACGTAACAGTTCCAGCACTGGCTTTCGTCGGTGTATCAACAATTACCACAGCGATTCTCGTGGTAACAAAGACATTTACAATTAGCGAAATGGGTGATTTCATCAAGGCTGGTGTGGAAGGTGTTCACGGAACAGCTGCCCTCTTTATTTTCTCGCTCTTATTCTTCGGTGTAATGACAGATGCGGGAATGTTTGACAAGATCATCGGAAAACTTATGAAAAAAGTTGGAAGTAACGTTGTAGGCGTTGCTATGATGACTTGTATTATCGCTATGATCGCACATTTGGATGGTGCAGGTGCTGCTACCTTCTTGATCACAGTACCGGCTATGCTTCCGGTTTACAAGAGACTGGGTATGAGACCTACCACATTGATGTTGATCTGCGTATCTGCTATGGGTGTTATGAACCTTTTGCCTTGGGGCGGACCAACCATGAGAGCTGCAACTGTTATCGGAGTTGAGCCAAATGAATTATGGTTACAGATCCTTCCGATGCAGGCAGTAGGTATTGTAATTGCACTTGCAACTGCATTCTTCTGGGGAAATGTTGAGAAGCGCAGAGGTGCCGGAACTGAAGAAGTTATGAAAAAGGCAGCTCTTGAGATGCAGGAAGACGAAGAAGAGTCAGGAGCAAAGGAAAGTGATCTTTTAAGACCAAAGAACTTTGTTTTCAACGTAATTCTTACATTAGTTGTAATTGCATGCCTGATCGCTGTTGATGTACCTGCTTACTTTGTATTTATGATCGGCTGCGTAATCGCATTGTTTGTAAACTACCCGGGAGCAAAACTTCAGGGTAAGATCATTAAGTCTCATGCAGGCCCGGCTATTACAATGGCTTCTACAATCTTGTGTGCCGGAGTTTTCTTGGGGGTTATGGAACAGTCAGAGATTATGATGCAGATGGCTACCTTGTTGGCTGGATTGATTCCTCATTCTATGGGACGCTTCCTTCCAATCATCATCGGAATACTTTCAGTACCACTTACCTTGTTATTCGATACTGATTCATTCTTCTTCGGTTTAATGCCAATCATTATCAGCATCGCTGAAGAGTTTGGAGTTCCGGCTGCACACATCGCTGTTGTTATGGTTGTATGCCGTAACTGTGCAACATTTATCAGTCCTGTTGTACCTGCTACCTTCCTTGGTATCGGTCTTGCAGGCGTTGAGATCAAGGATCACATTAAGAGATGCTTCTTCTGGATCTGGGGCGTTAGTATTATCTGCCTGATCTCAGGATTGATCTTAGGTGTTATCACCATTTAGAGTTTATTATAGTTATCAGAAAAATTGTTATTCCTCGTAAAGTTTATAATGAGAAAGAGATCGGTTGGGGTGAACCGGTCTCTTTTTTTGTTGTTTTTTGGGGGGCGGTTGTGGTTGTGGTGGGGCTGAGAAGACGGGGGTCTTCTCAGCCCAGCGGACATTATTCATAATCCATAGCCAAAGTCCGGTTACGGGAAAAAACAATACGAAAGAGAAGGGACGGTTCGGAGGCCCCTGGGATATGTGATGTCGGAACTGTTTTGGTGGAAAGGCACCGACTACATTGGGGCGGATGTCCTTGAAAAAATGTCCGGTTGAAAGTATTTGTTAGGGGGTATGGTATTTGCTTGTTTTGTGTTAGAATACTTGTAACTGTTTGGCGGCATGCAAGGGTGCTGGATGTGCATGACTCTGCTGTTGGATTTGATAGGAGGTTTTTTGTATGAAAGTTGGTAATGATATTTTTTATGTTGGTGTGAATGATCACCAGGTGGATTTGTTTGAGGGGCAGTATGTGGTGCCTAATGGGATGTCTTATAATTCTTATGTGATTATGGATGAGAAGATTGCTGTTATGGATACTGTGGATGGTAATTTTACGGAGGAATGGCTTAAGAATGTGGAAGCTGTTCTTGCCGGGGCTAAGCCGGATTACCTGGTGGTGCAGCATATGGAGCCGGACCATGCGGCTAATATTGAGAATTTTGTGAATGCTTATCCGGAGGTGACGGTTGTTGCGAATGCTAAGACTTTTACTATGATGGGCAATTTCTTTAGGAGTTTGGATCTGGGTGACCGTAAGCTTGTGGTTGCCAATGGGGATAGCTTGACTTTGGGAAAGCATGTGCTGACTTTTGTGTTTGCCCCTATGGTTCACTGGCCGGAGGTTATGGTGACTTATGACAGTACGGATAAGGTCCTTTTCTCTGCGGATGGATTTGGTAAATTCGGGGCCCTGGATGTGGAGGAGGACTGGGACTGTGAGGCTCGCCGCTACTACATCGGTATTGTTGGCAAGTATGGTCCGCAGGTTCAGAACCTTTTGAAGGTGGCGGCTACTTTGGATATTCAGACCATCTGTCCGCTTCACGGCCCGATCCTTACAGAAAATTTGGGACACTATATTGAAAAGTATGATATTTGGTCTTCTTATAAAGTGGAGAGTGAGGGAGTTGTCATTGCCTACTCGTCTGTTTATGGAAATACCAAGAAGGCTGTGGAACTTTTGGCAGCCAAGCTTATTGCCAAAGGATGTCCTAAGGTTTCTGTATTTGACCTGGCAAGGGATGATATGGCAGAGGCTGTGGAGGATGCCTTCCGTTATGGCAAACTGGTATTGGCCACCATTACCTACAACGGAGATGTCTTCCCATTTATGAAGACATTCATTGACCATTTGACAGAGAGAAATTATCAGAATCGTACTCTTGGTATTATTGAAAATGGTAGCTGGGCTCCGACTGCTTCCAGAGTGATCAAGGCGGAATTCGAGAAAAGTAAGAATATTACTTGGTTAGATACTTCTGTTAAGATTATGTCTTCTGTCAGTGCTCAGAACTTGGAAGAGTTAGATCAAATGGCTGAAGAGTTGTGTAAATAAAAAAGCGAAAGACTCCTTTGAAATCTGAAAAAAGATTTTAGAGGAGTCTTTTTTGTGCTACAATGAGAGCAGATGTCAAAGCAAAGATTTAAAGAAAAATTTAAAGAAAGATTTGAGCGGGTGAATTATGAATATGATTGTATGTATTGATGATGAGGGAGGGATCCTTTTTAATCATCGAAGGGTCAGCAAGGACCGGCTGCTGATGCAGTGGATCGCTGAACATGTGAGAGAAAAGACCATCTGGGCAACTCCTTATTCAAAAGAGCTGTTTGCAGGATGTGAGCCCACGCCAAAACTTATGTTGGCGGAGGATTATCTAAAGAAAGGGGCGGAAGAAAAAGAGGCCTATTGCTTTGTGGAAGATGATGGCATGAAGCCTTTTCTTGCAAAGACCAAGCGTATCCTCCTGTGTAAGTGGAACCGCAGGTATCCATCGGATGTGAAATTTCCCTTGGATAGTTTGAAGAATTTTACATTGAAGAATACTTGGGAATTTCCGGGCTCCTCCCATGAGAAGATTAGGGTAGAGGAGTGGATTTGCAAATGAGACAAAGTCAAGGATTTAAAAAGCTATATACATTTTTAATTGGAATTTTTTGTATCTTAAGTTTTTGCATGACGCCCCTGGGAAGTCTTCCCTGCCTGGCAGAGGAGAATGCTTACAATAGTCAGGGAGAGAGTGTGATTAACCTAGGCAGTATTCCGGAATATTCGGGGAATGCCTATGTGGCCATTAATAATAATGTGCCATTTTTCTCGGATTCAGACCTGACCACGGAGGCCTTTGAAAGCTACAGCTCCTTAGATTCTCTGGGGCGATGTACAGTGGCCTATGCCAATGTATGTAAAGATACCATGCCCACAGCCAAGAGAGGAAAGATCGGTTCCATAAAGCCCACGGGTTGGCATACCGTAAAGTACGACAATGTAGACGGCAAATATTTATATAACCGTTGTCACCTGATCGGCTACCAGCTTACGGCGGAAAATGCCAACAAGAAGAACCTGATCACAGGTACCAGGTATTTGAATATTGAAGGTATGTTACCTTTTGAAAACATGGTGGCAGACTATGTAAAAGAAACAAATCACCATGTTTTATATCGGGTGACTCCACTCTTTAAGGGGAATAACCTGTTGGCTACTGGTGTTCTTATAGAAGCAAAATCTGTGGAGGACAATGGAGCGGGAATCCAATTTAATGTTTTCTGCTACAATGTGCAGCCGGGAATTAGCATTGACTATGCGACCGGCAACAGTTCAAAGTCAGATTCTGTTGCGCCATCTTCAAATAATGAAGCAGGAAACACCGGTCCGGCTGACACTTCGGCAGCGGCGGCTTCGCAGGCAGCGCAGGCGAGCAAATCTTCCCAGACAGCGGATGCTACTGTGAAGGTGCACATTACCAATACCGGAACCAAATATCACAATGCAGGCTGCAGGACCCTAAAGAGTGATATAGAGGTTACTTTAGAGGAAGCTAAGGCAAGGGGCCTAGAGCCTTGTAAGATTTGCAATCCTCCACAATAAGTGAAGAAAAAGTAGCCCCCTAGGGAAAAGCATCGTATATCTAATTACGAGAACAAAAGAGCTAAAAAATTAGAATGATATAATAAGAGCAAAGAAAAGAAAGGACAATACTATGTGCCAACCAACAACACTTCAAAAAAATAAGACAAATGTGCAGCAAAATCAGATGCAACAAAGAGAACAAGAGGGGCAAGCATTATTACAGCAATCTCGGGATAATCAGGGAGTTTTGTTGCAGAACAAAATGGAGAAGAAACAGAATCTTAAGACTTATGCAGAGGAGAAGGATACTTATCAAAAGGAATGGCCTTTATCATCAATGCACAAGCTGGATTTTAAAGTGTATAATAGCATTAAAGGAGATCTTAAAACGGACAGAGAGCCTATGCTAAAAATTGACGTGGAGCTCAATACCTTTATTAACGAAATGCTAGATTGTACAAAGATCAGACTTACTGAAACAGACACTTATCAGAAGGCTAAAGGTTATAAAAGTGTGCATAACCATGAAAGCATGATGAAAAAAGGCTTTAGCTTTAGTAAATATGTTTTGCCAAAGGGAGAAATTGACAAATTCAAAGATGTTGACGAAACGGATGAAGCAAGCATCACTAAGGCATTAATGGCGGTAGATACGGCACTTACTAAGTGCGGAGATATAAAAACGAAAGCAAGGCAGACTGCGTCTGATTACAATTTTACAGAGTCAGAATTAACTAAGGAACAAATGAAAAAGATTAACAATTTGCAGTCTATATGGGATTTAGTTGGCGACTTTGATAAGACTATAGGGGTTGAACGTCCGAATGGTGCATCTGAAATATTTGGAAAAAGTAGATTTAGAAACTACAAAGAAATTAAGATAAAATTTAAAAAAGCTGATAATAAAGTTTATGACATGAGTTTTGACTGGGATAAGGTTAAGATCATTAGAAGCTGTATGGTTGGAAGCTCAGGAATGTCTAAGCGTTCAATGCAAAATACGAAAGAGCTGAAGGCCTTTACAGATGAAATGACACAGGCTATTGCCGGGGTTATAGCAGAATTCCTGTCAGAGAAGTATAATATTGACCCAACAGGAGGCGAATATCAGAAACTATTGACTCATCTTGCATCTACAAGATACTTTAACAAAGATAAGGCAGTGATTAATGTAGAAAGTTTGAAAATGAAAGCTGGTGATCATTCGTTTCTTAAAGAACTTAATTTTTCAGAACTATTCGAAGCTGCTGATCACGACCTTTTAAAAGATTTACTGAAGTTAAGGGATTACAGTGAAGCTGTTTTGGAAATCGAGGAAGACAAAGCTTTTCAGGATGCGGGATGTGAACGAGTTGACTCATTGGCACAGCCTCTGGTCAATGCACAGAACAATTTGAAAAATATTCTTAGTGTTTTTTATGAACAAGTGGGAAAAAATCTGGACGCTAATGAAATCCGTTTAAAGAATACTATTGCGGACCCAGACACTAGTAAAGAACTTAAGGATAGTTGTCAAGAACAGCTTGATGATTATATTGCCTATAAGCAAAAATTACTAAGTACCATGCCGGACTTTGATCTAAAGGGACGATCAGTCGAAGATATTAAACTGACTGAGATTGCGTCTAGTGGTAAAACGCTTAATTATGAGGATATACAGGATACTGGTTTGGCTTACCTAAATGGCCAGGAAACCATGAAAGTTGACAACAAAGCGTATGATATGCGCTATTATGAGGCGGCTAAATGTATTAAAGACTTCTCTAATGATTTTGCAGACTTAGTAAAGGTCAGCATAGAGAAGGAGAAGAATAAGGATAAGGAAACGAATCAGATACGTACAACCCACATTAATATCACGGATGAGGCTGTTAGAGAACTGGACCAAAATTTGCTGAGGTTTAAGTATAGACTTAGCAAAGTACTACAGCAAGTTTGTTTTGAAAATAAGAGTAAGCATCCTGAACTTGAGGATTACGCAAGTGGAAGCAAGATTGTTAAAGTAGATAAATTATCTGCTGAAAATCTTGAACCAGAATATGCGCTCATGGTAGAAGAATTGAAAAAAAATGATATGGGGGCTGTTCTTTTAACCACTTATTTTGAGGTGTTTAAGGCTAGCAAGGCTATTGACAAGTATCGTACAGACCTGGAGGATATCATTAATAAAAGGGAAGATATAGCACAATATTACTCCAATATAACTGGGGTGGAGGATTATCTAGAATGTGTAAAAATGAGATTAGAAAATGCATATCAGGATCCTGTAATGCACCAGGAATATCTAAAAGCAGACGAATTTAAGGATCAGTTTGAGACGATGCTTGCTATGCCTGCTGTTGAACACAAGGATTCCAAGTCGAACCAGGACAAGGAACAACTAAAGATTGAAGTGGGACGCAAGATATACAAGATGTTGGAGCGCTTTGAAAAGTTCAAGGATGAGTTGGCAGAAAATGATTCTCTAAAGGAAAGTGTACAGGGAAGAAGATTAATAGAAAAAACAGTCCGTATGCAGGAATCTTTAGTTGATAAACTTGTAGAAGAGAAAAAAGAAGAATTGGCATTTTACGAGGGCAGTCTGCTTAAAACACAAATTGATGCTTTCGAGGAAAAAAATAGCAAAATAGTTGAAAAGATAGAAAATCTCAGACAAAACGAGGACTTGCTGGCCGCTGGCAATGCAGAAAGTGTGTTGGCTAAATATGTGGATGAACATAATGCTCTTATGGGCAATATTGACGCGTATTTGGAACGCTATGCAGAACTTAAGAATAATTCCTACTATGTAAAGCAGGTGGCTGTTGTAAAGGAAGCCATGACAAGACAGCTTAGAAGCATTGATTCCGCAAAGCTCTTGAGTGCCTCTACGGATATATGGTTAGAAACTAAGGCTCTTAACTATAACTATAAAGGTTCCTATAAATATGAAGATAAGTTGGCTGATAAATATAAGGCCTTTGTGGAGAGATTATCCGGCAGAAATAAATTTGGAAGTTATAAAAATGATAAAGAACTGGATAAAGATGTTGACAAACTTCTAGAACTGAAGATTACAGACAATGAAATAGTAGAAGGCCTCGATTCGGTGCTTGACATCGCACTTGTCACTGAGAGAATGCAAAAAGCTGGTTTAGACGCTAATATTATTATGCAGAAAATGCAATATCCAGGGAATATTATGCAGGATATCAATGCAGAAAGAGGGCTCGATACATTTATATCCGTACTATCGGATAATACGGTCACTAAGGAGTGGTTTAAGAAAAAAGCAGATCAATTTGTTGAATATTATAAGAGTAGTCTTGAAATAGCTAATAAGAAGGCTGAACCATACTTTAAAGACAGGAACAAGAATGCGGTTGAAGATATAGCTAATTATTTAGTAGCTCAGTCGCAGGTGGGAATTCAACTTGAAGTATTGCAGAAAATAGGAAATGCACTGAAATTTGAACACAAAGATTTTGACACTCTTTATGCGATAGATTTACAGGCGCATAAGAAAAAAGCAAGTCAGACCCAGGGCTTTGAAGAGGAACATCACGATATACATTATAATGATGGTATGAATGCATATAAAGAACTAAAGGCTGACAATAATCGCGAGGTTGCCTACAAGAAACAATCTAAGGTTATTTTGGACAAAATAAATGACTTTAATGGCGAACTTGGTAAAGATGGACTTGCATTTACAGAAGATTACAATTTGCTTTTAAAGGTGGAGAAACTACGTTCTTCCAATTCAAAAGAGTTTGATGCAGTAAAAGATGCCGCAACTGTAGTGAACAATTTATCCGCTGAGATGAAAAGTTTTGTAAAGGATCCGCAATCCTATTCTCAAAAGGCTGTGAAAGAGAAGTTAAAGGTGCTTGACCAGGCCTATGATGCTCTTTTGAAAGCAACAGGTGTGTATATTACTACTAGAAGTACTTTCTTTAAAGCCAGGTTCAAGTCTGGAAAAGATAGGCTTGCGGCCATCAAAGAAATACAAGAACATGCGATAGCACAAAGAGCAGAATTTGCCAAACTGGAGGCGCCTCTTGTTGAGTATAAAAAAGACGAAACCATAGATGTAAGTGCATATGTACAGCAGCTTGAAGATTTCAAAGCGCATAAAAGAGATATGTTTTATGATTCCTTTATCGATTTTAAGGAACGATTTAAAGACCTGTTAAATTATAACGGAAGCGAGGATACTTTAGACAGTACAGCAGGTGTAAATTTTTTTGTAGACCTTAAAACAGAGGAAGATTTTCTTAAAGAACAGGCTGTAAAAGAGATTGTAGCCGGGGCTGAAAAGATAAGAATGGAGTGCACAAAGACCGATGCAAAGGCTAACAGGGCTAGCATGTATGCAAAATGGATTCGCTGTTTTGGTTTCTGCAAGAAGTATGAAGAAAGCTGTCCGCAGGATGCTAAAGAAGCCGTAAGTTCAATCAAGGTTTTGGCTCGTGATTATTTAAATGGCAGAGAGGTAGAGGGCGTTGTTACCAATTTGAAAGAAGAAAAGTCTACGATGCACAATTTTGCTCTCAAGATAAAAAATAATCTGGGACTCTCAAAGGAAGATAGGGCACAGGTGATGTGGCTGAGATTCCGTTATGATTCATTTATAAGCGGTATAAAGAAGTATAAGGACGACTACAAGAAGGATCCGGACTTTTTAACAGATTATAATAATTTACTTGAAGACTTTGAGTTGATAAATAAGGAAGTGTCTTCTTATACTAAAGATCCTGAAATTTTCCAGGAATGCATGCAGTCAGCAAAGACCAAGGTGGATGATGATTTAATCCGTGCACGAGAAATAATTGCTAATCACGCATATGTTTTGGCTGATATGAAAGGGGAGGCCGCCCTTACCATCAAAAATGCACTTGAGGGAATCACATATTTCTTTTCTTTGTACGTTCGCGATAAAAAGAATAGTGGTATTAGCGAGGATGAGATTAAATTTTATAATGCCCAGAAAAATAATCTGCAGGAGCTTTTGACAAGCAATGTCGCAAGAATGCTGGTAGAAGAAGATTATGGCGCAGCTTACAAAAAGAATAATTCTGCAGATAACCTGGATGCTGGTTATGTAACTTCTCTTAAAAATATTATTCCGGTTGACAGGCGTATGGAAGAATATGAGGATTATAAGTATATGAGGGCTGGAAAGATAGTCGAAGAAAAGGTTACTAAGGAAAAACAAGTATCTCATACTCTAAGATATATCGTCCAGGTAGAGGCTGAAAATGCACAGCTAAAGGGAGTACAGACACTGAGTGAGACATCTCCGCAAATGGCCAAAGAATTGGAAAAACAGCTGAAGGTAAGAACGCAGTTTGAAAAGAAACTTGTAGGTCTCAGCAAACAGAAAAATAAAGAAGAAATAGCTGTCATGATGAAGGCTATGGTTGATACTGCAGGCGATTATTATAAACTGCTGAAGGATAAAGAGAATAAAATACTTGATCAGCAGATGAATTCAGATCAGGAAAGAATGCTCTATTATTTTACAAGCTATAGCAAGTATTATGATGAGGCTAAGATATATCTGACTATGATGAAAAAATGGAGCCATAGTTTGGGTATAAAACTTACCGGATCAAATTATGCAAAATTAGCAGATATTGTAGGCCGTATTGATCTTAAGGCCCAGGAGACTATCCGTTATAATCACCTTACTGAGGCAGATTTAAATACTAAAAAGAAGATAGATAATTTGAAGAGTGAGGCTACCTTGGCAGCATATGCTACTCAAAAGATATGCAAGGAGAGAGACCAGGATTTTGCTTATACCATGGAACATATAAGAGATGTGAAGCTCAATTCCACGAACAGCTTTAGAGCCAATGATTTAGTTAAAAACAGCCGTAAATTTGGAGGAGATGAGAGCTACAATTCATTGAAGGTGGAAAAATCAAAGAATTTTACTCTCTGTGGATTTACATTATGGGGTAAGGTAGATCGTTCCCTCAATGATTTTATAGCCAGAGTGTATAAGTATACTGTTAAGTACGAGGAACTTAGTAAACCACTACAGGAATTGATTAAGTTGGCCGGTTATTTGGAATATGCTACACATAAAGATCCAAAAACACAGGAAGAAGCGGTCAAGAAGTTTACAACAAAGGTGCAAACCATCAATCATAAATTAGTGATGACTACTTCAGAGATGATAGAGAAACGTTATAGTACAGAACACAGAAGAAGTAATTATCGTCTCGAGGCTGATAGACGCTATATCATGGAGGGATGGACTGAATTTTATCAGATATTTAAAGAACTTGGAAAACAGTTGAAAGATTATGTAGACCGCAACCCATCAGGGGAAAATGCTATTTTAAATGAAAATGCAAAGAAGCAGCATGATTCTTTTGTCAACAGTATGGCAAGGATGGGCACCGGTGCTACAGATATAAAGACTCAGGAGCAAAGATTCTTTGAAGTTATGAAAAATATCAATGAAAATCAATATGCCGAGTCAGCCTATGAGCATAGTTGCAATGTTGAATATACTATGTATCGAGATTATCTGATGAGTTGGTTTGAAAATTTATGCTATAAAGAGGCTCAGTCCACATTAAGAGCTATTGATTTGACTTCCAGTGTTGAGGCTGCGAATCAGCAATATGATAGTTTCCTTAAGGTGTTGGAAAGATATGCAGCATCCAAGGCTATTAGTGGCAAAACCCATGATTATCTGAAGTCTTATGTGTTTAATGCCTGCAAGAAGAAATATGATACTATGCAGGATAAGTCGATTGAGGAGTTGGCAAAAATAAGAGCTGATGTCATATTTGAAAATGCAATTGCAGATGTCGATATAGAATCCTTCATTCGATTTACGAAAGAGTCTCGTGAGAAATGGAAAGAGTTAGGAACTTACGATGCTAGGAAAAATAAGACTATGGCTGAACTTCTTGGACTTATTAAAGAAATGGCTTATAGTGCTGTGGAAATGGAGATGAGGGGCCAAAAACTAGACAATACTTTGATCACTTCTAAGAAATTGCTAGAGGATGGAACTGAATTCTTGGCAGGAGCTGAGAAAGTAACTAAAAGCGTTGGCGGATGGTGGTTTGTCCTAAAAAATTATTTCAACTATGCAATAGGAGAGTATCAGGCAGCGTATTTCAAAGTAAAAAATGCATAATGTAACATAACTAGAGAGTTTGAAAAGCAGAGATTTCTGATAAAGCAAGAAATCTCTGCTTTTTTGCTTTATGTGATTTTTTTATGAATTTTTTTGTGCTATTATGAAAAGGAGACTGTATAGAGATAAAAATAAATTTTTTGAGGGTTTTCTATGAATGAAGAAATGAGAAGTAGAAAGAATAAAAACGAAATACAAAAGAGAAAAAGGGACCTGAAAGTGCTTATTTTGGTGGTGGCTGTTCTTTTGGTGGCTATCTTGGCGATTGTGCTTAGGTCTCAGTTTAAAATGAACCAGGTAAAGCAGAAAAATGCCAAAGGTGTTTCTTATCTTAAGAGCCTGGAAAAGCAGGATGTGGCTAAGATTCAAAAGAAGATTAAATCAGCAAATGCTTCGGTAGGTTTGGAGCAGGCGGATTCTGATGAAGCTGCGATCTGGGCTGCTATGGCGGATGAATATATCTTGGGAGATTCCCGGGCGGTTGGTTTTTCTTCTTATGAACTGATGTCGGAAGACCATGTCTTTGCTAAAGCCGGAGGGAAGATTACAGATGCGGTTGATTATTTAGACCAGCTTGAGGCCCTACAGCCTACAGAGATTTTTCTCTGCTATGGACTGAATGATGTGGGCTTGGGAATCTATCCTACCGGTGAGGATTATGCGACGGAGTATAAGACACAGGTTGAGAGCCTGCAGGAGGGGCTCCCGGATACTACTATTTATATATGCTCCATTCTTCCGGCCACGGGGGAAGGCTTGGAAGCGGACTCTGATTATCCACGGATTGATGAGTACAATGAGGCCTTGGAGAAGATGTGTCAAAAGAATGACTGGCCTTTTGTGGATTGTACAGAGGTGGCAGAAGAGCATACGGACCTATACCAGACGGATGGCCTCCATTTGCAGAAGGAATTTTACAAGTATTGGAGTGCCTGTATGTTGGCAGCCATGCAAAAATAATAGATGAATAGAGGTAAAGTATGAAAAAGCAATCAATGGCCGACAGGCTTCGGTCTTATAATATTTTGTCCTATATAAAAGTAGGCTTGATCTTGGGTTTGCTGGTTTTTGTGATCATGGATCTTATGGGAGATTCTACCAGCAATGCCAAGATCGATACGGTGGCCCAGGCTGTTTATAAGGCTTCCGGCTTTGAAGACGTGGACCAGGCGCCCAATCGGAGTGTCAAGCGTTTTTACGGACTGGATCCCCAGGATTATGCGGGGGTGGTTCTCTATGCTCCTAAGGATAATATGGATGTCAATGAGATCTTAATCGTGAAACTTGCAAGCACGGACCAGGCAGCTTCCGTGGAGGATGCCATTAATGAGCGTTTGAAAACACAGCAAAAAAGTTTCGATGGCTATGGTGTGGAGCAGACCAAACTTTTGAAAGACCATGTGCTGCAGGTGAAAGGTAATTATATTTTATATGCAGTCGGAGAGAATGCGGATAAGATGCAGACGGCATTCTTAAATAGTTTGTAGGAAAGGGGCAAGAAGAAAAAATGATTTTTAGTAGTATATTTTTTATATTTGTATTTTTGCCAATTACCCTGATCCTGTATTACCTGGTTCCCTTTAAGCTTAAGAACTTCGTTCTTTTGGCGGTGAGCTTGATCTTTTATGCCTGGGGAGAGCCGGTTTATGTCTTCCTTATGATTTTCAGTATCGTCATTAACTATGTCAGCGGACTGGAGATTGAATCTTACCGAAGACAGGGGAAAATGAGACAGGCCAAATCTGCTTTTTTGGTGACGCTTGCGGTAAATCTTTTGGTTTTAGGTTTTTACAAATATTATGGATTCTTTGTAAGCAACCTGAATATGATCTTACCTTTTAAGATTCCTTACCATGAGCTGGCCCTGCCCATCGGAATTTCTTTCTATACCTTCCAGACCTTGTCCTATGTTATCGATGTTTACAAGGGAAGCCTGGCGGCCCAAAGAAATCTGATCACCTTTGGATCTTATGTAACCATGTATCCCCAGTTGATCGCGGGCCCGATCGTTCGTTACTCCGATGTTGAGAAGCAGCTTTCTAAGAGAGAGATCTCCTGGAGCAAATTTTCAGAGGGTGTCACCTGGTTCCTTACAGGTCTTGGAAAGAAGGTCTTGATTGCCAATAATATGGGCCTGGTCTCCGATGCTATCCTGGCTATGAAGGCTTCCGAGACATCGGCTCTTACAGCCTGGATCGGTGCCTTTGCCTATACCATGCAGATTTATTTTGATTTCGGCGGATATTCAGATATGGCCATCGGCCTTGGAAAGATGCTGGGATTTGACTTTATTAAGAACTTTGACTACCCGTATATTTCTAAGAGTATTACAGAATTTTGGCGCAGATGGCATATTTCCCTAAGTAGCTGGTTTAAGGAGTATGTATATATTCCCCTGGGAGGAAACCGTGTCGGCACGCTCAAGGCCATCCGGAATCTTATGATCGTCTGGTGCCTGACCGGACTCTGGCATGGGGCCGCTTGGAACTTCATTGCCTGGGGTCTCTACTACGGAATCCTTTTGATTTTCGAGAAGTATGTTTTCAAAAATGTACTGAATAAATTGCCGGGAGCCATCCAGCATGTCTATGCCATGGTCTTGGTTATGATTGGTTGGGTTCTCTTTGCGGCTCCGAACCTTGGCCGGGCCCTGTCCTACATTGGAAGTATGTTTGGCGCGGGAGCAGGCCTTGTGGATTCTTTGGGATTCTATTATTTAAGGACCAGCTTTATTTTGGCAATCATTGCAATCCTTTGCAGTACACCAAGGCTCTATAAGACATTTATGGCCTACGTTCAGACTCGCAAGGATTTTGGAAATGTTGTATATGTTGCAGCCTATGTATTGATCTTTGCAATCAGCATTGCCTATTTAGTAAATGCAACCTACAATCCTTTCCTATATTTCAGATTTTAGGCAAATGGAGGCTTAAGTAAGATGGACATGGATAGAAAAGAGCGTTTGAGACGTTTAAATATAACGAGAATGAAGCAGAGGAAGTCCACGCTGGCTACCTGGTTTGCGGCTTCCGTCATCCTGCTTTCGGTGGCGGGAATCATCGCCCCGGATGTAAGCTTTTCTAAGGAGGAGAATCGAATCCTGACCCAAAGACCCAAGCTTACCTGGGATGGTATCACCTCCAAGAAGTTTATGGAGAATATTGAAAGTTATACCTCGGATCAATTTATAGGAAGAGATTTCTGGGTAAATGTGAAGGTTCACTCAGATATGCTTCTTGGAAAACGTGAATTTAACGGGGTTTATCTTGGAAAACATAAGTATCTCATGCAGAAGCAGTCAGACCCGGATGAGAAGAATGTAAAGAAAAATCTCAAGGCTATCAATAAATATGCCAAGAAAAATTCGGATGTGAATGTGAATGTTATGCTGGTTCCCAATGCGGCCTATATCTTAGAGGACTATATGCCGGCGGGAGCCCCGGTTAAGGATCAAAGCCAGCAGTTAAAGGAGATCAAAGCCCAGCTTTCTTCGGACGTAAACTGTATTGATATTACATCTACCTTAAAGAAGCATGCTTCCGAGGGGATTTATTATAAGACGGACCACCACTGGACCAGCAAGGGAGCCTGCCTTGGATTTGAGGCGGCAGCGGAGGAACTGGGAATCAGCAATCCGATTACTTCCTATGATATTTATCAGGTCACCAATACATTTTCCGGAACCTTAGCTTCCACCAGCGGTTACCACGGGGTGGAGGATACCATCGAGGTTTACGCGCCTAAGAAGTCTAAGGTGCAATACCTGGTGACAGATTCTGACAATAATGAGAAGAGTGCCAGTGTTTATAAGAGAGAGGCTTTAAAGGAGAAGGACCAATACCAGGTCTTCTTCGGAGGAAATCATGGCATGGTGGATATTAAGACAACCGTTGAAACCAAGTCCAAGCTTTTAGTGGTCAAGGACTCCTATGCCAACTGCTTCGTTCCTTTCTTGATTCCTTACTACAGTGAGATCGTCATGATCGATCCTAGATATTATTACGAAAATACACAGAATCTTACAGAGAATAAGGGAATTACCGATGTCCTGTTCCTTTATAATATGGATACCTTTTCGACGGACCGCTCCATTGCGGACGCCTTAACAGAGTAAAAAATTATATTTAAGGAGGTAAAAAGATGTACGTTGCAGACAAGGATAGGTATGGCAGGATGGACTACAAGCACTGTGGGGACAGTGGCTTGATGCTACCTAAGGTTTCTCTTGGCTTGTGGCATAATTTCGGAGACACGGCTAAGTATGAGACCATGAAGGAGATTTGCTTTACTGCCTTTGATCATGGGATTACCCAGTTTGATCTGGCCAACAATTATGGCCCGGAGCCTGGAAGTGCGGAGAAGAATTTCGGCCGCATCCTAAAAGAGGATCTTGGTGTCTACCGAGATGAGCTTATTATTACAACTAAGGCCGGATATGATATGTGGGAAGGCCCTTACGGAAACTGGGGCAGCAGAAAGTATCTGCTTGCAAGTTTGGATCAGAGCCTTAAGCGTATGGGCCTAGACTATGTAGATATCTTCTATCATCACCGGATGGATCCGGATACTCCTTTGGAGGAAACCATGGGAGCCCTTGCCAGTGCAGTGAATAGTGGTAAGGCCCTCTATGCGGGACTTTCTAATTACGACGGCCCAACACTGGAGCGGGCGACTGCTATTTTGAAAGACTTAAAGGTCCCATTTATTATTAACCAGAACCGCTACTCCATCTTTGATCGTACGGTGGAGGAGAATGGCTTAAAAGAGACTACAGCAAGACTAAAAAAAGGTCTCATTACCTTCAGTCCCCTGGCCCAGGGCCAACTGACCGACCGCTATCTAGACGGAATCCCGGAGGATAGCCGGATCCGCACCGATGGCCGTTTCTTAAAAGAAAATGTTTTGGATGCGCACAGATTAGACCAGATTCGTAGGCTTAATGATCTGGCAAAAGAGCGAGGAGAAAAATTAGCAGAGATGGCTCTTGGCTGGCTGCTTCAGAAAGAAGAAGTTACCAGTGTCCTTATCGGAGCTTCCAAGCCGCAGCAGGTTTTAGACAATGTAAAGGCGGTAAGCTGTGCAGCCTTTAGTCAGGAAGAGCTGGATCTTATCGACGAGATATCCTTAAATTAGACTTGTTTGAAGCCTGTATCTATGAAGATACAATTCAAAAAAAGGTTGATTTTTCAAAAAATCTTGTGGTAAAATCCTAAAGAACTAAATATGGTCTAATTGGAAACGATACATCCTCCCTTTGGATGACAACGAACAACACATGTATTCGCTTATTAAACAAAGGGAGGATATTTTTATGCCAAAAAACAAATTTGAAGACGTAATTTTTACTATTATCATGGCCACGATTATGGTTTACGGAATGGTGGTTTACAACGTAGCACTAAATACAGGATCAGTAAGTGGGGCAACCTTTATAGCAGCCCTTCATGAGCTTCCGATCATGGTGCCGGTTGCCTTTGTCTTAGAGTTCTTTATCGTGGGAAAGATTGCAGGAATGTTAGCTTTTACTGTAATGAAGCCAACAGACCGTCCACAGTTTATTACCTATGCAATTTCTATTTGCATCTGCTGCATTATGTGCCCGACCATGAGCCTTGTGGCAACCTGCCTCTTTAAGGAAAATCCATCCTTCGGGGTATGGGTTAAGACCTTCGCAATGAACTTCCCGATGGCGATCTGCTATCAGATGTTCTACTGCGGACCATTTGTAAGATTGATCTTCCGTACGATCTTCAGAAGAAATGAAGCAAAAGAGAATCAGCCTGTAGCTGATATGGCATAGTTATATGGTAAATGAGAATCCTGTCCGGGATTCTCATTTTTTTTGTATGTTGAATGTCTGATCTGTGCTACAGTATAGGTGGCAACAATTGAGCAAGAAGGGAGCGCGTACATAGATGAGCTATAAGGAATTATTTCCATATTTGAAAAGTATTATTGATCAGGACACCTGCAGCGTGGTGATTTGTAATCTCCACCATGAGATTATTTATATGAATCCTACTGCCATTCAGGCTTATGAAAAATGGGGCGGCAAGAAGCTCTTGGGACAGAGCCTTTTGAATTGTCACAATCCCCAGTCCAGGGAAAGTATCTACCAGGTCGTGGCATGGTTTGCGGCGGATGAAAGCCATAATATCATCCATACCTTCCACAATCCCAAGCAGAACAAGGACGGATATATGGTAGCTTTAAGGGATAATGGCAAATTAATCGGTTACTATGAAAAGCATGAATTCCGTAATCCGGAACTTAGGAAGCCTTATCAAGCTATGATGGAATGCTATGTGGAGACGGTGGAGAATCTCAATACAGACCTGCCGACAAAAGGCAAGGCGCCGGAAACTTCAGCTACAGAGGCAGGGCAGGCGGAGACTCGGGAAGGCAGAATGCCCTTCGATAAGGAGGCGAGAATTGAGTACCTGAAAAAAGAGATTGCCTATAAAAATGACAAGCTGGTAAAATCAGGCATATTTAATTTTAAAAAGGTTCAGGATATCGGGAAAGAATTGGAGATCTTGCAGAGTGAGTTGGCGGAGCTTATGAAAGAGTGAGAATTTTATCTTAACAAAATTTAAGGAAAACCATGATGTGGTTTAAGTTTCTGCTCCTATGATTAGCCTATAAAGAACATTAGAAATCACGGTGTGTGATGAAGGAGGGCAATAATGGAGATTAAGAAACCTGCAGTTGCGGGAACTTTGGAATCAAGTGACGCTCAGGTAACAGTTGAGCCGGGAAACGGATCCGTGGAACTGACATTAGAAAGTGCAGTTATTCATCAGTTCGGAAATCAGATCAAAAAGGTCATCATGGAAACTTTGGATCGCCTGGAAGTAAATGATGTAAAGATCACTGTAGTGGATAAGGGTGCTCTTGATTGTACCTTGAAGGCAAGAATTGAAGGCGCTGTATATCGTTCTGTAGAGCAGACAGAGAATTTACCATGGGGAGGTGCGATTCGATAATGAACCCAAATAAGAAAAGACTTAGAAGAACCATGATGTTTTTAAATGCACAGAAGCCGGGACTTATTAAGGATCCTTATATCTATAAGCCGGATTCTATCATGCTGGATCTTGAGGATGCAGTTGCTCAGAACCAGAAGGATGCTGCAAGATTTTCCCTGTATCATGCATTACAGGAAATCGACTACCGTGGAGTGGAGCGCATCGTTCGTATCAACGCTTTGGATACTCCTTACTGGCAGGAGGATGTTCGTGTATGTGTGGCCGGTGGATGCGACGGTATTCGTATTCCAAAGACGGAAACAGCAGAGGATGTTAAGTTAGTAGAGGCAGCCATTGTTGCAGCTGAGAAGGAATTCGGAAAAGAAGAGGGAAGCACTCTTATTATGGCAGCTTTGGAGTCTGCAAGAGGTGTTATGAACGCCCTTGAAATCT
>CAVHCX010000014.1:0-66059 GCA_963634745.1 Clostridium sp. CAG:343
GGCACCTCCTTATTCTCCATATATCTATTGAAAACATACGAGAAAAAGTTGTCAAAAAAATGATACAACATCACTCACGGAAAAGGCAAGAGGAAGCGCAAATAAGCAAAAGTCCCATGTCTATTTTGTATATAGACATGGGACTTATTTTTTACCGAATGATTGAGAACTGGGAGAACTATATGGAAGAGTTATTCCATGCTGTCGCATCAGGTGCGGCCTTGCGCTGCTGCATCAGCACGATGGAAACCATCACAACGACGATTCCCAGGTAGTGCAGGACGGTCAGCTTTTCGCCAAGTACCAGCACACCAAGGATGGCTGCCGTTACTGTCTCCATCGAAGCGATAACTGGAACCTTGCTGCTCTCCTGTATTTGCTGCACGCCCTGATAATAAAAGAGGTAGCCGATCGCTGTGGGGATCAGCGCATAGAGAAATCCCAGCCCCACAATGGGAAGGGTAAGTGTGATCGGCATCTCCCACGGCCGCATGAACAGCGCCAGAAACAGAGCCGCGAAAAGATAGCTATAGGTGCTGATGACAAACGGGTCGCTGTCTTCTCCGGCGAGTTTTCCGAAGATAGGAGTCAGGGCATAGCAGAGCCCGGACGCCACGCCGAAGAGGATGCCCGAAACGGACAGCGAAGCAGCCGTAAATTGTCCGCCAGTGGCTGCTAGTACACATCCGATCACATTGATCAGGAGAGCAATGCACTTATGAGAAGTGAGCCGTTCATGGAAGAAAATTGCGGAGAGGACCGCGGTGAAAACGGGAGCAACATTCAGCAATACCGCGCTGACCGTTACGCCGATCCGCACCACGGCCCAGCTGTAAAAAACGTTGTAAACGCCGTGGCAGACCAGCCCCAGCATTGCACTGAAAAAGAGAACTCTTCCACTGACACGAAAAGCCGAAATGCCGGAGCGGATCACCGTGACGATCAGCAGGATCACAAAGGCAAAGGCCATGCGCAAAAAGCTGATGGCTACGGCAGATGCACCGGCGTCGGACATCAGCCGGATAAACAGCCCGATGCTTCCCCACAGACATCCGGCAATGAAGATCAGAACCGCGCCGCGCTCAAAAGTCGTGTTTTTCCGCTTCAAAAGACCCGATCTCCATTTTCCACCGGCTCCATCGGAGTGAGCAGTACCACGCCCTGTTTGGAATCCGTTCCCAGAATGCGTACTTCACTTTTGACGCTGCCGATGTGCATGGGTTCCAGATTGACGCAGCAGATGAGCTGCTTTCCCAGCAGGTCCTCCGGCTGATAGAGCTCCGTCAGCTGCGCGGAGGAGGTTTTCTCGCCCAGCTCCGGGCCGAAGTCCAGCGTGACCTTATAGGCAGGCTTGCGGGCCTTTTTGTTGATGGAGACGGATGTGACCGTTCCTGCGCAGATCTGTACCTTGTCAAAATCTTCGATAGTTATCATGGTTTATACACCTCATCTTTCAGGGTAAAGTGTAACGCAGGCATTGCATTTTGCAAAGACAGAATGTATGATTGGGATATAAGGAAACCTTATTTATCTTGGAGAATACTATGGACGATTATAAAATTCGCGCTCTGCTGGCGGCAATCCACACGGGGAGCTTTCGCAAGGCCGCTTTGGAACTGAACTGCACGCAATCCGCTGTAACGCAGGCGATGAACAGCCTTGAGAATGAACTCGGCTGCAAGGTGCTGCTGCGAAACCACAACGGCATCCGTTTGACACCCGCCGGAGAAGAGCTTTTGCCGTTTCTGATGGAAGCGGACGCTTCCCTGACGCGGCTCTCCGAACGGGCGCGGCAGGTGGCGGGAGGCGCATCCGCACCGCTGCGGATCGGGGTGTTTTCCAGCATTTCCAACACATGGCTCCCGAAGGTGCTGCAGGAGTACCACGCGCTCTATCCGGAAGTTACCTTCGACATTCAAGTCGGTACAAGCACATTGACGGATTGGCTGCTCAAGGGTGCGGTCGATCTGGCTTTGGGCGATCCCGTGCGCTGCCGGGGCTTTCGTTGGCTTCCTCTGATGGATGATCCTTACTTCGCGGTTCTCCCGGAGTCCTTGACACCGGAGGGGAACAGCATTTCGCAGGAAGAACTTGCCATCTACCCGTTTGTGATGGCACCTATGAACGCGCTGGACAGCTACCTGTCCGTATGCCCGGCAAATCAGCTCCGGGTAAACTGCGACGATGATTCCACACTGCTGTCTATGGTAGCACAGGGGATTGGCGTGACGGCCATGCCACGGCTATGTCTGCAAAGATTGCCGGAGAACGTCCGTATTCTGGAGCTGACGCCGCCGACAAAACGCGTGCTGGGCGTGGCACTGCCCAATTCACCCTCCAAAGAAGCTGTCCGCTTCGCCCGCTATCTCTGCCGGAAGTTTTCTGATCAAAATACATAACAGATCATCGACACATACGAAAACCATTGAAATAACAGTCTTTTTCGAGGCTTCTTAGGATATTGCCCTTGTTCTTGATGTACTCAACCCAATTGCCTCAGCAATATCTTTCGTCTTTGACAGACTATTCTTTTGCAAGAAATCACTTATTGCTTTGTAATTTTCTTCGCTTGTTTTCTTCGCTTGTTTTTTCTCAAATTTAAGTGACAATCTTGTCCGATCAGGATTATAAGATTCTTCTACAGTCAGCATTTACCAGGCAGTTAACCAAAGCTTCCAGAATCGCTTTATGCAGCGGCGTATCCTCCACTTACTTAATTATATATTTTGTCCCTCTGCCTTTTCCTTCAACTGCAACCACACCTTTTTCTGTCATAGTTTTCAGTAACTGTGTTGTTTTTGATTTGCCAAATGGAACATATGGTGCGATTTCACTTATTGGTTTCAGCATCCTCTTGCTTAAAAATTTGTAAATTACTTTTTCATCTTCGCTTAAATTAACATTTGTTTCAAATACCGGCAACATAATTTTTATAGTATTTTCTGACACTTCAAATTCTGGTTTGATCAAGCTCTCTGCATACAGTTGCTTTATTCGTGTAATTCCTGTTCCAAATATTTCTACAAATCCCAGTCTGTAAAATACATTTGCAAGATTTCTATTTCTTAAAACAGAAAATTTATCTGATAAATATTCTTCTGCTGTTATTCCGGCTGGCAATCCACCAGGAGATACTATTTCTATTCTATCATCAAACATAGAAACTCTGATGTGCGAATTAACATCCCACACTCTATGAATCAAAGCATTGGCAATCGCCTCTCTGAACGCTACTTCCGGTATCTTCTCAATCGTTTTTCTGTCAGCCCCCTGTATTACTTCATATTGGTAATAGTCTCGAAATACGGCAAGTGACTTTTCATATTCATCTAAAACTGACGTATTTTCAAGGGGCACTCTTTTTTGAATAATACTGATATCTTCACCGAACTTAACAATATCAATTCCCGAAAAATGATTTTTATCTGCTAAAAGCCCCGCTGCATTATTAAAGCCATTTTCATTATCATATAGATTCAACGTCTTTAAAGTATCCAGGTTGAAAGTTTCAATCTGAATATTTTCTTTCAGCTTACGATGCAAAATTGCAAAAGATAATTCCTGATCTTTACAGGCTAGCTCTTCAAAGCTAATATTTTTCCCATCTAATACAAGCCTTGAAAATTCCAGTGTATCTACCTCTATCGTTGCTGTATCATTTCGTTTGTATGCTTTTGATTTATATAAATATGGCTTTTGCAGGCCACTTTTTATAGTAAGTTTTATCGTCCGGTCATTATTCTGTGTTTCAAGTGTATAATTTGGTTGAGGTGATATACTGTCATTGATTTTATTTTCGATATCCAGGCAAGCCTGCTTTACATCCGGCAATCCTTTCATGTTTCCATCATCATCAACACCGAAAAGAATTATTGTATGCATAAACGCGCAAAAAATCAATCGCAAAAATTTACGATTGATTTTTTCATTGTTGTATAGCCTCTTTAATTATCTAAAATCCGCTCCAGATTACTTATTATATATTCCTGCGCTTTCTTTCCGTAATACGTCGCTATGTATCCTGCTCCAGTTTCTCTCATTTTTTGTTTTGTGTATATGCCGAGTTCTTTTCCTTGCTCCGTCGGTACTTTAAATTTTTTTCCAAATTCCTCAAAGGTCTTCTCTTCAAGGTATCCCTTGTCAAGCATCCACAGGGTTATTATCTTATAACTAAGTTTCTGATATTTTTTTGTATCAATCAAATTATTAACCTGGTTAGTGAATGCTGTTATATTCTTATCTCCCTGATAGTCAAACCTAGCTACAGCTTCTTTTACCGGGAATTCCTCTTTGGGAGGACGTTTGCCTTTTCTTCCAATAACTCCATTATTGCGCTTTACTTCCTCTAATACCTCTTTCACAAAATACATACATCGAATCACATTCGGGTCATTTAAAACTGACTCTTCATCTGCCGGCATGTTATTGACCGGATCATATCCATCGGCAATTCTCTGTAAATAAACAATTGCTGTGTCCAGTTTATTTGTATCTATCTCCATATTGCTACTTCCTCCTCTAAATGTTTTCTCATTTTCTTTAATTTATTTTCTGTTATGCTTTCACATAAATCAAGCACATCGCCTGCAGAAGTTTAATATTCAATCCTCCGTCATAAATCAAATCCCAAACCTACCAATCTAGGGATTAGTATAACACATCATCGGCAAGAAAACGCCATTTATTTTATCTTTTACACTTTTTTGCCGATAAGCATATGATTTACTCCAAACAATTCAAATCTAGATTTACTAAAGTTTCTCCCTTCTAATCTAATGCTTATATTATGGTCATGAATACGCAAAAAAACAATCGTAATTTTTTACGATTGTTTTTTGTGTTTTGAATGTAATATAGCTTTATACCATCATTTTCGGGCTTTCCCAGAGATTCAATTTTGTTCCGATTCCTTTCTTCAACGCATTTCTGTATACGATGGTTCCCCATGCCACATCCTCTGTCGGCATGCCTCCTACGGAGTAGATGACAATTTCATCCTTCTTTCTATGAACCGGAATATTTCCAAGAAGGACATCTCCCAGGTCATCGATCTGTTCCGGTTTCATCCTGCCCTCTTCGATGAGGTCCTCGACACGAACTGCCGGGATCGGGATAGTGTGATATGCATTTGGTTTCATTTCTTCTTCCCATGCTTCATAGAGCATAATATTATCTGTCACTGTCCTTGCACGGTTGATAATAAAATCATCATCAAATCGCAGAGCCGCTGTAGATTCGATGATTGCCCCCGGTTTGATCCATTCCTCAGCAATATATGGATATAAAGACGGATCACCGGTTGGAGAGGACGTAGATACGGAAACGATATCGGAATCCCTAACTGCTTCCTCAATCGTATCTACACCGTAAATATCCAGTCCCGGGTATTCCTTTTTTGCATGAGCAATAAACTTATCTAAAGAAGCTTTTCCACGCCCTTTTACTTTCACTGTTTTCAGCGTCGGTCTCACGGCAAGTGCTGCTGCCAGTGCGGTCTTACTCATTACACCGGGTCCTATGATACCCACAGTCTTTGCATCTTCTTTGGCAAAATATTTAAAACCGACCCCCGGCACAGCTCCGGTACGGTATGCCGATAAAATATTCGCAGACATATAGGCTAACGGAGCACCGGTATCCTTATCGTTCAAAGTAAGCATGAGAATGGATCTCGGAAGTCCTTTTTCTCTGTTTGCAGCATTTGAGCCATACCATTTCACACCAGCCATATCAAACTTTCCACCAAGATATGCCGGCATCGCCATAAAACGACGGTCCGGTCCATCTACCGGCATTTCCGGAAAGGGGGAAGTCTCCGGAAACATGACCATGCTTCCGTGTGAATTTCCGTTGGCCCCGCCCATACGGTAATTTCCAACCTTCATAAGTTTAAACATTTCTTCCATTGCTTCCACACAGGCATTCATATCTTTAACACCTGCCTCGATCATATCATCCTCACTTAAATATAAAAAATCTACTGTTGGATAGTCCATTTTTCTACCTCCTAATTTTCAAAAATCACTACACATCTACGCATTTTCTTCTGCTTTTTATTTATGTCCCCTTAGATAAAGAGGGTGTTCCATTGCCATTACTTCATGCAGGTCAATCGGCTCAAACATGGGCTTCTTTAACTTATATTTGCACCAGAAGGTTGCATACACTGCAAGCACCAGGAAAATCACTCCATCGATCAAAAATATTTTTGCCCGGACAGCCGGATCTCCGTCAATGTTCCAGATCATAAAAATGTTTCCGACAATTCCTACAACAGGGATCAGGGGTCCTCCCGGCACCTTAAATGTTCTTGGTGCTTTGGGCAATTTGTGTCTAAAGATCATCACATTGCAATTTGCGATGACATAGGATACCATCCAAAAAACGATGGCCAAGGTGATCATAAAAGAAAGGGAATCACTTGTGGAAAGTCCTGTAGCATTAACAAGAATCATAATGATACCGATCATCAGGATTCCCACATAATAAGCACCTTTCTTGTTTTTCTTTAGAAATACTTCCGGCATCAGACCTATCTTTGCCATGCCGGCACACATATAAGAGAGGAAACTGATGGCTGAGTTAACGGTGCTGATAACAGCAAATACAGAAACTACAATCATCCACAGGGAGCCTGCATATCCTAAAAGAGATGAGCCATATAGGATATGGGGCGAAGCACTGGCGGCAAGATCTGCCCAATTACAATATCTTCCCATGCCTAGAACGATCAGAATCTGCATACCCAAAATGATTAAGAGACTGGCCACCATTCCCAGGGGTACATTCTTTCGCTCGTTTTTTACATTTTTTGAAATCGGAATAACAAATTCACTACCGATAAAAAGGAAAAATGCAAGTCCAAGCAGAGAAAATGTATCGGAAAAGGATCCTGCCAGATTCATCTGCTGCTGTACTTTTTCTCCACTTCCCAGTCCGAAAATCCCAAGAAGTCCCATGGCAACCAGAGAAAAGATCAGACCATAGACAACCACATTTTGTATCTTTGCAAACATATCAATTCCCAGCAGGTTGGCCACGATCAGCACGATCAGAAGCAGAATACAAAATACGCTGGATGGCACTCCCGTGTGAAATACTGAATTGATCGCATTTCCAAACATTGCACATTCCACAGATCCTGCGATGGACTGGCAAACAATATATCCCCCAACCATTGTCACAATGGTTACAAAGGGACCGATTCCCGCAAGTGTATACTGGGCTAGGCCTCCGGTGAGATTTGGCATAAGGGCATTCAGTTCTGCCATAGAAAGTGCTGTGCAGATATTAATGGCACATGCAAGAATCATGGAAATAATAAAGCCCGTTCCAAGAGCTCCCGCTCCCTGTCCCAGAGACATCAGACAGCTTGTTGCAACGATCAGTCCCACACCTGTGGATATGACACTTGGTAAACCCAGTTTCTTTTCGTTCATATGGATTCCTCCCTTGAAATATTTTTCAGGCAAATCAAAGGCTCATGCCCAACCTACAATGCATCCTCTCCTTCTTCACCGGTTCGAACCCGAATGATATTTGTAAGGGGTACAACAAATATTTTTCCGTCTCCTATATGACCTGTATACAGTTCCCTTTTAACAGTCTCGATCACCTTATCAATCAGATCATCCTTGACTACAATAAAGATCATCTGTTTTGGCAGAAGTTCCATCTCCTTATTCTGTTCCTTCTCATATTCCAGCGTCCCTTTCTGCACACCACAGCCAATGGCCTGTACTACCGTCATTCCGCTGACCCCAAGTTCGCTTAGAGCTGTCTTTAAATCACTTAACCTATTCATCGATGTAACTACTTGAATCTGTGAAAATCCCATATCTTATTTCCTCCTTTTTCATTTAAAAAGACGCCCAACCTTTCGGTCAGACGTCTTTGTCAATTACTTGTTTCTCTGTATAATTCTATTTTTATAATCCTGCTCTTCTACCAGTTTCAAATATTTTTTCGGCGTGATTCCTGCATATTTGGAAAAATCATGTATAAACTGCGGCTGGTCATAATATCCCAGAAAGACTGCCGCATCTGTCATCTTATCCGGTGCACCGTAATTTAAAAATTCCAGCGCTCTTTGAAATTGTATGATCTTACAGAAGGTCTTGGGGGAAAATCCCATCTCCTCAATAAATGCCTTATTAATATAACGGGTGGAATATCCTGTCTCCTCCTGCATCTTGCTGACTTTCATCTTCCCATCCGATGCATAAACCATCTGTTTTACCGACTGCACCAGCTCTTGCTTGCCAAAGGGGTTCTTGCGCTGTTTTTCTGCCTTCGTATAGGCCTCGATAAAGATCCGGATCTTCTGATAAAAATCCGCTTCCTCCGCCAGTTTTTTCATCCAGCTAGGGTCACCTTTCAGTACAGATTCTATGGGAATCCTCTCCGCTAACAGCTCCTTCATAGTACAGTTAATCAGCTCCGGCTGGACGCCCGGCATAAAACGAACACCAAATACCGATTCTCTGCCCTTGCAATTCTCACAAGTATAGGTTAGGGTCGTCCCGCATACATATCCCCGCATCTGATCTCCCTCAGACTCAAAAAACAAATCAATACAGCCATCGGGGACAATCCTCAGGGGCACATTTTTCGCAATATGATAACTGTAAAAATGCGAGATCCCCTGTTTCAGATAAATTTCCTGATAAAAATCAAGTGTGTCAAAGACAAAATAGGGTTGCGTCGGACGAAGCCTGTCTTTCTTCCAGATCATACAATCACTCCTGCCAAATTTAGGATTCCAACAATATTACCCCTATATTTTAGCTTTAAATCTGTCGTAATGCAAAGGACTCAGATCCACCGTAGTTTCTCCGGTTGTGATCAACTGGGCCAACTGGTCTGCCGCTCCCGGAGCGATACCGAATCCATGGCCCGAGAATCCACAGGCAAGGACCAAACCAGGTACTTCTTCAACATTTCCAAGCACCGGAACCCCATCTGCGCAGCGGTCCATCCAGCCTGCCCATGTTCTGACAATTTTGGCCTTAGAAAGATCTGGGAAATATTTCATAATACCACGGCAAATACAAGGTGCTGTCTTTGAATAGCAAATCGGTGTCCCGTTATCTTTTGTATATCCTTCCAGCCCCGAAGAGCCTCCAAAGACAAAGGATCCATGCTTTGTCTGGTGTCCATAGAAATCCGCTTCTGCCGTTCCCAGCATCTGGTCAAACATATGGGGTTGAGCTTCTGTGACAAGGGCTTCCAGCATAGCTTTCTGCATTGGGATATCGATTCCCACCGTTCCTGCGATCGCTCTTGATTCATATCCTGCTGCCAGTACAACGGTCTCACCTTCAAAGATATCACCGGATGCACAGACTATCTGGCGAAGCTTCCCTCTGATCATTCTAAGCTCCACGACCTCTTCCCCGGAAACAAAATGTACACCCAGTTTTCTGGCTGTCTTATAATAACCCAGGGTGGTTGTCAGAGGATTTGCATGCCCGTCTGTGGGGCACCAGCTCGCGCAGGTCACTTCTTCTGAGAGATAGGGATTGATTTTTCTCACTTCATCTCCATCAATCATTTTCACATCAAGGCCAACCTTTACAGCCCGGTCTGTCAGACCTGTGAGAATTTCTCTATGCTTCTGTGTTTTTCCAAGCCGAAGATTTCCATCCTGATGATATTCACAGTCAACTTCCAGCTCTTCTGAAAGTGTGGGCCAGAAATTTTTGATCCCGTACATCACAAGAGGAAGCTCTCTGGGATCTCGTCCGGACTGACGGACACCGCCGCCGTTTCTGCTGGATCCACCATTTCCAAAATGATCCGAACCTTCCAGACAGATTACACTCACGCCTCGTTTTGCAAGATAATAGCTGATGGCACAACCAATGATTCCACCGCCGATCACGACTACTTCTGCTGTTTTATTCATGCGCTCCCTCCTCCTTTGCCTCATTTGCAAATATATACATTTCTATCGGACGCATGGGAACTCTCGAGCTGGCTGGTTCCAGTTCAGCCGGAGATACTCCAAGCTCTCTGGCTACTATCCCTTTCACCAGCTTTGCACAGGTCTGTCCCTGACACAATCCCATTCCTGTTCTCAAATATCTGCGAATTTCTGTAATCGTCCACATACCTTCATGGACTGCCTTTCTAATCTCGCCCTTCGTGATTTCCTCACAACGGCAGATTAGCATATCGTCATCCGGCCCCGGAACAAAAGGACCTATATCTCTTGATCTGTCATTTACTGCATTCATGCCTTTTCCTCCTGAAAAAATCTTGCCTTCATTGCATATTCTTTCGGAACACGCATAGTAAGTAGGTTTGTTTTATCATATGCCTTATTGGTCTTTACAGAAACAACCTCTGCGTCACATACCTTCTGTCCATTTCTTCCAAGGGCCGCTCCCTTTGTGCCTGCCTCCGGAAGGGGAAGGAACTCATACGGAAGGGTAACGGTCGCTGTACCGTCGCCGCAGTCCTCATCTACCAGGAAAATTGCCTGACCGGAACAACTTGCCACACACATACCACAGTTGATACACTCAGAGCCTTCTACCACAATAGGAAGAGAAGTAATGTCCGCTCCTATGGAAATGCATCCCTTAGGGCAGGCACTCTGGCACGGATTACAGGGGATATTCTGTGTACACTCTATCACCGGATGCAGGCCCGCTTTATGAGTTACTCCCGGGAAGCGCTCAATCTCATCATCAGCAACAAATCCATGTTTTAAGAGATTTTCGGAAACCGGAATGCCCTCATCTGTTTTTTCAATGGCTTTTCCTCTGTTCTTTGGTGCAAACATTCCCTGACGCAGACCATCCAGAGCTTTGTCAAGGTCCTCAAGCTGCCGATCCATCTC
The DNA here is from genome assembly GCA_963634745.1 of Clostridium sp. CAG:343. Taxonomy (GTDB): domain Bacteria; phylum Bacillota; class Clostridia; order Lachnospirales; family Lachnospiraceae; genus CAKRJP01. Next base: position 10,847 of record CAVHCX010000014.1, read on the forward strand.
TGTTTTTTCAATATATCCCAGATACTGGGCTGCTGCGATTCCTGCCATGCGGCCTTCGATCATTGCAGAAGAAGCTTCCTCAATCCCGGATACATCACCGGCTACGAATACACCAGGAAGAGAGGTCCTTCCATATTCGTCACAGATTGGAACCTGTCCACCCCTTCTTGGATTGTCTTCCATTTTGCATCCTGCCATCTTCAGAAGCTGGGACATAGGGGAGAGCCCAACCGCCAGACAGACCGTATCCACATCAAAATGCTTCTCCGTACCGGGAATAAATTTAAAATTGGAATCCACCTGGGCAATGGTAACTCCTGTGACTGCTTCCTCCCCTTCTGCCTTCACAATCGTATGGGAAAGATAGAAAGGGACGCCGGTCCTGGCCACCTTTGCCGCATGTACTCCATAACCTCCGACACGGGGAGCCGCATCCACCAATGCCACTACCTCGCATCCACATTGCATCAGCTGAAAGGAAACAACCAGCCCGACATTACCGGAACCCAGCATCAGCACCTTCTTACCAGGCAGGATTCCATGGAGGTTCATCATAGTCTGCGCCGCTCCGGCTCCGATCACACCCGGAAGGGTCCATCCCGGAAATGTCACCATATTCTCAGCTGCTCCCGTCGCGATAATAATCGCATCTCCTTTGAAATGTTGAATCTCTTGGCCTTTTTTTACAACAATTTCCTTGTCCTGATACAATCCAATGACGGTTGCATTCAGTTCCACCTCAACACCAGCCGCATTGGCTTCATCCAAAAGCTGCTTGCCGATCACAAATCCTCTGATTTTTGCACGATGTTCTTTTGAGCCAAAAAATTTATGAATCTGTTTGAACAATTGTCCTCCGGGTTTCTCATTCTCATCGAACACGACAACCTTCAGGCCTCTTTTTGCCGCCTCGATTGCAGCTGACAATCCGGAAGGACCGGCTCCGACGATTATTAAATCATATCTTTTCATTTATGCCCTCCAATCAAAATATCTATGGGAACCCCCTTTCATCGGTGTTTCCCTGTCCCTGTTTATGCAAATGGTTTATCACTCACACCATACTGTGTTTTCACATCCATCCCCGCCTTCAAGGGTGTAATGCAGGTTCTTACATTCGGCACTCCATCCACAACCATGACACAGTCCGTGCATCTTCCGATCGCACAGAAAATTCCTCGCGGTTTATGTTCTTTCTTTGTATATCGGTGAACCATCACCCCCGCCGCTTTCAAGGCTGCCGCGATGGGTTCTCCCTCCATTCCTTCTAACTCTTTTCCATCAAATGTAAATTTGACAGCTTCTCCTTTTTCCTGAACGCCAAGTATCGGATGTTCTTTTATTCTTTCTGCCATCATCAACGCTCCTTTTCATATAAATGTTCTTCGGGTCAGTTTTCATTTGTATAAAAAAAGATGCCGGGAAATCTGATCTCTTTCAGATTTCCTGACATCCTTGTCTAAGTGATGTTCAAATAGTATCAGCAGAATCCTATATATAATTGTAAATTTCGGAACTAATTATTCCATATCTGTTACTGCCTCCCCAGCTTCCATAAAATACATCCTGGAAGCAAAGTCCGGAAAATGTCTCACCTGATCATTAAATCCCGTTCCTCCAAAGGCTGCTTTTAACTTCACTCCGTTATACATGAGGGTGTCTCCGTAAGCCGTAAGATCTTCCAGCTCACCGTCCAGCTTCACAAATTTTGCCATCAGCTGATGGGCCGGGGAATCCTGACGGATATGAACCGGTGCAACCGTGTTGATTAAATCTCCGAATTCTTTGATATTATATTTCAACTTTCGATTGTAAAAATGATACTTGCCCTCTTTATCAAGTCCCTTTGCATAGTAGACACCATACTGGCTATTGGGTTGTACCAGTTTTTGCAAATAGAGTCCTGCGGCCAGACTTTGGTCCTCGGATACCATGGTCCACTCGGTCAGATTGCCGGCTGTCCCTGCCAGTACACTTCCAAAACTTTCTGCCTCAGTAAAGCTTCTGCCTCGGTAGAAATTTCCAAACTGCAAGATCTTTCTCCATTTTTTGTAAAGAGCAATCTGCTCTTTCATAGCTTCTAGATCTTCTTTTTTTGTATCTTTTAAATTACATTCATATCCGAGAATTCCAAAAGCCGCCACCTGAAAACGAGTTTCCAAGGGGGTCACCCGCAGGGTCTGATGGTTGGGGCAGGAAGACACATGGTTACTAAGAACCGATGGCGGATAACCGTAGCTATAACCGGTCTGAATCTCCGCCCGACAGAGAGCATCCGTATCATCACTGGCCCAGATCTGTGGGAAATAACATAAAATTCCAGGATCAAAGCGATTGCCTCCTGCGGCGCATCCCTCAAATAATATTTCCGGGAACTTTTCCGTCAGCTCCTTCATGCAGCGGTAGAGTCCCAGCACATAGCGGTGAAAGACTTCTCCCTGCTTCCCTGCCGGAAGATTCTGGGAGTAGGAATCACTGACAATCCGGTTCATATCCCATTTGACATAGCGGATGGGGGCGGATGAAAATAGTTTACTCATCTCATCAATGATAAAGTCCTGCACTTCTTTTCTTGAAAGATCCAATAATTTCTGGTTTCGTCCCTCTGCATGATCCTTGCCCGGAATTTCCATGGCCCAGTCCGGATGCTTTCGATAGAGGTCACTGTCTCTACTGATCATTTCCGGCTCGATCCAAATTCCAAAATCCATGCCCAGGTCATTGATCTTTTTGCAAATTCCCTCTACTCCACCAGGCAATTTCTTTCTATTGGCCTCCCAATCTCCCAGAGAAGTCTTATCATCATCCCGCTTTCCAAACCAGCCATCATCCATAACAAAGAGCTCAATTCCTGCTTCTTTGCCTGCCTTTGCCAGGCTCAAAAGCTGTTTCTCATTGATGTCAAAATAACTGGCCTCCCAGCTGTTAAGGAGCACCGGTCGTTCCTTCTTCTGCCACTTGCCACGCACAATATATTCCCGAATAAACTGATGCATACACTGGCTCATTCCATTATAGCCCTCAGGAGAGTAGGCAAGGACCGCCTCCGGAGCTTCAAAGACTTCCCCCTGCTTTAGCTCCCAGCTAAAACTCCTGGGATTCATTCCGGTCACCAGTCTGGTTTTCCCGTAGCCATTGACCTCAAGCGCCTCATAATGGTTGCCGCTGTAGAGCAAGTGGAAACCATAGCAGTCTCCCCGGTCTTCATTGGTCTTCTCCCTGCTGAGCATCACAAAGGAGTTGGCACGGTTGGAAGTGGTTCCGGTATAGGAGTCATTGACTAAACGACCTGCCTCAAGCTTGGTCTCATATTTTCGCATCTCCCTGGCCCAGGCTCCATGGAAATTGGTAAATACATAATCCGAATCCGCAAAATCCAACTGGCAGCTCATGAGACGACGAATCTCAACAGTTTCTTCCCCTTCCTGGCACAGTCTGCTTCTTCTGCAAATTACATCGCAGTCCTCGTAAATATCATAGAAAAGTTCCAGAACCAGGCTGCTGTTTTTATCCTTCAAGCGGATTTTCAAATGGTCCCCTTTTCCGTCGTCCACCGCATTTGGCAAAGTCTCCCAAAGGACCTTTTCTTTGCTGATTTCATATGAATCATAGACAAAATCCGAGGAGATACTTCCGTCTGCATAAAGGATCTCAACAAAAGGTTCCCTGATATCTCCTTTTCCATAGGAAGACATTTCCAGGCACATATCTTCTAAGCTATAATTTTCATGGTCTCTGTCATAGACTACACTATTTCCCGGCTGGAAAATATGCTGCTCCCTAAGCGGTCTAACAGCCTCCTTTAGAGGTTCATATAATCTGATCCTTCTTCCATAATATAGGTGCTCCATTTGTCCCGTTGGAAGCACTCCAAAGGCATAGGTTGTATGAAGGGTATTCAATACAAAAATACCATCTGCTGTCTGAATCATCGGTCAATCTCCTTGTTTTTTAATCATCTTATCGCATCTGCAATTGCTTTTCAATTTCCCTGGTTTTTTCTTCCGTCAAAATGTACTTCTTTTTAAATACCACAAGGCCCACAAAAAGTACAGCAATCGGGATCAGGGTCATACACATACGAAGCCCCATTCTACTAGATGTAGAAATGGCTGTCAATGCTGCTGTTTCATCTTTATTAATATGAAATACAGCGATTACCACGGAAGCCGCCAAGGCGGCAATACCGGATGCCAATTTTACTACAAAGGTTTGCATAGAGAAAATAACGGACTCGTCTCTTCTTCTATTTTTCCACTCCCCATAGTCTACCGTATTCGCCAGGAAAATCGTTACAATTACGTTCATCATACCGATGGCTGACATAATAAGATAAGCCGGAACCAGCAGGAAATATACATTTTCAATTCCGGTAAATGTAATTCCCAAAAGAATCACATAGCCTGCAAATGCCATGCCAAAGCTTACATAAAAAATCTTCATGGTATTCATAAATTTACGCAGCAAGGGGAACAAGAGCATCATAGCCAGGATCTGGAAGGCTCCCCCAAAGGTGTTAAATAATGTATAATTGTTCTGCCATGCCTCAGGGCTAAAGTCATATTTAAAGAAATAGATGACCAAATTGGAAGTGATATATAAGGCCGTGTTGATCATAACGATGGCAACTACCATGGTCATGGCCTGATCATTTTGGATCAAGGCCTTAAACATCTCTTTTACCGTGGCGGTCTCCATATTTACGGAGGATTTCTCTTTAATATTCAAGCATGTGATGCTGATGAAGACCACAAATAAAATCGCAATAATAAGGGCAAAATACTTATAGCCCAGGCGCTCAATCTCTACAGAACTGCTTGCTCCGACAAGATTTCCAAGAGCCGTAACGCTAAGCACAGTAATGATACTGATAATAGCAGAACCCACACCTGCACAGGACCTGGCCAGGGCCGAGAGATTTTCTCTTTCTTTCCCGCTTTTTGTGAAGGCAGGAATCATAGACCAGTAGGGGATGTCCATCATGGTGTAGGTTACGCCCCACAAGATATAGGTTACTGCTGCGTAGGCTACCAGGCCGCCTCCGTTTAAGGTCGGAGGTGCCGAGAACATTAAATATAAGATAATGGCATTGGTCAAGGTTCCCACAAAGAGCCAGGGCCTAAATTTTCCCCATTTGGTCTTTGTCTTTGCAACAATAATCCCCATAATAGGGTCATTAAAGGCATCGAAGATTCTGGCAATAAACAGAATAATTCCCATTGCAACTGCGCTGACACCCATAATATCCTGGTAATAATAAAGCACATAGGAAGCAGACAGCATATATACCATGTCTTTTCCTGCGGCACCGATTCCATAGGCGAATTTTTCTCTTCCCCCTAATCTAACTTTTTCTTCCATAGCTTTGCTCCTCTTAATTTTTGTTCTTATGATTCATTGCCAATTCAATGACTTTATAAGCCCCGTCATAGAGGCCCTGGGCCTTATTCTTTTTAATATTCTCACACATGGCAGTTAAAAGTCCTTGATCTTCCATAAATAGATCCAACATTTGCAAGGTGTGTGGGATATCCCGACACTCCTGGGTTCCGTCTCCCACCTCTGCAGAGTGGATCGCTCCCCACATTTCGTGTTTTCCCACTCTTTTAATAAATAGCTTAGGCACCGGGTAGAAGGCCAGCTCGCTTGGTTTGGTGACCAGCACGTCGCAGCTTCTCATAAGAAGATTGGTGCAGTATACAGCCTCGAAAATATTTTTGTGGTAGAACGCATGAACCCCAATAATGTCTGTTTCCGGATCCAAGGCTTTTTCTGCAAATCTTTCGGTCTCCTTCCAATTTTCAAAATGCTCTTTGGATACTTTCTTAAGCATTGGAATTTCTTCTAAGAGGTCCTCCCATACATTTTTATAATCTCCTACATTTACATAGAGGGCTACTTTTTTCTGCCGGATAGCCGGAAGCAAATGTTTAATAATGGCAGCAAAGATTTCCTTTTGGGCGCCTGCGCCTCCTATGGTAAGTAGGAAACGCATGGGCTGATCCTTTTCTCTTCTTGCAATTCTTGCTGCGCAATCCCCTTCAATATTACTTACCAGCTCATGGTCAATATAATGTCCCGTGTAGACCAGGCTGTCTGCCGGCATGGGCTGATTTACCTTCTTTTTATTCATACCGTTTAGAATTCTGTAACCTAGGTAGGCATTGTGGCACTGGATGGTATGAATACTTCCTTCCGCCAAATGAAGGGCCATGGGCCAGTTATCAGGGATTGCATTTACCACATGCTCCATGCCTCCGTGGATGGCTGCCTGGGCCGGCCATACGTGAGTTCCTACCACCGGAATCTCTTTTGGAATATTCTTAAAAACCGGAGCCATAAGCTCTGCATTTTTCTGGTCCGCCGCATTGTAGGAGAGGGCCCGGAAGCCTTCATAGTTCATAGGCTCCCATACCAGTTTATTAAATACCGGATTCTTTGACAGCCTGGATCCCATAGAATAAAGATCATTCTGGGCACTGATGACCTTGGTGCAGGTCGTCTCCCCGTAAGAATTTAGATCCATCCAATAAGGGGTATAGCCCATAGCCTTTGCCGCAGAAGCCATGGCCATGGAGATCCGGTAATGGCCAAAGCCCATACGGATATTGGCTACGATAATCCCTTTTTCTGTATCAAAAGACTCCTGAAAATCTGTATGGTTCGGGTCATAATGGGCATTAGACTCCAGATCTCCGATCATAAGATTTTGCACTCCCAAAGAATCCCCGATATAAGGATTTTTTACAATATGAACCTTATAATCTCTTTGCGAGTCATCTCCAAATTTTTTCCGATACTTATTCTTCGAATGGACGGCCTTCTGATAAGCCTCCTTAGACACCTTGTTTCCAAAAATCACTTTCGAACGATCCTGCATCTTTTCTTCCTCCCAATTCGCATTCTTTATTGCTTGTACCACGCTTGCTTACTCTGCTGCCAGCGATTCATCACTAGCTATTTCAATATGATCCCCTGCATCAAAATCGTAACCACCTCATCCAGGGCTTCCTGGTAGGAAATCTCATTTCGCACCAATACGTCCCGTTGGAAGAACTGTTCCAAGGTCGCCTCCATCATGGTCTTTAAAATCGTAATATTTACCTTGCGTATCTTTTTTTGTTGGATTCCCTCTTCAATCAATGCGATGGTATTTTCCCAACCACTCTCCAAATGGTCCTGGACCCGCATATAAACCTCCGGATACTTGTCCCTCAATTGATACAACTGTTCCAAATTTAATTCCTTGTAGCCTTCCGGCAGCACCCCTAAGATACCTTGGATCTTCTCCACAATCCCCAGGGAATGATCCTTAAGCACCATCTGCTCACTTTCCTTGATCGAATCAAAGCAATAATCCACCATCTGGGTAATCAGTGAGTTCTTATCTTCAAAGACGGTATAAATGGTCTTCTTACTAATACCAAGAAGGGCTGTAATATCATCCATGGTAAATTTCAGTCCCTTTTCATTAAAGACCTGAAGGGTGGCATTCAGGATTCTATCTTTCAGCTGGGCATTCTCCATTTCTACTCCTTTCCTTAGGAAACTGTTTTTTCTATTTAAGTTTCCTAAATCGTAACATTGTATAAATAAAAAAACAAGAAACTATTTTTACAAAAATAGTTTCTTGTTTTTGTGTAATACGACGAAGCCCTACATGCGACCAAAAGAAGACCTCCATACGATATAGGAAATGACAGCCGTGATGACTTCCGTAATCCAAAATCCGTGCCAGACTCCGCTAACCCCCAGCATTCGGCTAAGGAAAAATGCCACCGGGAGAATAACCACCACATACCTGCATAGGGAGATGATCAAGGATTGAATGCCCTTTCCCAGTCCCTCTAAGGAACCGCTGCAGATGACAGAGACCGATGAAGCAGCAAAGCCAAGGCTGATCAATCGAAGGGCCCTGCTGCCTGCCTCTATCGTAATAGCATTGCCGGTAAATAAGCCCATCAACTGCCCCGGAAATGCAAGGCAAATGCAGGTTCCTGCTGCCATCATCAAAAGCACAAGGGCCAGGCCATTTTTAAAGATCCTATGGACCCGTCCATGCTCTCCGGCCCCATAATTATATCCCAAAAGGGGCCGCATGCCCTGGACGATCCCATTTGCCGGAAGATAGAGGAAGGTCTGCAGCTTATAATAAACGCCCAAGACAAAGACATATACTTCCCCATAGGAAGCCAGGATTACATTTAATACAGAAATAAGTAAGGACGGCAGGGCCAGGTTCAAACTTGCCGGAATGCCGATCACATACAATTTCTTCCACAACTGAAGATCCGGCTTCAAAAATTTCTTTCTATACTTGACCGGAAGGGGTCGCACAATATAAAGGATCAAGTAGAAAAGAGCGGCCGCAGTCTGCCCGATCCCGGTTGCCAGGGCAGCTCCCTCAATACCCATTTCCGGAAAAGGCCCAAGGCCAAAAATCAAGACCGGATCCAGGATAATATTAATAAGGGCTCCGGCCATCATGCAGGTCATAGATGCCAGCATCCGCCCTACAGCCTGAAAGGTTTTTTCAAATACCAACTGCCAGGAGATAGCTGTGGCAAAGACAAATGCGATCCTAGAGTAACGGACCCCGCAATCTATGATCTCCCTATTTTCAGTAAATAAGTGTAAAAATGGTCTCATGATCGCAATGCCAAGGACCATAAAGCCAAGGCCATGAAGAGTCCCAAGGAGCATACCCTGGCTTGCTGCCCGGTCCGCATTTTCATGCTCATTGGCCCCAAGATAATAAGAGATCACGGCATTGATCCCGATTCCAAATCCAATCATCACAGCGTTGATTAGATTTTGGACCGGATATACCAGTGATAAGGCCGTCATGGCATCTTCACTGATCTTGGCAATAAAATAACTGTCTACAATGTTGTAGAGAGAATTTACCATCATGGAAATTACCATGGGTAAGGCCATGGATAGGATTAGTTTCATGATGGGTTGTTCTTTCATGTATGTTTGATTCATAAATTTACTCCGGATTAGGTGTGATGATATCTCGCAAAAAACACGCTTCGTTTCCTGCTCACTGCAGCTGGCTTATTCGCGAAGACGATCGCAAACTCGCGCTTCGCGCTCACTCAGGGCTAAAGCCCTTCGGCCCCTTGGGCACAATGCGATCGTCTTCGCCGCCAGCTTGCAGTTCCCTACGGAAGCCTCGCTATCGTTTTTTGAGAGATATCATCACACCTAATCCTCCTGCCTTGAACTTCCATTAATAAACAATAATCTTAGCCCCCTGTGTCCCGGGCTGACCGCCGCCAATCCGACCGTTTTGCTCCCCTACAAATTTGCACTGCTCTCAAACCACACCTCTTTGTTGACTCTCTGCAATTCGTTTTGCTCCCCTACAAATTTGCACTGCTCTCAAACAAACTGGCAAAGGAACAGATACGAAAGTTTGTTTTGCTCCCCTACAAATTTGCACTGCTCTCAAACTATGAATGCGTTCTGTTAATCAACGATGATGTTTTGCTCCCCTACAAATTTGCACTGCTCTCAAACGATACTGGTACATATCGTGTATGTGCTGATGTTTTGCTCCCCTACAAATTTGCACTGCTCTCAAACCGATCTTGCATTCGCATCTGTATGTGTCTGTTTTGCTCCCCTACAAATTTGCACTGCTCTCAAACGTTCAGGAACATCACTGAACACAAAACCGTGTTTTGCTCCCCTACAAATTTGCACTGCTCTCAAACTATTACCTCTATTTGCATGGTGTAGGTAATGTTTTGCTCCCCTACAAATTTGCACTGCTCTCAAACCATGTAGACGTAAATAATTACTATCCGTCAAGTTTTGCTCCCCTACAAATTTGCACTGCTCTCAAACAAATGACGTGGCTCTTGGGATTAGCAGAGTGTTTTGCTCCCCTACAAATTTGCACTGCTCTCAAACCTCAAATCGTCTGAGAAGTATGGTCTGCGTTCCATATGTGCGCTTTTGTGGGGCTTGCTTCTCTCACTCTCCTAGCATATCACACACAGGTCCTGGTCTACAATATATCTTTGCTCAGGTTCTAGTTTTCTTCGTTCTGTGCTCTCTAAGAGCAAGAGCTCTATCTGGCGGGCCTGTATTCCTTCTAAAAATAGGTGCATTTCTTCGTCGGATAAATAGCTCCGCAAATTTACCAAGACAAATAACTTCTTTGCTTCGTATTCCTGCACCAGCTCGAAATAATCCAGTAATTGCTCCCCTAGGTTGTCGTAGGTATTTTCTAGCTGGACTCCTGCTGCCTTAATCAGAGAATCCGGAGATATTTTGGGGAATTCCAGATTCCCCACCATCTCCATGGATAGTTCCATTAAATATCGCTCCCATTCTGTCATCAGCTCCTGCATTTTCAGATAATGCACATCCGATACTGCCAGCTGGTGCATTCGCGCCCCTATCTTGGTTAATAAATTTTTTCGATTGATATCAAAGGGGGCAAACTGGGAAATTACTTCACAGTATTTTGCTATATTAAGGGTTTTATTGTCTTCTGATAATACAGCGATACCGGCTTCTCCTGCCATCTGGCCGGATAAGTCTTCCAGAATCTTATATAGTAGTCTCTGATTTTCCACAACTACGCAGCAGGTCTTCTCCTGCCCGCAGTCAAATACATAATCGATCTCCGGCAAAATAATCTTCATAATATAATCAGCCTTTCCTCCGAATCTATCACATCACTGGTGTTTTCTCCCACTACATAGTCCATTTTCACGAACTGTTTCTCCGTAATGGTAAGGGTCTGGACCAGGCCCTTGGGTGGTTTGTTCGTATGAATCAAATTCTTCATAGATTTTTCCACCGAGGGGCTGGTCATCATTTTGCAATATACCGATTCCTGAAGCATGATAAAGCCATTCTTAATCAGTACTTTCCGAAAATTTCTATAATTTTTCTTATCTTCCAAGGTCAGGGTTGGCAGATCAAAAAATACCATCATTCTCATAAATCGAAATCCGCTCACGCTTTCTACTCTCCGCCTATTCGTTCACACTGTAAAATTTTATTTCCGAGGAATCCATATCATTGATGGCATCAAAGACACTTCTGCTATAAATTTTTATTCCATTCATCAGAAATTGTTTCTGTCCGTCAATGCTTATTTTCTGATCGAGCAGGGTCCACATAAAGTGTTTCTCCTCTTTTTCGAATTTTTCCGGTTTCATGGCATAGACCATCCGGTCTACCAAAATTCGAAAGGGCTCCATCAAATCGCAGGCCAGATTGTAATGGTTAAACATATTGTCATGAAAGAGGCCCAACTGGGTCAGGTAGCCATTGGCAGATACCTCCCGGTTAAATGCAGATAGGATCATACTATATCCGTAATTTAAGGCTGCATTTGTCGGAAGATCTGCGCTTCTTGTAAAGTCCATGCCAAACAGGGCATTAAAATATACCTTTGCCGCATGGCCCTCTCGGTTGGAGGCGTCAGCTAGCTCCACCTCCCCTATATAATCGGACAAAAGCTTAGCCTGGTCCTCTTTTTTCAGCTCTTCTAAAAATTCCGCCTGCTTTCGGATCTTCTCCATGACCAGCTCTCGCCAGATCATGTCTTTGATTTCTTTCTTCCAGGCAATTTGGGTCCGAATCTTTGATGCGCTGTCATGACTTCCGTGGTGAGGCATTAATTCCGCCGTAGGATTTCGTTTGGAATCACAGAATATGACTTTTACCTTCTTCTCTGTCAAAGCCTCGATGAGAATTCCTGTTATAGAAACTGCCGGATTCTCAATTAAAAGTACTGCAATCTCTTCCAAAAGAACCTTTTTACGCTCTAAGCCCCGAACCACCATATAACCCATTTTATAATCCAGCTTTGCCTGGTTTTCTATTACAACTACTCTCCAACTCATAATAACTCCAATAAATTCTCTGATTTTCTTTCCCACAAGCCCGAAGGAGATGGATCGATGATGCGAACATCGGAATACTCCTTCTTCCAATTTGATATCTTTGTACTTATATTAGTCGACGCCGAGGTCTTTGCTCCTCCTATGCCTTCCAGATCACAACCGCCCGACATACGGCAAAAGGTTTTCTGAACACTAAGCAGCAACTTGCATTGTTTATAGATTTCTAAGGCCTGAAATTTTTCCCTTCCCTCTATGAGGATCTTTTTCGGTGATCCCATTCTTTTTTGGTAGATGGAACTTTCATATTTTTCGATGTATAGCTGGTATAACTTTTCATTGTCCTCTTTTGATACCTTATCGTAGACCTTGTCGTAGATATACTTGGGATTTTTCTCTACTTTCTCCACAAATTTTTCCAGTTTCTTTATATATTCATTCCAGTAGGGATGGCTGGAAAATTGCATGATATTTTGTAGCAAGATTCGGTTTCCCCCATTACCGGTTCCTGTAATGCAAACTCTAAATCCATCGAAGGACAATACGGTATTGACCTTCCATGGCCTCATTCCCATAGGGAAGGTCACTTCCTCTACCGGTTTCTTTAAAATTCGCTTCAAGCGGTCATAAGCATATTTCTTGGCAAAGTCTGGGTCCTTTAAAAATCGCTCCCCATATAAAAGTTCTACCGGCATGATCATGATTTCCTTTTTCTTGCCCATCTTATATTGCGTAGGAATAAGGAACATAACTCCTGCCTTGTTATATCCGCCATATCGTTCTGTAGCTAATCCTGCCTTTAAAGGGATTAGGCCTGCTCCCTTCTTAACCGGCATCTGATCAAACAAGCCCCCTGTCTTAAAGGTCGCGTACTTAACAAAATGCGCGCTGTTCTTCCTTGCTGTCTTTTTGACCTTGGATAGCATGGCTTGTCCGTCCCAGACTTCTTCTCCGCCACACTTTGTAAGATCTAGGGGATGGGTGAAAATGGTTTTGGTTTTTATACTGTAGGAATCCTCTGGCTTGAACCATTTCTTTGAAAACTTCATATGATAGACATTTCCTACAACTATATTTAAATAGGCATCCACTGCGTGATGAAGGTCGTTGTAGCTTCTGCACTTGGGCAGGTCAAACTCATGGCGAAAATCGGATACCAAGCCTGCTTTTGAATATACAATTTCAGCATCCGGATATTTTTCTTTTAAAAGATTCGTTATGACCTTGGTGGACTGGGAGGTCTCTGTCAGCTGCCTGTTTATAAATCCATACTTTTCATCTGCTGTGAATGGAGTCGACCGGATCAGTCTCTTATACTTCTCATCGCTGATGCTTCCGATTTTGTGCCAGTGGTCCCAGTAGCCTTTCATTGTTTTTCTAATGTCTGCATCTATGGGATAACGATCCTTCTTTGTCCCATTAATAGAAGATAGCACCAGGACTTTATTATTGATTATGCTGTCATCCTTCACATAAGCTTGGGGATAAATGTGATCAATATCATATTCTTTAGCCCCTGCCATCAACTTTTCCAGATCAATCGGTGTTCCGCTGTAGGCGCAAAGTCCAAACTGCATGAAATACAAAAACAGCCGGTCTCCCTGTAGTCGGTTTTCTACATATTCTCCCAGTGACTCCAATTCTTTCTGCAGGTCTCGCACGTCCTCTCCACATTTTTTATAAAGGTCTAATACCTGCTGATATCTGCTGGATGTTCGTTTTCCCTTTTGATCCGCTCTTCCGCCTCGGGTCATTTCTACAAAGATCTTGTCCGGTTTCCCAAAGGCTTTCTCCACGTCCTTTACAACTGCTAAAGTTCGGTAAATGGAGCGGCGCACCCCGTTGGATACATACATTTCATCTAACTGTTCTTTCAATGTCTTTGGATGTTCTCTGTAATAGTCCTCCCTAAAGGCCGCGATGGCCTCTGCAAAGGTATAGCGGTCTGAGAGGATTTCCATCAAATTGTCATTGGTCTCCCACATGGTCCTAAGGATGGTCGTCGCTTCTCCCACTTCTTTTTCTGCACCCTCAAGTTCCATAAGTAAGGCTCTGGATAAACGTCCGAAATCATGGATTTTTATCTTTGTGATATATTTGATATCCTCCTTAGGAAGCCTTGGATATTCTTTCTGCAGCCATTTCTCCACCCGGCTTTTATCCTCTGCATAGGAAGCCCGCTCCACGATCCGCTCTACATCCTTCTCAGATAGCTTTCCTTCTCTCAAGAGATTTCTAAAAGCCAAATAAGTGCTTAGACTTCCATGGATCTCCTGGTCTATTCCGGATAGACTCTCTAGCTTGTCCTTATCTAGATAAGCATTGCTAATCAAGTAGTCTACAAGATCTTTGCGTCTAACCTTCTTCTTTCTCTCAAACAGGTCCCGGTAAATCCCCTGCTTTGCCTCAACCGGAATCTTACGACCGTCAATTTTTAAATTATTGATCTCATTTAATACCATAAACTTTTGATAACACAAAGAATCCTTAGGCAGAACATCCTCTCCCGGAAGATAGCTGCACTTATTGGTCATTCTTGCAATAAATGCTTCCTCACTGGCATTGTCATCGATCATGTCCTGATAATTCCACGGCGTGATCTTCCCTGCCTTTCGTACAATCCAGGCGTGTTCTGATTTTGTATTCAAAGGGCCCACATAATAGGGTAGCTTAAAAGTAAAGATCGAATGGATCTTATCCCTTCCTGTATAGCCTTCCTCATCCGTCTCATTTAAGAAAGGCAGGTAGCCGGAAGCCTGGTCTAAGATTTTTAATAGCTCATACTCATATAGCTGTCTTGGGATGACTCGGTTGTCTGTATTCTTCTGCTTGGGAAGAAAGGTCCTTAATTCCAACCGATCCATCATGTCCTGATAGGCAGCCTCATCTTCTGCTTCCACGACTACATTTTTTACAATTTTCTTAATATAGTCCGAAAAGTCATCCACATTTGCCTTCTTAACGTTTCCCGCATCCGCCTTCTCCACATGGTAAGAGTAGGCCACATAATTTGCCTTACCCGCTTCCCTGAAAATCTCTCCATATTTTTCAGGTATATACTTGCGGACAAAATACTTTAAGAAACAAAGTTCTTCCTTGTGCCTGTCATAGACTGCCAGCTTGGCTGCGGATATCGCTTTTGCTTCGGAGTTTCCTCCCAGCACCCCTTCCAGGATGGTCCAATCATAAATCCTTCTGCAGGCTTCAATGACCCCATAATCCTCCCCTATGGCGGTCATAAGTTCAGCAAATTTTTCCTCGTCCATTCCAAGTGATATGGATCCTAAATCTTCATATTCTTCCTTGCCGAAAATGTCCTTAACCTTACACGTACCGCCCGCCAGCAGACGGATCAAAGACTCCTGACTAAAGGGAAATCTTTCCCAACCATTTTTCTCAGGCTTCGCGCCCCCTAAAAGGACTTCCTTTAACTCTGCAAATTTGGGAGTCAGCTTGAGTTTCTTTTTTAATACGTCCTGGAATTTTTGAAGATCAATTTCTCCCCAGGGCATATCGTAATCATTGTCCCGGAAGAATTCCTCAAATTTCTTATATACAGATTCAAAATCTAAGATCTGATCCAATCTCTCAACATTCATATTGTTTAAGAAGTGTCCCCTGTGAGCCACCAGCCAGCTGCAAGCCAAATAGACCAGGCGAACATCGTGGGGGGTTGGATCTGTCATAAGCTCCAGGATCAAATGATGGATGGTCGGGTAGTCTCTCATATACTGCGGATCTGAATAATCTTCATCATTAAAAAATATATGTGGATCCTCCGTCTCATCTCTCCACCGATAACTTTCTGAAAGTCTGATGAAAAATCTTTCGTCCACTTTATAGATTTCTTCTGCAAAGATCTCCTGCAAGAGCTGAACTCTCTGCTGCCTTCGATCCAGGCGTCTCCTGGCTGATCGATAGCCCCTTCGCTCGGCACTTGTAGCCGCCGCATCAAAGCATACACTTCCCCAGGCATCTGCCCCGTGAAATCTTTGAAGATTGTAGCCTTCATCCGTCACAGCATATCCTACCGAGTCTGTTCCAATATCTAAACCTAAATAAATTTTCTTCTTCTTTTCCATTTGACAAGTTCCTTTCCTCGTATTACCATAAAAGGGCAAAATGTAGTTCCCCTACAGATTTGCACTGCGAGTTCAAATAAAAGTTAACTCAACCCACTGGTTTATCCAGCAGCACATTGGTGCTTTTGAAAGACTTCTTTTGGAAGTCTTTTTTCTTTTTCGTTTTTTTCCATAACTTCTTTTCCCACACCCTCCATCCCTATTCTAGCAAATTCCACAAAGCATCACATCAAATTCTTAATTTTTTGTTTTATTTTGTTCTATTTTGAGTGCACCATTTGACGCATACAATTTTTAATGCTACTATTGATAAAACTGATGTTTATTGGTAAAATCAATGAATTGTCAGATAAATAACAAACGGTTCACCCCACACTTTTGAATCGTTAAAAAAATATTTTTAAAACTTTACAGGAGGTTATTTCATGAAACGTCAGATGAAAACAATGGACGGTAACAACGCAGCTGCACACGTATCTTATGCGTTTACAGAAGTTGCCGCCATCTATCCAATCACCCCTTCTTCTGTTATGGCAGAAGTCAGTGACGAATGGGCTGTTGCCGGAAGAAAGAATGTCTTCGGGGAACCGGTTCAGATCACTGAGATGCAGTCCGAGGCCGGTGCCGCAGGTACTGTTCACGGTTCTCTTGCATCCGGTGCTTTGACAACTACTTACACAGCTTCTCAGGGTCTTCTTCTTATGATCCCTAACCTTTACAAGATTGCCGGTGAGAGACTTCCGGGTGTTTTCCATGTTTCAGCTCGTGCCGTATCAAGCCACGCTCTGAACATCTTCGGTGATCACTCCGATGTTTACGCCTGTCGTCAGACTGGTGTAGCAATGCTTTGCGAATCCAGTGTTCAGGAAGTTATGGACCTTGCTCCGGTTGCCCACCTTGCAGCCATCGAGGGACGTCTTCCATTTATCAACTTCTTTGATGGATTCCGTACTTCTCACGAGATCCAGAAGATCGAGACTTGGGATTATGAAGATCTCAAGGATATGCTTGATATGGATGCTGTTAAAAAGTTCAAAGATGATGTCTTCAGCCCAGAGAATCCATACCAGATGGGATCTGCTCAGAACCCGGATATTTTCTTCCAGGCAAGAGAGTCTATCAACGGTGCTTATGATGCAATGCCTGCTATCGTTCAGAAGCAGATGGATAAGATCAATGCAAAACTTGGAACAGACTACAAGTTATTCAACTACTATGGTGCTCCGGATGCAGAGAGCGTTATCGTAGCTATGGGTTCTGTATGCGAGACTATCGACGAGACCATCGATTATCTTCTTGCTCGCGGCGAGAAGGTCGGCGTAGTAAAGGTTCGTCTCTATCGTCCATTCTACCCACAGGCTTTGATCGATGTTATTCCTGAGACTGTTAAGCAGATCAATGTTTTGGATCGTACCAAAGAGCCGGGAGCTCTTGGAGAGCCACTTTACCTTGATGTTGTTGCTGCATTAAAGGGATCTAAGTTTGAGAATGTACCTGTTAACGGCGGACGTTACGGACTTGGTTCTAAGAATACAACTCCGGGACAGATCATTGCCGTATTTAACAATACAGACAAAAAAGAATTCACAATCGGTATCGTGGATGATGTTACCAACCTTTCTCTTGAAGTAAAAGAGAACCCGGTTACTACTCCTGAAGGAACAATCAGCTGTAAGTTCTGGGGACTTGGTTCTGATGGTACTGTAGGTGCTAACAAGAACTCTATCAAGATCATTGGTGACAATACAGACATGTACGCCCAGGCTTACTTTGATTATGATTCAAAGAAATCCGGTGGTGTTACCGTATCTCACCTTCGTTTCGGAAAGAAACCGATTCGTTCTACCTACCTCATCGAGCAGGGTAACTTTATTGCTTGTCACAATCCTTCTTACATTAAGAAGTATGACATCGCTCAGGATCTGGTTGACGGCGGAATCTTCTTATTAAACTGCCCATGGACCGTAGACCAGTTAGAGGATGAGATCCCGGCTAAGACCAAGCGTTTCATCGCTGAGCACAACATCCAGTTCTACATTATCAATGGTATTGCCATCGGTAAGGAGATCGGACTTGGCGGACGTATCAATACTGTCCTTCAGTCAGCTTTCTTCAAGCTTGCTAATATTATTCCGGAGGAGACTGCTATCGAACTTATGAAGGCAGCTGCTAAGAAGTCCTACGGTAAGAAGGGTGACGACGTAGTTAAGATGAACTACGATGCCATCGAAGCAGGCGCTCAGAGAATCGTTAAGGTTGATGTACCGGCTTCTTGGGCTTCCGCAGAAGATGATGCTGCAGAGGCACACAAGGTAACAGGTACTCGTGCAGATGCTGTTGATTTTGCAAACAACATCCAGGCTAAGGTTAACGGTCAGCAGGGTAACAAGCTTAAAGTTTCTGAGCTTGTAAAATACCAGACAGGTGCTACACCTTCCGGAACTTCTGCATTTGAGAAACGTGGTATCGCAACAGACGTTCCTGTTTGGGATTCTTCAAAATGTATCCAGTGTAACCGTTGTTCTTATGTTTGCCCACATGCTGCAATCCGTCCGGTAGCTCTTACCGAAGAAGAAGTTGCAGCTGCACCGGAAGGAATGTCTTGTGCAAACATGACAGGTATGCCGGATTACAAGTACAGCATGGCTGTTTCTGTATTTGACTGTACCGGATGTGGATCTTGTGCTAACGTTTGTCCTGCAAAGGAAAAAGCACTTAAGATGGAAACATTTGACGAAGAGCATCAGGAAGCTCAGAAGTACTTCGATTATGCAGTAACTCTTGAAGACAAAGAAGATGTTATTGAGAAGTTCAAACTTGGAAGCGTTAAGGGTAGCCAGTTCCGTCAGCCACTCCTTGAGTTCTCAGGAGCATGTGCTGGTTGTGGTGAGACACCTTATGCAAAACTGTTAACACAGCTCTTTGGTGATAGAATGTACATCGGTAATGCTACCGGATGTTCAAGTATTTGGGGTAACTCATCTCCTTCTACACCATATACCGTAAATAAGGCCGGCAAGGGACCTGCATGGTCTAACTCCCTCTTCGAGGATGCTGCTGAGTTCGGATATGGTATGTATCTTGGACAGAAAGCAATCAGAAAAGAACTGAAACACAAGGTAGAAGCTATCATTGAAACAAATGATTCCTTGAAGGAAGCCGGACAGAACTATCTGGATACCTTCACATCAGGAGCTACCAACGGAAAGGCAACTGACGCTCTTGTAGCTGCTTTGGAAGCTGATGGATCTGAGGCTGCTAAGGCAATCTTAGACCAGAAAGATTTCCTTTCTAAGAAATCTCAGTGGATCTTCGGTGGTGACGGATGGGCTTACGATATCGGATTTGGTGGTCTTGATCACGTACTTGCTTCCGGCGAGGACATCAACATCATGGTATTCGATACAGAGGTATACTCTAACACAGGTGGACAGTCTTCTAAGTCTACACCTACAGGTGCTGTTGCACAGTTTGCTGCCGGTGGAAAGGGAACTAAGAAGAAAGACCTTGCAGGTATCGCAATGAGCTATGGTTATGTATATGTTGCTTCCATCTCTATGGGTGCAGATTACAACCAGTGTGTTAAGGCTATGATGGAGGCTGAGGCTTATGAAGGACCTTCTATCATCATTGCTTACGCTCCTTGTATCAACCACGGTATCAAGAAGGGTATGTCTAAGGCAATGACAGAGGAAGAATTAGCTGTTAAGTCCGGTTACTGGCATACATATCGCTACAATCCGGAGCTTGTCGGAACAGGCAAATCTGCCTTCTCCCTTGACTCTAAGGCTCCAACAGAAGATTACAAGTCCTTCCTTGACGGAGAAGTTCGTTACAACTCTCTCCGCAAAGTGGATGCAGAGAAAGCTGAGAGATTGTTTGCCGAATCAGAGAAAGAGGCAAGCGATCGTTACGAGCATCTTAAGAAGCTTGTTGCTTTCTACGGAGAGGACTAGAATCGATCTAGATATAAGCGCTCTATAAAATAAAGGGTCGCAGTAACGGTTTATTAATCGTTACTGCGACCCTTTTTATTTAAAGAAAACTTTTACGCTGGCTTTTCCCTACTGGCAGTGCAAGCCTTCTCCACAGGATTTTCTATATTTAAACGGTGTCACGCCGTACTTTTGTTTAAAGGCCTTGATAAAATGACTGCAGTCACAAAATCCCGTCTCCTGACTAATGTAGGTCAGATCAAAATCCGTAAACCGCAGCAAGTCTTCTGCCTTTTGCAGTCTTACCGCAAGAATCATCTCCTTGCAGGTCTGTCCGTAATATTCCTTAAATTTTGCCGCAAAATAGGAATAACTCATACGGAAGCTTTTTGCCAGCTCCTCCACAGACAGATCCTCCTGGTAATGTTTGGAAATATATTCTGATACTTCTGCAAATTTTTCATTTAAAGAGGCTTCCTTTTTTCTCTTCTTTATCTGAAAGCCTTCCTGCTCCCATACCCTTATGATCTCTGCCATAACAAGACAATAATTGGAATGCAGAACGATATCATAACCAAATCTTTTTTCTTCTATAACCTTTACCGATTCCCGAATCAGGAAGTCTATTTTTCTTTGATCTAGCTTCTCTTTTTTCAGATAGACCGGCACCTCCTTTTCCTCCGCTGCCATTGCGATCATACTGGCCATCGACGGTAGGGCCAAGCTTGATATATTCAGATGCGCCGAGTCAAACTTTAAAACGTAATAACGGATGGGAAACCGGCCTGCCTCATAAATGGCATGGGGCATCTGGGGATAAAATAGGATCAAATCTCCCGGCTCCAAGATATAGCCTTCCTCTCCAGCCTCTACATATGCCTTTCCCTCCACCATATAGAGAATCTCCACAAAATAATGCCAGTGGGGAAGTATGGGAAATACCCCCGATGTTTCAGCGTCAAACAAAAAGGCTTCGTAGGGATTATTTAATGTGTCTGAATATTCAAAATAAGCTTTCACGGTTTCTTCCTATCATAGATTTTTACAATTTTTCAATAGATTTATTATATCATCTCATTTCCTTGCATGATATACTTTCCCCCGAAAACATTTAAGATGACAAGAGATTTTTACAAAAAAGAAGGTTATAAAAGACGATTATGAATAAAACTCGAGAAAATACCAATGCAAACTGGGGGTCCGAACAGGACCTCTGGCAGGAAGAAAGCGACCTCATGCATATCTTTCGCCAGAATCGGAAAAGCAATCTGCGCACCCTTCTCTCTCTTTTTAAGGGACACTATGGGGCACTGGCCGGTTCCATTTTCTTTTTTATTATCAAGCACTCCCCCACCTGGGTCTTGCCTGTTGTCACAGCCAACATTATCAATGCGGTCACCGACCACAGTGGGAATATTATGAGGATTCTCTTCCTAAATACCCTCCTCATGATTGTATTTCTGGTTCAGAATATCCCCACCAACTATATCCACACCTGGCTCTATGCCAAAACGGTGCGGACTGTGGAGAAGGAACTTAGGGAAGCCCTGGTATGCAAACTCCAGCAACTATCCATCACCTATCACAAGGAAATGCAATCCGGTAGGCTGCAGTCAAAAATTATGCGGGATGTAGAACAGGTCCAAAATCTGGCCTCTCAAATTTTCATCTCCCTTTTGACCATCATCCTGAATATTAGCGTCTCCTTCGGGGTGGTGATCTTTAAGAGCCGGCTTGTCTTTCTCTTCTTCCTCTGCACCATACCGGTTTCGGTTCTGATTATTGTAGGCTTTAAGGGAAAAATCAAAAACCACAACCGGGCCTTCCGAAAAGAAATGGAAGAAACTTCTGCCAAAGTCATGGAAATGGTGGAGATGATTCCTGTAACCAAGGCCCATGCCTTAGAGGACCAGGAGGCCCGCAAAATGAGCGACCAGCTGCGCAAGGTTGCGGAAAAAGGCCTCCGGCTGGATATGATCCAGACTTACTTTTCTTCCATCAGCTGGGTTGCCTTTCAAATTTTCCAGGTATTTTGTCTCGCCTTTACCGCCTACATTGCCTGGAAGGGCATGATCGGTATCGGAGACATTACCTTATATCAGACCTACTTTTCCAGTATCGTCGCCCAGATTGCAGGTATTGTCACCCTGCTCCCCATCATTTCCAAGGGCTTGGAGTCTGTGGAATCGATCGGGGATGTGCTTTGTGCAAATGACATTGAGGATAATCATAAGAAGAAAAAGGTCCCGGACCTTAAAGGAGAGATTACATTTCATGACGTATCCTTTACTTATAAAGGGGACGAAAAGCCGGTATTAAGTCACTTGAATTTTAAGATTGAACCGGGAGAAACCGTGGCCTTTGCCGGCGGTTCCGGTTCCGGTAAAACGACCATTTTGAATCTTGCCATCGGTTTTCTAAAAGCCGATCAGGGGCAGGTCTTGGTGGATGGAAATGATCTGATGGAGCTAGATCTTAACAGCTACCGAAAGCAGATTGCCGTAGTTCCCCAGCAGTCTATCCTCTTTACCGGAACCCTCCGGGAAAATATCACCTACGGATCTGAATCCATCTCTGAGGACCAATTATGGGATGTCATTCGAGCAGCCAACCTAGAAGAAGTCGTTCATAAGCTTCCAAATGGCCTGGACACCATGATCACGGAACATGGAGAAAACCTTTCCGGCGGCCAACGCCAGCGCATCTCCATTGCCCGGGCATTTTTGCGAGATCCAAAAATTCTGATCCTGGATGAAGCCACCTCCGCCCTGGACAGCGTTTCTGAAAAGAAGATTCAGGATTCCATCCAGAAGCTTGTAAAGGGCAGGACTACCCTGATTGTAGCCCACCGTCTGTCTACCATTCGAAATGCCGACCGGATTGCCGTAATCGGAAAGGGCAATGTCTTGGAATGCGGTTCTTACGAAGAATTGATCGCCAAAAAAGGTGCCTTTTATCAGATGGAGAAAATATAAATTCTTATTACAGAAAAAAATCCCACAGCCGGTTATTTGATAAAACCAGGCTGTGGGATTTTTATTTTAGGCCTATGAAATTCTTCCGTTCTCCATCTGGTAAACCAGGTCTGCCACATTCATAGTGGAAACTCTGTGGGATACCAGGACAACCGTTTTCTTTTTCGCCGATTCCTTCAGCGCTTTTAAAATAATACCCTCATTCAGGGAATCCAGATTGCTGGTAGGCTCATCTAGAAGAATCATATCAGCATCGTGCAAGAAGGCTCTTGCAATTCCAATTCTTTGTTTCTCACCGCCGGATAAGGTATCTCCAAGCTCTCCCACTTCCGTATCATATCCCTTGGGCAGGGTCATAATAAAGTCGTGGATGGAAGCCTTCTTAGCCGCTTCCATAATCTCTTCTCTGGAAGCTCCGGGCTTAGCGATCGCGATATTGTTTGCAATGGAGTCATGGAAGAGATGGGTTTCCTGGGTCACATAACTTTCCATGTCTCTTAGGTGCTTGGTTGGAATCTTGCGGACATCTGCACCGTCGACCGATACACATCCGTCCTGCACATCCCAGAAGCGCATCAAAAGTTTTAAGAGTGTAGATTTTCCCGAACCACTCGCACCATGAATACCTGTGATTTTACCCGACTGCAGCTTCAATGAATACTGATCTAGGATTACTTCCTCGCCGTAGGCAAAGGTCACATTTTCAGCTTCAGCTCCTGTAAATCCACATTTTTCCTTACTTGAGTCAGAATTTTCCACATCCCCAGGGACCTCCTCCACAAGGGGCTTCTCTTCCAAAAGGGAAAGAACACGCTCCCCACTTGCCAGGGTCTGGTTTAGGTTGTTGGAAAGACTTGATAAGGCCACCACCGGTCCGAAGGACCCCATCATGGCAATGGTACAGGTTAGGATTCCCTCAAATCCCATGGCCCCCTTGTCATAGAGGCAGATGGTCAAAGCCAGCATTCCAAAGGATGCTAAGAGAATGGCCATGTTGGTAACCGACCGCTGGGCCCCTTCCATTTTACTTAAATCTTCCTGCATTTCCGCAAGTTTTTTAGACCGGTCTGTCATCTGCTCTTTTCTTATCTCACCCTGGCCATACTGGATGGTCTCGTCCAAGCCCCGAAGGGAATCCAGAACGAAACTATTTAGCTCACCAAAGCCTGTTCGAAATTCCATACCTTTTTGACTGCCGCGACTTCCATTCCACAGTGGGATCAGAAGGCCAACAATCAAATAAGCTGCCAGGGCCAAAAGTCCCGAAAGCCAGTGATAACTTCCGATAAAAATCACCATAATAAGAGATGTTAAACTAGCAATGGCAATCGGGGATATGGTATGTGCATAAAAGACTTCCAAAAGCTCAATATCTGTCGTAATAATAGAAATCAGGTTTCCCTTGTCCCTGCCTTCTAACTTGGCCGGGCAAAGCTTTCTAAGAGCCCCAAAGACCTTGTGGCGAATGATTGCGAGGAGCTTAAAGGCAATAAAATGATTACAATATTGCTCCGCATAATGCAGAATTCCACGTAGGACCGCAATTACGATCATGACTGTAAGAATGGTTTTCACCGGGGTAAAGACTAACCACATATGCTTGACCGGGACAATCTGTCCGGTCACCCCGGTAAGAAGCCCATGCACAATGACTTGCCCTGCCAGTATGGTTAGAAAGATAGCACACAGATATCCCAGGGTTCCAAGGATAATTGCCGCCAGCATAATGTGGAGCAGGGGTTTTACCAGACCGATCAGGCTACCCATGATCTGAATGGCACTTCTGCGTTTTCTTGTATTCGTATTTGTATTTTCACTCATTATGCCACTCCTCCTTTTCCATAATTTTCCAAGGCCATCTGGCTTTCATACAGATGTCTGTAGGCACCCTTTTGATTCATAAGGTCCTCATGTCTTCCGCCTTCCTTGATCTCTCCGTCTTTTAAGAAATAAATCTTGTCAGACTTCACGACATTTGCCAGTCTGTGGGAAATTAAAAGCACCGTCTTTGTCTTTGCCAAGTCATGGATCACCTCCATGATCATCTCTTCACTTTCCACATCAATGTTAGAAGCTGCTTCATCAAATATATAAACCTCGGCATCCTTTAACAAGGCTCTTGCGATCACCAATCTCTGGCACTGACCACCGGATAAATTGCTTGCTCTTTCCAAGAGCTGGGTCTGCAAGCCATCTTGTGTCTGTAAGAATCCTAAGAGATTCACTTTCTGAAGGACAGCTTCCATCTCTTCTTTCGTTGCGTCCGGCTTTGCCATCTTCAGATTTTCTTCTACTGTACCCTTGAACAGGTAGCTGTTATGGCGAACCAGAACGAGCCTCTGCATCAGATTGGTTTCATTCACTTCATTAAGCGGCAGACCACCGATGGTGATTTCTCCGCTATATCCCCGGTTCTTTGCCGCAAGGATCCCGGCAATGGTGCTCTTACCACATCCGGATTCACCCACCAGTGATACAAAGCTTCCTGCCGGAAGATTTAAGTTAATTCCTTTTAAAATCTCTCTGTCCTCTTCATAAGAAAAATGCACATCTTTTAATGTAACATCTAAGGCTCCGGCCGGCACTACTTTTTCTCCCACCTCCGGCTCCGGCAAATCTAGAATTTTAAAAATCTTATCACTGGCAGCCATACCATTCATCGCGATATGGAAGAAGGAACCTAAGAGTCTCAGGGGCAGGAAAAACTCGCTGGCAAGCAGAACGATACATATCGTTCCTGCCAGGCCGATATTTCCTTTTAAGAATTCAGATACTGCTACTGCCATACCGATGGCTGCTCCGCCATAGGCCACAATATCCATGACACTGGTGGAGTTAAGCTGCATAGTCAGCACCTTCATAGTAATCCTGCGGAAATTCTGGGATTCCACATCCATCTCATCAGCCTTTTTCTGGTCTGCCTGATAAATTTTCAAAGTGGTCAGTCCCTGCAGGTTCTCAAGGAAAGAATCCCCCAGTCCGGTATAAATACTCCAATACTTATTCAATAATTTCTTTGCAATCTTCTGTACCACCACGATAGAAATCGGGATCAGTGGCACACAGATCAGTAAGATGACGCTGGCTTTTAAGCTTACTCTGCACAGGATAACAAATAAGGTCAGGGGTGCCAGCAAGCTATAAAAAAGCTGGGGAAGATATTTCCCAAAATAGGTTTCTAACTGCTCCACGCCTTCCGTGGATACCTGTACCACCTCTGAGGAAGACACCTGCTCACTGTAGGAAGCCCCAAGCCTTAACATCTTCTCATAAATCTTTTCACGGAGAATCCGCTTTACATCCACACAGGCCAGATAAGATGACCTCGCTCCCATCCGTTCACACAGGAATCGGATGGCCACAACCAATATCAAACTCACTATGGTCCGCTCCATCATTGCTGCAGTTACTGTCCGGCAGACCACCCCTTCCAGTAAATTTGCAATGGAAAAGACTGCCCACACCTGGGACAGGAGGGCAGCCCACTGCCACAAAATCGTATACACGATATACTTTTTTGCGTGGGACAAAAGCCCCACCAGTCTTGTTTTAATCATACGTAGCTCCTTGTTTAAAATTCTTATCTTGACAATTTTTTCTTGACAAATTTATTTAGTTTAAATTACAATACAGTCAGAGAAACGAAGTTTACTACCGTACAACATTATTGTTCAAGCGGCTTGCTCGTTTCTTTTTTTGTTCTTACCAAATCATATAAATATAATTTTCCATCTGCATCGCACCGAACAAGCATTCTCGTTGCAAATATATTATAACGTTCCAATTCTCCATCTTCCCCATAGACGGGAATTCCAAATCTTGTATCATATCGATACCATCCAAACTTAGCTTTTGTACCATGTTTATGATTATAATCCGGATATTTTACTTTGTCGGAAGCAATTTCTACAATGTCCTTAATTGCAGATATAATATTTGCTTTCGCTTTCATATTTGCTCCTTTCAGACCTTTTGTATCCTTAGAATGACTGAATTCATCTGGAAAATCAGTCCCTATATATACCCTTTCAGATGTTTCAATAATTTCGAAATATTCTCCCACATATTCTTTTAAATATTCTTCAATCTCATCCCAGTCAATACTTCTTCTTGATTGAAATCGTATATCGTTTATAAGAGCTATTTTTCTTCCACCCAGGTCCGTTACGATGTTTATGTTTTTAGTCATATGCATTCCCCTTTTTTATTTTAACACAAAAAAGGTATTACGCGCTACACTTTATCGAACATCTGTTCTTTTTTCTTTAATAGTACATAGCAGATGCCATATCGCCAGCACGGGATGATATAGCAACATCCTCGGCCCGGAAAATCTCATGACCTGCCGGATCTGTTCTCTCATTTGGGGCTTATAGCAATGGACCTTACAATTAGCACAAAATGTCTTTTCTTTCATAAAAGGACATTTTTCACTTCGCAATTTTGCATAATCCGATAACGTCTGACAGACAGGACACATTTGTCCTGTCTGTCGGTATTCCCGTGAATGGTTTTTTCTGCAATATAATCGAATCATTTCTTCTACGACATACTGTTCTTTCTGTCGCTTCTTTTCTATTTTATCCATCTTATTCTCCACTTTCAAGCATGGCCTCTCCCGGCTCTTCCGTCTTTACTCTGAAGAAAAAATATAACAAGTGGCATACCCACACCACTGCGATACAGATTCTTCCGATTGGTACATTCTTCATGCAGATAAATCCGATGGCCATGACTACTGTCACCATTCCGATAATCTTGCATTTTGTTCCCATTGTC
The DNA here is from genome assembly GCA_963634745.1 of Clostridium sp. CAG:343. Classification (GTDB taxonomy): domain Bacteria; phylum Bacillota; class Clostridia; order Lachnospirales; family Lachnospiraceae; genus CAKRJP01. The sequence continues at coordinate 38,488 of CAVHCX010000014.1, forward strand.
ATGGCTCTTTTCTGAACAAAACTGTCCAGGTGTTTCTTATATAAATTCGTTCCTATGAACCAGTCGTGCAGTTTTCTAGAACTCTTTGCAAAGCAAAAGAGGGTTGCCATATAAAACGGAACAGTTGGCAGGATCGGAAGTACAATTCCAATCGTACCAAGTCCCAGGCAAAGAAATCCAAGCACGATCCATACAACTTTTAAAGGATTTTTCATCTTCTTTTTTTCTCCCCTTTATTTCTTCTTACACCGCAAGCACAAACTTCCGTCCATCAACTCTTGTCACGCCAAGCTCGATGCCATATAGCTCCCTAATGCTCTCCCTAGTAATCACTTCTTCCGGATTTCCTTCCACCAGCACTTTTCCATCCTTCATACCGATGACATTGTCCGAATATACGATTGCCTGATTGATGTCGTGTAAGACCATGATAATGGTAATTCCAAATTCCTGGTTGAGTTTTTTTACCAGCTGTAAGATCTCAATCTGATAGCGGATATCCAAATAGGTGGTAGGTTCGTCCAAAAACAAGGTCTTGGTCCCCTGACAAAGTGCCATCGCAATCCATACACGCTGGCGCTGTCCACCGGATAATCTTGACACTTCCCTGTCACGATATTCCGTCAGATTGGTCACCTCCAAGGCCCACCGGATCATACGCTCATCCTCAGCACTGTCGCCCTGCATCATCTTCTTATGAGGGGTTCTTCCGAAGGCCACAAGGTTCTCAACGGTGATATCGTCGGCAGCACTGTTATACTGCTGAACAATGGCAACTTTTCTGGCAAATTCTTTTAAGTTCAGGTTCTGGATGTTCTTGCCCTTGAGGAAAATGTTTCCCTTTCTGGGATAAAGATTCTTAGTCATCAGGGAGAACAGTGTAGATTTTCCACATCCGTTGGCGCCCATAATCGTTGTAATTTTGCCTTCTTCAATCTTTAAAGATACGCCCTTTAAGACTTTATTTTTTCCATAGGCAAAATGTAAATCTCTTACTTCCATGGCCGGCTTGTCCGCCCACTTATCCTTCCGCACAGGAGTCAAATCCATATTTTTTTCATTACTTTGCATACTTCTTAGACCTCCTTAACAGAATGATGAAGAATGGGCCGCCGACCACACTCATAATGATTGATGCGGATACCTCATACGGAGCAGCTATCGTTCTTCCGATGGTATCTGCCAGCAGGAATGTAAAGGCCCCAAACAAGGCACTAAATGGTACTAATGCCTTGTGGTCGCTTCCCACCAAAATTCTTCCGATATGGGGAACGATTAATCCCAAGAAGCTGATGACTCCGGCCACTGCAGTAGAAATACTTGCAAGCAATACGGCAATCAGTGAAATCACGATCCGCATTGCATTGACATTGATTCCAAGGCTTCGTGCCGTCTTATCTTCCAGTGCTAACAGATTGCACATCTTCGTCATGATCAGTGCCAAAACCAGTCCCACGATTACATAAGGCACTAGGGTTTTTACATCATCCCAGGTTTTCATGGTGATATTTCCATTTACAATCGCTGCCACACCGGACATGTTTCCACCGTTCATAGAATTCAAACCACTGGAAAGTCCTGTAAACATGGCATCCACAGCCACACCCACAAGGATAATTCTTAAGGGACTTAAGCCCCCTTTCCATGACAGGCTGTAAACTAAGACAAATGCAATCACACCTCCAAGGAATGCAAATAATGGTGTGAAGAAAAATAAGGTCGGTGCAAATGCGGTTATGAGCACCGCCGCAAAACTTGCCCCACTGGAAATACCAATAATTCCCGGATCGGCAAGGGGATTTTTTAGCACCGCCTGAAACAAGACCCCAGATACTGCTATGGCTGCTCCCGCTAACATAGAAATCACAATTCGCGGAAATCGCAAGTCATAAATCGTCGCCACATTTTCATTGTATTCTACGAATAAGCCTTTCAAGAGTTCCGGGAAGCTGACTTTCAGGCTTCCGATATTCACTGCCGCAAAAAACAAGGCAAGCAGCAAGACAATCATTACAAGAAAAGAAATCGCCGCTTTCGCTGTTTTCTTATGCTTTCTAGCCTTATCCTGACCGGAGAGGTCCTGAGCTTCCCTTACGGAAGTCTCAGAAGTATTTTTTAACTCTGTCTCTTTCATCGGTCCTCTCCTTTCTACTTGCTCTGCTCTTCATTGTATTTCTCGGTTGCGTCTGAATCCTTGGCTTTCTTCTGGGCCTTGTCGCTGCTTTCTTTTGCTTTTTCTGTATCCTCATCACTTTCCGGATAAAGAATCGGCTGTAATTCTTCCAAGGCTTCCGGGTATTTAAAGGTGGCACTCATGCCAAAGTACTCATAGGTCAGATCATAAACTCTGCCATTTTTCACCGCATCAAAATGCTGCCAGATGTCATTCTCCGCAAAATCCTTGTTGAACATCTCTACCACCTGATCCGGCAGTGCATGGGCTGCACGTAAGATAATATCCGGCTCTTTGGTTTTCATGTCCTCTGTATTTACAGTCAAAAATTCCTGATCCGTATCAGAATATACATTCTCTCCGCCTGCCAGTTCTACCAGACTTCCCACATAGGAATTTGGTGTTGCGATAATGTAAGACCCCGGAAGTCCCATGAGGATCATAACCTTGGGATGGTCTTTTCCTTCATTCTTTGTCTTATATTCATCGTAAAATTCAGTAAATTCGTTCACCAGCTCCTGGGCCTGCTCTTCCCTGTCGAAGATCTCGCCCAGCTCCTGAATGGAGCGGTACATCCCCGGCACACTTCTAAGATTTAAAAAGGCCCAGTCTGTATCGATAGCCTCATATTTGGGTTGCAAGTCACTTTGTAAAGAAACCGGGCTTAAAATCCAATCTGGATTTAAGGAAGCTACAATTTCCATATCCGGACTCATGGCCGTTCCCACCGTCTCGACATCCTCGTACCTGTCCGGAATCGTAGATACGGTACTGCTGCAAACCCCCACCAGGTCCAGCTCCAGCTTGTCGCAGATATCTGCCGTGGCCGGAGAAGTCGCTATGATTCTCGGTTCCTCATCCATGGCCTGGACCTTTTTCTTGGCTGCCTCTACAGCGGCCTTTTCTTCCGGATCATCAATCTCCAAAAGAGACTGGGCATCCTCATCGGAAGAATCCGCCGTGTCTGTACTGGTAGTTGTATCTGAGTCGCTACTCTTCTTCCCCTGACTTTGGTCTACGCAAGCAGTCAGAGAAAAAAGCATGGTCATGGCAAGGAGGATGGCCGATGTCTTTTTTAAATATTTATTCATCATCGTCCTGGGCACCTCCCCAACGCTTCCAATTTGTGCGGAAGAAATAAACCACTCCGGCTACGGCTCCAAGTAAAATCAAGCCGGATACTACAACTGCCAGAGCAATTTGAAAAATCTTATTTCCGGAAGAGGTGCTCTCGCTATCGGAATCGCTGCTTTCTGTTCCCTCTTTTGCCGTAGAAAGGCTTAGGCCCTCTGCCGAATTCACTTCACTCTCGGTATCCAAGGAAGAAGAATCGCTGCTTGGTTCTGCCGCTTTTGTGATACTGCTTTCCAATTTTTTCGATGAAGCGGAGGAAGTGCTCTTATCCGACGAGCCAGAAGAAGTCCCTGAACTTAAGCTACTGTTTCCTGTAGAACTTGTGCTTCCTGAACTTGTAGTAGAAGAAGTTCCTGAACTCAAGTTACTGTTTCCTGTAGAACTTGTGCTTCCTGAACTTTCTGTCGTGCTTGTAGAATTGTCTGTCGTACCTGCGCTCCCAGCCGAACTTTCTGTCACCATAGTTGCGTTCATATCTGTACCGTTTCCTTCTGTATAATCACTGGGATATAGATAGAAAATAACGGTTCTTCCCATAGGCTCTACGTACATCTCACCTCTTACGACACAGTTCTCACTAGGCACTCTCATACAAATATCAGAGGTCGTTCCATTGCTGTCTGATCCATTTCCTGTAACACCAACCTCTGATGGGGTAGACCAAGAGGAATCTCCTACGTTCTGTACCTGGAAGCTATGTCCGCTGGTATAGTCCATAAGACTCATGCGGATGGTCAGATAATAAGCCCCATCATCAGTCACTTCCAAAATACCACTGTTATACACACAGCCTTCTACCATGCCCTGTCCTGTTGCATAGGAACTTTCCCCACCGGAATCTTCAATTACTCCGGTAACCGGATGAGCATAACATCTGTTGATGACACAACTATAGACGGTCCCACTTGCGGCATAAGCCCGAACAGCAGGAAAGCCTGCCATTAATGTAACGGCAAGCACACAAGTCATAATTGCAGACAATATTTTGTTTTTTGTCGCTGCTAATTTCATTCCTTATCTCCTCAAATAAAATCGGCAGACTCCATCCCCGAAGGAATGGAGATTCTGTCTGCCGAATGATTATATTTTGCTTAATTTACATTTGCTTTTTTCTTTCTCTTGTACTCCATAAGTCCTGTCAGCAGAGCCATGCCACCAAGAAGAAGGATAGCTGCCCACATGGTGTCCTTCTGTGCGGTATCACCGGTCTTAACATTGGATGCTGATTTCAGGCTGGAACTTGAACCGCTTCCAAGGCTTGATGTTCCACTCTTCAAAGAAGAGGATCCAAGTGAACTACTTCCAAGAGTGCTGCTTCCAAGGGTATTCTTTCCAAGTGTGTTGCTTCCGATAGAAGAGCTATTGTTTCCGTCGGAATCATTATTGTTATTATTGCTATCGTCGTTCGTGTCAAAGGCTGAATCATCGGATGTTGTTGCCTTCAATGAACTCCAATCCAGTTTCAGGAATACCGGCTGTGTACCTGTACCGGAACTGATAGCGTCCATAATCGGAACGAATACCTGTAAGGGAACATATCCATCATTCAGAGCTTCCGGAATAAGTTCGAATGTTACAATGTCCGGATAGTTTGTTCCATAGGAATCAGATACTAAACTTCCATCTGCATTCTTCTGGTAAGATTCCACTGTTACATCTGCCAATGTTCCCTGGGGATTACCGAACAAATCAAGCGTATAACCCGTTGTGTAATATTTAAGCTGGCTTAAATATCCAAGTTTCTGTCCCACTGTCAGACCATTGAAGTTCATGGTAATGTAGTATTTTCCATCCTTTACTGTCAGTTTGATGGTGTGGTTAATTGCATCATTTGACATAGAATAAGTATTCTTGTCTACTTTCACCATTGTGCCGGAGATAGAATATACACCATCTGCAAGTTTTGTGTAATCCAGTGTACTGTCCCCTGCTTTCACCAGATTGCCAATTGCTTTATCCAGTGCTGTTATCTGTGCATCTACCGCTGTCTGTGTTGCGCTTTCATCATTATAAACGGTCTGTGCACTGCTGATTGCCTCCTTCAAGTCCGCCATAGAAGAAGCTGTGTAAGTAGCAGTATCAGCTGCATATTTTTGAGCCTCTTCAATTTTTGCCTGCAACGCCGTCTTATCAACAACCGCTTTTTCAATCAAACCTGACTCAGCATTTTTCAATGCTTTCACCTGTGCGTCTACAGATTTCTGAGTCTTTGTATCAGATGCCAGAACACGTTTCGCATTATTGATTGCAATCTGTAATGTTTTTAAGCTGTCTGCTGTGTAAGCATCCGTTTTCTTCACAAGTTCCTCTGCATTTGCAATCTCTGTTTCCAGAGCAGAAGTATCAACTGCATCAACTGCTTCAATTTCTTTCAGACTCGTGATTGCTGAACTCAAGGCCTTTGCCGCTGCATCTACTGCTGTCTGATCTGTATCCTCATTCTCGTATACACCCTGTGCATAATCAAGAATTGTCTGCAAGGTCTGTAAGCTGTCTGCTGTGTAAGCATCTGTCTGTGCAAGTTTTTCATTTGCCGTTGCAATCAATGCCTGTAATTCTGTCTTGTCTGCTGTCTGGTCATTTTCTGTCTGAACTGCAGCCATTGCTTTCTGAAGGAATGTAACCTGTGCATCTACCTGTTCCTGTGTGCTTGACAGATTATCATAAACTGCCTGGGCAGATTTGATTGCCTGCTGTAATGCATTCCATGTTTCATCGGATGCCTTACCCTGCTCTACTTCTTTTGCGTATCCAATCTGCTTTTCCAAATTAGAAATATCAACGCTTTCATCACGTACCTGTTTCACGCTACCCCAGTCAAGACGAAGTCTTGCATTCTGAGTTCCGCTTCCTGCTGTGATTCCTTCCATAACCGGAACATATACCTGTACCCAGATTTCATTATTTTCCAGTTCAACCGGAATTGATACGATCTCCGGATAAGCTTTTCCTTTCATATGAGAATCACTGCCGAAGTCAGGATCATTATATTCATCGTATCCTTCGTAAGAAGTCTCTACTGTAGCATCTGCTAATTTTTCATCTTTACCAGGTTCTTTTGTTGCATCATCGTAATCCGGATAATACTTCAGTTCTCCAAGATATCCTGTAAATGCTGTTCCGTTCAGATCACTTGTCAGTGAAACGAAATTCATACGAATGGATGCTTTTCCATCTTTTACAACCAGATATAATGGATCTTTTTCTTTTATTGTATTTCCATCGGCATCTGTTTTCTCTGTATATTTGAGCGCTCCATCTGCCATAGAAAGTTTCTCTGGGTTGGTTGCATTCTGGAACTCACCTGTAATCTGGTATAGGCCATCTGCAAGTTTTCCTGTGGAAACTTTTACCAGTGCGTTCATTGCTGCTTTCAGGCTCTTCACCTGTGCATCTACCGCATTCTGTGTTGCATTTTCATCCTGATATACTTTTACTGCTGCAGTATATGCTGTGGAAAGTGCATTCCAGCTATCTGCGGTATATGTATCTTTTTCATCATTGAGTGCTTCCGCTTTCTCAATGATGGCTTTCAGATCTTTCTTGTCAAGACTTCCTTCTTTTTCCAGTGCATCCATAGCCGCCTGGAGAAGTGTAACCTGAGCGTCTACATCTGACTGTTCTGCGTTCTCATCTTTTAGAACCGCTTTTGCATTCTTGATTGCATCTGTCAGATTCTTGTAGCTTTCCTCTGTATAAGTCTTGTCATCGTTGTCAATTTTCTCAGCCTTTTTGATCAATTCTTCTAGAGCTGTCTTATCAACGGTAACTTCCTCTACTTCTTCCATTGTATCAATGGCATTTTTCAGAGTTAATCCTGCCGCATTGATTTCGCTGTCGATTGCAACTTTATCTGCATCTACCTTTTCGGCAGCTTCCAGTGCGTCATTTAATGCTTTCAGAGAATCCTCTGTATAAGTTTTTCCGTCCTTTTTAATATCGTTTGCTTTAGAAATGAATTTTTCCAGTGTAGACTTATCTGCTTTCTGGCTGCTTGCATTTCTGAGATCCAGGTACAGACGTGCATCTGCTGTTGCTCCTGTGCTGTCTGTAATTTTGATCTTACTAAATTCAACATTCTGTGGAAGAGTCAGTTCTGCTCTTTCCATCTTGCCATTTGTTCCCTGTCCTTCGCCATCAACAAAGCTGATTTCTTTGATGTACTTCTCATTCTCGCCTTCTCCGATTGTCTTGAAGTCGATGTATGCTGTAATTTTTCCATCTTTGGCAATCAGTCTTACTTTGTCCAGATAATCATTGAAAGACGATTTTTCATCGCTTCCTACTTCGCGAATATCGGAAGAAACTGTATAAAGACCATCGTTTAAGTTGATTTCGTCCTGGGTGTCATCATCTGCTGTTTTCAGAGAAGTCCAGTCAATTCTCATCAGAACATCCTGTGTGCCGGTTCCGGCTGTAAGGCTTTCCATAAGAGGAACAAATACCTGTAATGGAACAAATTCCTGTGTTCCTTTATCTACCAGCGGAAAACTCATTGTGTCTGGATATAAATTATTTTTATCATTAAAATTATCAATGATGTCATTACCCTCGGCATCTTTCTGGGTTGTAAGTACGGTTGTATCTTTCAGTGTACCCTGTGGATTTCCTGCAGAATCATACGTGTATCCTGCATCATAATATTTCAATGTCTGTAAATATCCAAATTTTCCGCTGATTGTCATACCCTTGAAATCAAGAGTTGCAGTGTAAACACCATTTGTTACATTCAGATTGATCCAATGGTCAATCGCATTGTTGGACATAGAATCGGTTGCTTTATCAATCTTCTTCATGTCAACATAAACTTTGTAATCACCATCTTCCAGATTAACCGGATTCAGTTTTGACGCATCGGCACTGTTATTAAATGTCTCTACTGCCACATTTAATGTCTCTACCTGTTTGTTCAGTTCATCTACTGTAATATTGGACTTCTCATAAGCAGCCTGTGCTGAGTTGATTGCTGCTGTCAGTTCATTAAATGCACTGACTGTCTTATTGCCAAGTTCAACTTTTCTAGCTTCATCAATTGCTTTTTTCAGATTTGCTCTTGCTTCTGTAAGTTCTGGATTTTCTTCCAGAGCCTTGATTGCTTTTTCGATTGCATCTGATTTTTCTTTAATTGCATTTGAAATCGTTGCATCTGTTCCTGCGTCTGTTCCTGCCAGAGTATCGTAGTATGCTTTTCCATCTTCAAGAGCAGATTTCAATGTTGCCCATGAATCGTTGCTGTAAGAAGCTTCGTTGTAACGTTCCGCTTTATCAATAGATTTGCGGAGAACAGATTTCTGGTACGTTGGAATCTGTACTGCAGATTCGTCAACTTTCTTTACATTGTAAAATTTTAAATTTGCATCTATAGGATCGCTGGAAACTTTCTCATACGGCAAATCAGCTCCCATTGCTGGCGGAATAACCTTAAATGTATAACTGTTATCCGTAATCGTTTCATCAGATAATGTTACTTTGACAGATTTCAAACACGAAAATTCATCAATTGCATCAAATCCTGAATTGTCAAGCAAACTTCCGTCTTCATTTACTTCGTAATCATATTCCGTACAATCATCTTTTGTCTTATTCCAAATAGCACCTAAATATGCATACCAACCTTCACTTTCATTCATTGTGATTGGATGGAAATTTAAATATACATCTTTTTTACCATCTTTAATTTTTACATAAGCAGATGTCTCTAACGCTCCATTAGCCATAGATAATGTACTATCTGTATCCGCTTTTATAAATTTAACGGTTGCACTGTAAGTGCCATCTTCCTGAAGTTCTGAAAGTTCAGCCTCTTTCAAAACTTGACACATAACAATTGTTCCACCATTAATCCAATTATTGCTTAATGTTTTATAGCGTAAATATTTCTTGCCATTTTTGTCAATTATTTTGCTACATCCCGAATAAACACTTCCTCCATTCGAATCTGTATTTTTATTCGTTCCAACATAATAAGCAAAATATGTATCATCAGAATTCCATTCCGAAGGAATAGGTACTTCAACATATCCGCCTTTTTCAGGAGTAACAGAATTACCATTTGTATCTTGTAAATCAAATGTATATGCTTTCCATTTATCGCCATCTGCAATTTGTTTAATCTGTTCAACTGGATATTCATCAGCATTATCGGCCGACTTCACTACAAGGCTACTTGCTGTCGATGCATACTTTGAATAAACAGAATACTCTGTATCTGTTTTATCATCTTTGTAATTTGCCATTTTTAACCCAGATTCTGATAAATACAGTACAGCTCTATACCCTTTAGCATTTTCTTTTGTAATAATTTGAACGTCAACACCTGTCATCAAAGATAATGAATTATCTGAACCCGAAAAATCTATAGTGAATTCCTTGGTATCCTGATTGTAAATATTATCCCCATAGATATTTCCATAAGTTCCCAACAAATATCCCTGATAATATGTCTGCCTATTTTTAGCCAACGCTGCTTTTACATCTGTTGAAGCTATTAATTTTATACTTTGAATCTCTTCCGAAGCATCATCTGCAACTTTGAATTTTGCTGTTACAACTCCATTTTTTCCAGATACTGTTGTTTTTTCTATAAAATTTGTTGAAAACAAACCTTCTGGAGTATCATTATTATCATATTTAATGTTTGTCACAATTGGAATCGCTCTATCAGCATCTAAATTAAATTCTGTTCCGTCTCCAAAACCATACGCTAAATACGAAAGAGAATTAGAGTTTGTTATCGTATTAAGATCCAATTTATAATTTTGAACACTCAATACTGAAAACTGTTTACCTGAATTTTCATATTCCGCATAACCACCAAGCGTAAATTTTTCACTTATGTCATTAAGAGAAAATGTTATTATTCCAGTATGAAGGTTTTCATCAATCATCGTTGATTTAGAAATTTGTGACCAATAATCATTTTGTTTTTCATCACCTTGTGTACTAACTGTAGTTGCATATCTATCCATCGGCATAGAATCATATCCAGTCCAGTTAGTTCCTGCTTTTACTGCCTCTACATCTCCATATTTTGTCTGATCGAACAATTCAACTGTAGACCATTGATCATATCCTCGCAATTTAGCCATTACAGTGAACTTACCACTGCTTACTCGTAAAACAACTCGTGGATTAATGTTCATTCCTAAATAACTTACTTCCTGAGAGCCATCTGATTGTATCTCCTTAATATTTACCAAATAGTCTCCATTCGTCAATTCTTTCTGGTTATTTGTTTTTTCACTCGCAAATGCTGTTGCAGGTAACAGCCCCAGAATCATACATATCGTCAAAATAAAACTTATTATTTTATTTTTGATTTTCATCGCACCACACACCTCGTAAATTAGTCTATAAAGAAAATAGTAGCTGCTGCTCTAACCTTTTTTGTTTTCGCAGCAGCTACCATTCTATCGCTGATTAATCAACTATACTGTACATCCTTTATTCGCACACAAATCTTGCATCCATCGTATTAGACATTCCCGGAGGTGTCGTGTTGAAAGAGAATGTCAAATTAACTGGAACACCTGCTAAGCCTGTTCCATCATCATATGTTGTATCAATTACGGCAACTCCTGTTGTAGGATTAAAGCTTTCAACTGCTTCACCTGTAATATTAGCAATTGATCCTTTATACCATAATAAAGAATATGTCTTGAAAGTAACTGTTGCCATTCCATCTTCGTCTAAATCAGCCGAATCGATCATGCCAACATCCATATTCATTTTCAGTGCACTACCATCAGCTTTTGTAAACTTGCAAGTAGTTGGTGTTGCTGCAAATGCTGTAACTCCCATTGCCAGTACCATTGTTGCTGCTAACAGTGTAGCAACTAATTTCTTGATCTTTCTCATAACTCTAATCCTCCTTTTCTTGTCGTGGTATTAATTTTTCAATGCCACATTTAGTTATGATTACTCAAAGTTTTATAAGAGTTATTCCCGTTATATATACCTAACCCTTTATTTGAAAGATACCACAATATGCCATCTTATGTCAACATCTTTTTTACATCTTTTTACTGACACCTTTTTCCCCCTGTAGTATAATGGGAACCGTTATATTGTTGTTTATTCACAAGTTGTCTAAACGGATTCAGGAAGGAGTAAATCATGAATTTCTTGGAAGAAAGAATTCAAAAAGATGGCCTTGTAAAAGAAGGCAATGTCTTAAAAGTCGACAGTTTCTTAAACCACCAGATGGACATCGACCTATTTGAGCAAATGGGCGAGGAATTTAAGAAACGGTTTGAAGGAAAGAAGATTAACAAAATTGTCACTATCGAAGCTTCCGGCATCGGTATTGCATGTATCGTTGCCCGCCATTTCCAGGTACCGGTTGTTTTTGCAAAGAAGGCAAAGAGCATTAACATCGACGGAGAAATGTATGTGGCTGATGTAGTTTCATTTACCCACAAAAATACCAATCAGGTAATTGTCTCCAAAAAGTTCTTAAGTCCCGAAGATCACGTACTGATCATCGACGACTTCCTTGCCAACGGATGTGCACTTCAGGGACTGATCTCCATTGTCAACCAGGCAGGTGGCACCGTAGAAGGTATTGGAATTGCTATTGAGAAGGGCTTCCAAATCGGTGGAAATATTATTCGTAATATGGGCTATCAATTAGAGTCTCTTGCTATTGTTGATAGCATGGATCCTACTACAGGGGAGGTGACCTTCCGTGAGCAATAAGAACGAACAGGTTGCTTCTCTTGACAATATTTATACTTTAAATGGGAAGGTTCCCATGTTAAAAGCCATCCCCTTTGGCCTTCAGCATATCTTGGCAATGTTTGTTGCCAATATCGCCCCTATCATTATCGTAGCCGGGGCTTGTGGTCTTGGAAGCAAGGACACGGCTATGGTGATCCAGAGTGCTATGTTAATTGCAGGTATCGGAACTCTAGTTCAGTTATTTCCCGTATGGCGAATCGGCTCCGGCCTTCCTATTGTAATGGGTATCTCTTTCACCTTCGCTTCCATTGCCTGTGTGATCGGCGGTCAGTATGGCTATGGCGGTATTATGGGTGCAGTCTTAGTCGGAGGTATTGTAGAAGGTATTCTGGGACTATTTGCTAAATACTGGATGAAACTGATCACTCCTATTGTGGCAGCTACAGTTGTAACTTCCATCGGATTTTCTCTTCTTTCTGTAGGAGCTGATTCCTTCGGTGGTGGAAGCAGCAGTGCTGATTTTGGTTCTGCCACTAACTGGATCCTTGGAACTGTCACTTTGGTTTCTTGTATTTTATTTAATATTTTTGCCAAATCCTACTACAAACAATTATCTGTATTATTTGGTCTTGTTGTTGGATATATTTTAGCAGCCATTATGGGCGTAGTTGATTTCACTGATATTCTTAGCAGCGGAATCATCGCCTTCCCACACATTTTACCTTTTAAAATGGAATTCCATTTAAATGCAATCATCGCCTTTGTATTGATTTTCCTGGTATCTGCCACGGAAACCATCGGTGATACTTCCGCTCTTGCATCCTCCGGATTAAACCGAGATGTAACAGAAAAAGAAACCTCCGGATCGATTGCCTGCGATGGTTTTGTAAGCGCCTTATCTTCTGTCTTTGGATGCATGCCTATTACATCCTTCAGTCAGAATGTAGGCTTGGTCGCTATGACAAAGGTCGTAAACCGTTATGCCATTGCTACCGGAGCCATCATTATGATCATCGCAGGAATCTTTCCGATTGTCGGTGCCCTGCTTGCCACCCTACCAAGTGCAGTTCTTGGAGGATGCACCATTATGATGTTCGGTACCATTGTTGTCAGCGGACTTCAGATGATCGGAAAGTGTGGTTATACCCAGAGAAATATTACTATTGCAGCTTTATCCTTAAGTATCGGACTTGGATTTACCCAGCTTCCGGACCTCTTCGCAATCTTCCCAAGCCTTGTGCGATCTGTCTTTGCGGAAAACTGTGTAGCTGTTGTATTCTTAACCTCTATTGTTTTAAATCTTATCCTACCTAAGAATATGGATGTGGATCGTTAGATTTATATAAGAAGCTTTTCTGTCAAGAAAAACCAAAACCCCCGGCGGGCATCTTCTTCGATGTCCACCGGGGGTTTTTATGTCTCTGCTTTTAACTTTTTCTAATTCTAGCTTGCTAGTCCTAGATGGCCCTTGTATAAGTAGCCAGCCACTGTTTTTCGTCCTCCTCAAGATAAGGAGCAATTTTCTCATATACCTTCTTATGATAATCGTTGAGTAACTTCTTCTCCTCCACAGTCATAATGTCCGGATTAATCGCATCCAAGTCAAAAGGAATCAAGGTAATGGTCTCAAAATACATAAACTGACCATACTCGTTCTTAGTTCCTTTTCTTGTAAGGAGCTCATTTTCCAAACGAATACCATGGGAGCCCTCGATATAGATTCCCGGCTCATCGGTAATGATCATACCTTCCTGTAGAACTTCTGTCTCTCCTGCCCGGTAGGTCCAGCGGAATCCTGCCGGTCCCTCATGGATGTTCAAAAGGTAGCCAACCCCATGGCCGGTTCCGTGATTATAGTTAAGGTCTCGGTCCCAGAAAGGCTTACGAGCCAGAATATCCAAGGTAAGGCCTGTAGATCCCTCTAAGAATTTTGCATTGGCAAGCTGGAGGTTACTGATTGCTACCAAGGTAAAATGGTCCTTCATAATCTGCGGAATTTCTCCGAAGGCATAGGTTCTGGTAACATCTGTAGATCCTTCATAGAAGCCTGCACCGGTGTCTGTCAGGAACAATTGACCTTCCTCAAGTTCCACATCTGTCTCCGGCGTAGAAGTATAGTGCACAATGGCGCCATGCTCGCCAAAGGAAGAAATCGGTTCAAAGCTTGGACGAATGAAGTTGCCCATGTCTGCTCTAAACTCATCCAACTTGTCAGATGCGCTGATCTCAGTAATCTTCATCTTTCCTACATTTTCCTTCAGCCATTTCATAAAGCGGATGTGGGCAATACTATCCTTAATTTGAGCTTCATGGATATTAGATATTTCCACCTCATTTTTTATGGCCTTCATCAAAATAGCCGGGTTACGTTTTTCAATAGTTTTTACTGATTCCGGAATATTATTAAACAGCGCATAGTTAAGCTTTCCCGGATCCAGCATAACTGCATCCTCAGCGCCAAATTTCTTAACATCCTCATAAATATCATTATATGGATGAAGCTTAACCCCATCTGCTGTCAATTTCGTCTTCAGATCATCATCTAATTTCGTCTCATCGATGTAAAGCTCCATGCTGTCCATAGTAAGGATTCCATAAGAAAGAACCAAGGGGAAGAACTCAATATCATTTCCCCGGATATTAAGCATCCAGCAAATATCATCAATGGTAGAGATCACATGGGCATTTGCCCCAGCTTCCTTCATCTCCTTACGGATTCTTGCAAGCTTACTCTCTACGCTTTCTCCTGCATACTTTAGGTCCAGATCAAAGGCCGGCTCCTTAGAAAGCGCCGGGCGGTCCTCCCAAATCTCGTCGATCAAATCCACCTGGTACTGAATCTTGGCGGCTTTTCGACCGGCAATGGCTGCATACTCCTGGCCTTCTCCAACTGAAACCACACGACCGTCAAATCCTAGGGTCTCTCCGGCCGCCAGACTTTCTTCTATATAATCGTTCATCTTCGGAACCCCAGGTTCACCCATCTTCATAAGCTCCACAGTGGATCCGGCCAACTGATTTGCAGCCTGGATAAAGTAACGTCCATCGGTCCAGAGTCTTGCCTCCGTCTTGGTGATCACTGCTGTACCGGCCGATCCGGTAAAGCCTGTAATAAAGGTTCTTGCCTTAAAATGTTCTCCCACGTACTCACTCTGGTGAAAATCCGCTGTAGGAACAATGTACATGTCGATTCCTTTTTCTTCCATGCATTTTCTAAGTGCTGCCAATCTTTCTGGTATATTCATAGCTAAAAATGCCTCCTTTATAGATTTTTCTTACGCTTCTTCATAGCCTTGTATCTAAGATATTCTCTGTATTCCTCCCGCTCTCTCCTTCTCCTTCTGGCTCTCTCAAGCATTCTTGACGGGGCCAGCATAGTCCAGCAAAAGATCCGTACCGTAACAATTCCCGCAAAGGCACCGATGCTATCAATTCCTACGTCTCTGACAGAAGGGCTTCTCCCCCCGACAAAGGATTGGTGATATTCATCTCCACAGGCAAAGCCTACGCAGATCATCCCTGCTACCAACATAAGAGGAAAGCCCCGAAGTCCGTAGACATAAAAAGGGAAGGAAACTGCTGCTGCCAAAATAAAATATTCTGTCATGTGGGCAAGCTTTCGCACCGGATACTCAATTTTATTGGCAATCTCATCAATCTCCCAATCTGAAAGGCCACTCTGGGTCATTTCATTTCCCGTCTCTACCACCTTCACACTAACGCTGTGACTTAGGTTCCCCGAATCCGTCCCATTCTGGGCTGAAAAGGAGAAGATTACATACATCATTAAAAGTGCCGGCACAAAAGACAAGGGTTTCAGTATTGCAAAAATAAGTTCCTTAAACATTTATCTCCTTCTTAAAAAAGCATCTTACAGAAAAACTTTTCCATAAGATGCTTTCTAAACTCAGAATTAATCCTGAACGTATGGCATAAGAGCAACGTGACGTGCTCTCTTGATTGCTACAGTAAGAGCTCTCTGATGCTTTGCACAGTTTCCTGTGATTCTTCTAGGAAGGATCTTTCCTCTCTCAGAGATATACTTTCTTAACTTTGCTGTATCCTTGTAATCGATCTCGTTGTTCTCTTTACCACAGAATACACAAACTTTCTTTCTTCTGCGTCCGCCGCCTCTTCTCTTGAAGCCGCCTTCTGGACGATTTGCTTTATCGTAAGCCATGATTGTTTCCTCCTTGCAAAATTCGTAAAACTGAAAGTAAGCTTCAGTTTAGTTAAACGGTAATTCCTCTTCAATTCCATCCGGAATATTCATAAAGCCGTCTCCCGCGTCCCCCTGGGGTGCCGGTGCCGGTGATGCTGACGCTCTATAACCACCAGAATGTGAATCACTTACAGCCTTACTTTCAGCGAATTCCTGCTCCTCAACCACAACTTCTGTTGTGTAAACCTTCACGCCGTCACGGTTGGTATAGCTTCCGGTCTGGATGCGTCCGGTCACAGCGATCTTGATTCCCTGATGATAGTACTTCTCTGCATGCTCTGCAGCTCTTCCAAATGCCACACACTGAATAAAATCAGCAGTAGCCTCACCATCTCTGCGACCTCTCATACGGTCAACTGCCAAGGTATATCTGGCAATAGCTAACGGTGTCTCTCCCTGTGAATATCTCACTTCAGGATCTCTGGTTAAACGTCCCATCAAAATAACTTTATTCATATAATTACCTCTCTACTTCCCGCTGTCTTATGCATCCTGTCTAACACATAAGAATCTGATTACGCCGTCCATGATGCGGATTCTTTCTTCAATCTCACCTGGAACATCAGCTTCAGCATCGAAGTGGATGAAATAGTAGTATGCTTCTCTCATCTTCTGAATCTCGTAAGCTAACTTCTTCTTACCCCATTCATCAACGTCAGAGATCTGTCCGCCAAAACGCTCTACTAAAGCTTTCACCTTTTCGATTACTTCAGCTCTCTCGTCGTCTTCGATTCTTGCACTAACAACAACAGCTAATTCATACTTATTCATGTCGTCTTGCACCTCCTTTTGGTCTATTGGCCCCCGCTCATCTTATGTGGGAGCAAGGATTTCACTACACCGAATGCGCAGTGAATCAATGTATCACAATTTCATATACTAACATACCGGGAAATTTGTTTCAAGCTTTTTTCTTTAAATCTCTGGTATTTTTTTCTACTAATTTTCTTGCGATCATAATCTGGTGGCTACATCCTGTGCATTTGAGACGAAAATCTGCTCCAACTCTTAAAATCTCCCACTCCTTACTTCCACAAGGGTGAGGTTTTTTCATGGTAACTATATCTCCCACTTCATAGACATAATCTTTCTTTATCATCATCTTCCTCCAAACTCTTATCTGCTACTTCTACTTCTTTCTTTATTTTTTCTCCTCTTTTTCCAAAACTCCCATGACCACAATACGGTTGGAATCTCCGGCTCTGGTACAGGTGGACAAGGTTACAACCTTCTGCCCTGTATTGATCTGGATCCCTGTATCATAATAAGCCATGCTCTTTGCGGCATTTAGAAAATTCAAATAGGCCGCGTCATCCGGGAACTGAAATTGGTACATACTGGAGTCGTCCGCAACTTCCCCTGCCATTACAATATGGTAGCTTAATTTTCTTCCATCCACGGTATAAATATAAAAATAGGGGTTGGCCTGCCAAAAGTCCTTGCTATCATAATCCTGCAAATGGGCAAACATAGAACCGTCATTCATACGGTGCCCGTAAATAATAGAATTACGATCACTAAAATCCGAAGCATTCTCATAATTTAAAAAGATTGCCCCCAAGGTATTCTCATTAGCTGAAAAAGTTCGGTGCAAATACTCGCTATTATCCGTCCCCTTGACAATGGGATAGTTAATGGTCTCCGGCTGAGGCGCAAAGCGAATCCATCCAATGACATCGGAATTGATGGCCTTTAGGGCATTAAAATCCACTGTAAATCCGTCATCCGCATCTTTATTCGCATCATCCGCAGCATCTGCATCATCAGTATCATCCCCATCATCGGTGGCAATTTCCCGAATCTTCTCATATTCCGACCGTCCATCATGATAACCCTTAAAAATCGTATAGAGTTGGTAGCCGGAATAACAGATCACCGCCAAGGCAATCAATAAAATAATACTGGAGATCACCCGGCCGACTCCATCTTTTTCCCTCTCCTTCTTTTCTCTTCCTCCCATATCTTAAAACTCCCATCTTAAAATCTTATATCTTATATCTTTTATCCTATATCTTTTATCTTCTGATTTTTCTATGGTTTTCCTGTGAAAATCTTCCTTCTCAGTATAGCATGATTCCAAGACCCCTTGCGATATTCTTTAGAAAATTTTATGGTCTCTTAATTGACTTTATCCTCCCCAAAGCTATCATGTTGTTATAGAAGTCAAGGATGATTCAGAAAGGATTTGCATATTATGAAAGAAAAAATAAGACGTTTCATGACAGGAAGATATGGTGTAGATTATTTCAGTCGATTTACTTTAACAGCCTCTCTCATTTTCCTGATTCTCTCTACAATTACAAAATTTTCACTATTTCAATTACTTTTTTGGGGATTTCTTTTTTATACCTATTACCGGATCTTTTCAAGAAATATCGCCAAGCGCAGGGAAGAAAATAATTGGTACCTAAACAAGACCTACAAGGCGAGAAATTTTATTTTGCGCCAGAAAAATTCTCTGGCCCAGAGAAAAACCCACCATATTTATAAATGTCCCAACTGCAAGCAGAAAATTCGCGTGCCAAGAGGCAAGGGAAAAATCGAGATCACCTGCCCCAAATGCAGAATTTCTTTTATTAAACGAAGCTAGAAAGGAGCCTTATGTTTGGATATATTGCCATTAATAAAGGCGAGATGAAATTTAAGGATTTTGATGTCTATCATGCTTACTACTGTGGGCTCTGCCACTGTCTAAAGGACCAATTCGGCCACCGAGGCCAGGCCACCCTTTCCTACGACATGACTTTTCTAGCGGTCCTACTGACAGGCCTCTATGAGCCGGAGGATACAAAAGCCAGCTTACGATGTGTGGCCCATCCTTTAGAGAAACATGTAGCCTACTGGAATGAGTATACGGCCTATGCCGCGGATATCAATCTGATCTTATCCTATTTTAAATGCAAGGATGATTGGGAGGACGAGAAGAAAAAGAAATCTCTCCTTACTTGCAAACTTTTAGAATCCAAGCTAAACTTAATCCGAAATAAATACCCTGAGAAAATCCAGCTGATTTCCTCGAAAATAAAAGACCTGTCTGCTCTGGAAAAAGAAGACAGCCAAAACATTGACCTTATGGCCGGACTCTTTGGAGATATTATGGCGGAATGTTTTATTTATCATCATGATGAATGGGAAGGAACTTTAAGGCGTATGGGCTTCTTCCTAGGGAAATTTATTTACCTTATGGATGCTTATGAGGATGTGGAAGAAGATATTAAAAAGAACTGCTACAATCCATTAAAGTCTCTTTATGAAAGTCAGTCCCCGGAGAATTTTGCAGAAAACTGTCGCTCGATTCTTACTATGATGATGGCAGAATGCAGCCGTTCTTTTGAACAGCTCCCCATTCTACTGCATGCAGACATCCTGCGAAATGTCTTATATTCCGGTGTATGGAGTAAATACACCCAGGTGACGATGAAGAGATTAGGCTGTGAAAATTTACCTACGACAGCGGAAAGGATTTAAATATGAACGATCCCTATCGCATACTGGAGATATCAAGAGATGCCTCTGATGATGACGTCAAAAAGGCCTACCGTAAACTGAGCCGAAAATATCATCCAGATGCCAATATTAACAACCCCAACAAGGATGAGGCAGAGGCCAAATTTAAAGAAGTGCAAAAAGCCTATCAGCAGATCATGCAGGAGCGTGAATACGGAAGCAGCCCGGGTAGCAGAAGCTCCGGAAGCTACCAGTCCTCCGGAAGCGGAGGCAGTGGAGGCTTTGAAGATTTTGACTTTGGAGGCTTTGGAAGCTTCGGCGGATATGGGCCGTTTAGAGGCTTCTACGGCCAATATAGACAGGCCACCGGCACCGGAAGTCAGGAAGACATTCACCTGCAAGCTGCTGCCAATTATATTAACAACGGTCTTTATAAAGAAGCCCTAAATGTCCTAAATACAATTTCCGATCACACTGCAAAGTGGTACTACTACAGCGCCATTGCCAATTCCGGATTGGGAAATAATGTAATCGCCCTAGAGCATGCCAAGGAGGCCTTAGCCAAAGAGCCCAACAATTATCAATATCAAATCTTGGTAGGGCAATTGGAAAGTGGCGGTTCCTGGTATCGGACCCAGCAAAGTCCCTATACCTCGACCTTCACCGGAAGCGGCGACATTTGTCTGAAATTATGTATCGCCAACCTGGTCTGCAATCTCTGCTGCGGCGGAGGCGGATTCTGCTGCGGCGGATATCCAGGAACGGGACGCTTTATGTAGCATAAGCTAAGCGATCCACCCAGCCGGCTTGCAAAAAGTCCGTTATACCTACAAAAAAAAGATCTTCAGAGAAGGGCCTCTGAAGATCTTTTTTCATATATCTTTTATCTTTTATTATATATCTTATATATCCCTTTTTTAATCAAGAAGTTTCACAAACTCCTCCTCGGGAAGTGGACGATAGAAATAATATCCCTGAATGTAATCACAGCCACATTCCCTTAAAAATTCTACCTGAGCTTTTGTCTCAACACCTTCCACAATTACCTTCATGCCTAAAACATGGGCCATGTTGACAACTGCCACAACAATGCCTCGACTCTTCTCATTGGTTTCCAAATTCCGGATAAACTCTCGATCGATCTTTAATATATCAAAATCATAATCCTGAAGCATGTTAAAGGACGAATAACCACTTCCGAAATCATCCATAAGCATAGTAGCTCCACATGCCTTCATTTCTCTTAAAAGATTGTCCTGATCCTGGCCAATGGCCGCCACAGAAGTTTCTGTAATCTCAATCCTGCATGGAATGTTATATTTCTTTCGCTCTTCTAAATCTTTAAGCGTCCAATCCATAAGCTTACGGTTATAGAAATCCATTCTGGAATAATTTACAGAAATAGGAATATCCTTGGCCCCCCGTTTCTTTCTCTCCTTCAGAAATTCACTGACATGATTTACGACAAAACCATCCACGTCTGAAATATGACCTTTTTCCTCCAAAATCGGAATGAAAATAGCCGGTGAAATAAATCCCATCTCCGGATGGATCCAGCGAACCAAAGCTTCCGCCGACACGATCTCCTCGGTTTTTGCATCTACGATCGGCTGATAGTAAACCTTAAAATCACCATTGTTTATGCTATTATCAACCTGGGCCACAATGATTGCTTCGTCAATATAATTTGCCCGCATAGACTCATCAAAGACCTTGTAGGGACAATCTGACTTATCCTGGATACGTTCCTTGGCATGCTCTGCCAAATCCAGCATCATTCCCACGTTTTTCTCTCGCGGGTCCGGATAGTAAATACCACAGCGCAAGGAAACCGGCACTGTCCTGTTCTTCTCCTCAAAGGAAAGCTTGCATACCTCCCTCAAGGCTCCATCTTCCAGCTTCTCTTTTTCCACCAAGCAAGCGAAATGATCGGATCCGATACGAGCCGATACCAAAGGCTTTAATACAGACTCGCTTAAACGCCTGTAAATTTCTCTTAAGGCCAGGTCTCCCACCGGTATTCCAAAGAGCTCATTGATGCCTTTAAAATTATGCGCATCAAAAAACAAAATCGCATACTTTTCCCAGGCTTCCTCGCTTTGCAAGGTCTTTTCCACATTCACAATAAAGCCCTGGCGGTTCAATCCACTGGTAAGGCTATCCTTTCTGGAAACTTCCGTAATATCTTCCACCGCTCCCAGATAAAGCTGATAGGTTTCACTCAGCACTACAAAAGAATGTTCCTTAAGTCTCCATTCTCCCCTTTCAAATCTGCGACTTACAAAGGAATAGCGGTCCTTCTGCTTAAGAACCTCTGAAATTTTCTTAAGACTTGCCTTGTTTCTTAAAGTTTTAAAATCCTTCTCCGACACATCCTTTAAAAGGACCGTCTCAATATAATCCTCGTAGGGAATACCCTGCCTTGAAAAACTTCCACCACTGAGAGCTTCCGGAGCGTCTGCTATCAGGCACTTCTTCCTTGCATCTAAAACCAGCACCGAATCAAAATTTCTCTGATACAAGAGCTTGGTCATCTGTTCCATAAGATACTGAGTCGTAATATTAGAAAAATATAATAAGCCCTCAATATCTCCGGAAAGACTATTCTGCAAAAGTTCCGCGGTACAGCGAATCTTGATAGGTTCCTCTTGTTTTGTATCGTAAATGGAAGCATCCACAGAGAGGACTCTCTCATCATTTGCAAATACTTTCAATAAATGATCTTGATTTATAATCGCTCGGAAGGCCTGCTTCTCATCTTCGTGGATGATCAGCTTGCTGACTCTCTCAATATAGTAATCAATATACTCCCGTCCCTTTAGAAGGTTAATCTCCTTACGGTTAGCAGAGCCTGCCACGCAAATACCCTTGGTGACATTGATGGATACAATCCCAATAATACCATCCGTCTTTCTTCGCAGAGCATCCAATTGTTTCAAATAATCATCGTTGATCTTTCTAACGCACAAAAGAACCACTCGATGCTCATCGGTAAATTCTGTGCTTCGATAGAACTCCAGGGACATCCACTGAAAATCATCTCCAATCTTTCTTCGATATTGAAAGCTCAGCTCAGATTTTCCCTCATCAAATAGTTTTAAAATATTTTCTCTATTACAAAACTCTAAAAATTCTTGCTTATCTTCCTCGTGGATATAGCCCTTCCATGCGAAACCTTGAAGTCGCTCATAGATATCCGAAACATTTCCATATTTCCCGGAAATATCCTCCATATTGTCCTTTAAGGGCAGGAAGTTACCCGTCGTCAGGTTTACTTTTAAAATTCGATAAAAAAATGCAGACAGCATGCCGATGGCATCCCTAAGGTCCACATTATTCTTATCATATAAATGGATCATATTATGGACACGGCGGATTACAGATTCTCTGTCAAACGGTCTGGTAAAATAATCTACAACCCCCAGGTCATAAGCCACTTTTAAAGTCTCATCCGTGCTGTCCGAGGAAATACAAACCACCGGAACATGTTCCATCCACAGCTTATTTCCCATAACACGGAGTACTTCTTTTCCGTCCATGACCGGCATGTTAATGTCCAACAATACCAGCTTAATGTCTGTAAAGTAATCCGTTAAAATCTGGATAGCCTTCATACCATCCTCTGCCTCTAAGATATCGTATTCATCCTCCAGCATGGACTTTAAGATCTCTCGATTCATTTCTGAGTCATCAACGATCAAAATGGTCTCTTTTTCCACGTTCATATCTTTTCCCTTTCTGATGCATTAACGCACGTCTTAGAACCTCCTCCAATGTGCGTCTATTTTCGCATGTTTTAAGGGTTAGAGAGTTCTACCCCCCCCCCTGAAAATTCACCACAAAACAGCTATTTTGTCTGAAATTTCGCAACATTCTTTCTTGATTACAGAAATTAATTCAGACTATTCATAAAACTTATTTTATAAGTAAGAGCTAAATTTTTCAAGGTATTTTTGCTTCTTTGTAGCATATTTTTAAAATTGATTGACTGGTTTTTAATATTTTAAAAAACTGGAACAAAAAAAACTCTTGCATCAAGCAAGAGCTTTAAAGAGGCGCCAACCAGATTTGAACTGGTGATAGAGGTGTTGCAGACCTTTGCCTTACCACTTGGCTATGGCGCCTTATTTAATTGATGTCTGTCTCAGACACTTGCTTATTATAGCAAGCAGATTCGCCTTCGTCAAGCATT
Source organism: Clostridium sp. CAG:343 (assembly GCA_963634745.1). Taxonomy (GTDB): domain Bacteria; phylum Bacillota; class Clostridia; order Lachnospirales; family Lachnospiraceae; genus CAKRJP01. The sequence continues at coordinate 62,335 of CAVHCX010000014.1, forward strand.
TTTTTGTATTTATCTATCAAATTTTCAGGAGATCTTATAAATTCCAGTAGATCTTCAATAGATTTTCAATAGATCTTCGAAGCATAGATCATAGCTGCCTTCCTTGATATCATACAAGCGGCGGATCTTTTCTTCCTTGCATATCTCCTCCGGCCTTCCATAATCAAATACCTTATCCCCTTTCACACAGAGAATCTTATCCGACATTTTCCCGGCAAATTCAATCTCATGAAGAGACATAATAACTGTAATATGCTTTTCCTTCGCCATTCGCTTTAGAAGAGACAGGAGCTCTAATTTATAACGAAGATCCAAATAGGAGGTGGGTTCATCTAAAACTATAATCTCCGGCTCCTGGCAAAAAGCCCGGGCTAGGAGTATTCTTTGCTTTTGGCCGTCACTGATCTCCATGAAATCCTGCTGACTCAGTAATTCTGCATGAACCATCCTCAGGGCTTCCTCTATTTTCCTTCGATCCTCTTTACTAAGGATGCCCATAGAGCCGGTATAAGGATACCTTCCGGTCGCCACCACATCATAGCAAGTCATAAGTTCCGTTTGGGTTCGATTGGTTAGGACCACCGCCATCTTCTTTGCCAACTCATTCCCATTAAGCTCCTGTAGCGACTGGGGTCCCACCAAGACTCTCCCTGAAATTAATTGAAGCTGTCTGGTAATACTTTTTAATATAGTAGATTTGCCGGACCCATTTGGCCCGATCAAGGTCAATATTTCTCCTTTTTCAATTTCAATATTAATATCATGAATCAGAGGCTTACCCTTGTAACCCACAGATAGTTTCTGAAGGCTTACTTCCATTTTTTTATCCATCTTTTTTACCTATTATATACAATGATTTATGAATTCGATGTCTTTCTTCGTATCATCATCAAGATGACGATAGGGGCTCCCAGCATAGAAGTCACGGTACTGATATTAAGCTCGGTTGGGGCAAAGGCCATGCGGGCAATCAAGTCACATGCCATACAAAATACCGCTCCTCCAAGAAAGGTTCCCGGAATCACCACTAGGGGTTTTGATGTTTTTAGGGCTCTTCGAATCAGATAGGGCACCGCAATTCCCACAAAGGAAATGGGCCCAGCAAAGGCCGTTACAGTGGCTGCCAACAAGCTGGAAATAAGTATCAGGAGGCTTCGAAATCTCTTAGTATTAACCCCCACGCTCTGGGCGTAGGCTTCCCCCATTTGATAGGCCCCCATAGGTTTTGCCAGGGCAAGGGCTCCTACAAGGCAAAGAGCAACTACAAAGGCTGCCATCTTCACATTTGCCATACTCATGCCCGAGAAACTTCCCTGGGACCAGCTGTGAAGGTTCACAATATCAGAGTCCTCCGCAAAGGTCACCACAAAGTCCGTAATCGCCGAGCAAATATATCCGATCATAATTCCGGCCACCAACAAAGTTGCCATGTTTTTTAATTTTCTGGACAAAAGCAAGATAAATCCCACGGCAATCAAAGATCCGGCAAAGGCCGCCAGGATCATTCCCCAGGAAGATATATTCCCTACATATTGCAAAAAAAAGATCATAGTTAGGGCCACGGCCATCTTAGCCCCGGAAGAAATTCCCAGTACAAAGGGCCCAGCAATGGGATTTGCAAAAAAAGTCTGAAGCAAAAATCCGGCTAAAGCCAGCGCCCCACCTAGAATTGCTGCCATAAGAATTCTGGGCAGGCGGATCTTCCATATAATGCTGTACTCCATAGAGTCTGCCTTCCCCCCCAGGAGAATTGTGATAATCTCCTTCACCTCAATGTGGACATTTCCGGAATTAATATTCCACACGACCATAAAAGCCAGGAGAATTAACATAAGGGCAAATACGATCCCATATCGGATCCTTATCTTATAAAGTTGTCTTCCATAATCATTTTTATCCATAATGTTTCTTTCTGTCTCTTGCTATGCCCAGGACATTACTATATTTCTTCTATATTCTTCTAGATCCAATTTATTTCTAAGAGATGGGATATAGGAATTTCATATCCTCTTTGTTTCCACCTGTCAACATAAGATGAATATCCTGAATCATGTCTCCCAAGCTATCTGTAGCCTGGTAAAGATACTTACCGGTACACCATACATTTCCATTCTGAACTGCTTTAAAATCAACAAATAAGTCGCTTTTTTCAAGAAGCTCCTGGATATTATTTAAAGGACTATCAATAGATGAATTGTAGATCAGATAATCTGCATCCTTCGCTGTCGCATAGAATTCTTCCATAGAAAGTTCTACCGAAGGACTATTGCTTTCTGTATTCTCCAGATCCTCAAAAATATAATGACCTCCGGCAATCTCGATCATTCTCGGAATATAATCTTCCGATTTTCTCACTACTACCGTGCCATTGCTATTCATATAGAAAAATGCAACCGTCTTTTTAGTATCCTGAACATCTTTTAGATCCACCATAATCTTTGCCTGGGCATCAAAAAATGTCTTAGCCTCTTCCTCGTGATCCGTGAGAATTCCATATAATTTAATCCACTCGGTCCGGCCCAAAGGTTCTGTCTCATAGCTGGATCGCTCGATCATAACAGGAATGCCTAAAGACTCCAACATTTCCTTCACCTTGGGGGTATGCAAGATCATGGTGGATTCAATCGCAAGATTACAGCCCTCATCCATCAAGGTTTCGTAATCCGGCTCACTATATTTTCCGGCATACAAAATGCTACCCTCTTCCATAGCTTTTTTTGCATTATCCACGTACCAGCCATCCGCTTTTTGCCCACTGAATTTAATCGAATCCAGGGCATCCGCAGAATCAAAGAGGGCCATTGCAGAAGTGGCCGCTAAATATATTTTATTCAAAGGTTTTTGCAATACTACAATATCCTCGTCTAAATTCTCGGGAGTATCGTATTTTTCAGGAACCACAAGATACCTTCCCTCATCTTTTATTTCAATCAGAGAATAACCATGTTTATAAAAGTAAACCTGAAACTGCTTAGCATAGGAAAGGTCTAACTTGGATTCATAGCTAAGTCCGTCAATCTCAGGCGCTTCCTGATCCCAGACGCTGCTAGATTTATCTGATGTGCTATCCTTACCTGTCTTCGTACTGCTTGTCCCTGTACTGCTATCCTTATCGTTGCTTTGGTCCTGCTGGTCAGAATCCTTATCATTCTCACTATCTGTAGCTTTCATGGTGCTGGAATCAAAATGAAGAACGTAAGTAATCTCATGGGGCACACTCATGGCTGTGGTATCTGCCACCACCTCTAAATCCTCATCCAGGGCTTTTACCGGGATCTCGAATACCGATGTGTCCTCTCCCTCCAAGGGTTCGTAGCGCGTGTCATCCACTAGCATATAATCATAGTGGGAACTACTCCATACAATCCGGGCGGTCATAGAGTCCCCTTCGATTGTTAAAGTGGTAGGGGATTCTATACTGGCCTTCCCCGTTCCTCCTAAAAGGCTGACTTCAATGGAGTAAGTTCCATCCTTGGATTTATTTTTCCTTCCAAGGCTTTCGCAGCCTCCAATACCTGCTACCAACACTACCATCGTTAAAAGGATTGCTACCAAACGATGATTATACTTTTTCATACTTTGCATATCTCTTCTCCGGTTTATTATATTTTATTACACAAAAAACCCTGCAATCCAAAGGATTACAGGGTTAACTCCCCGAGTAGGGCTCGAACCTACGACATTTCGGTTAACAGCCGAACGCTCTACCACTGAGCTATCGAGGA